>CAYNGR010000015.1:0-28510 GCA_964396755.1 uncultured Cyanobium sp. | reverse complement strand
AGAGATGATCAGGGGGGTGCGCGCCTCGTCGACCAGGATCGAATCGACCTCGTCGATCACGCAGTACTGGAACGGCCGCTGCACCACCTCGCTGATGTCAGCGGCCATATTGTCGCGCAGGTAATCGAACCCCAGCTCCGAGTTGGTGGCGTAGGTGATGTCGCAGCCGTAGTTGCGGCGCCGGCTGGCAGGATCCATGTCCTGCTGGATCAGGCCCACCGACAGGCCCAGGAAGCGGTGGATCTGCCCCATCCACTCGGCGTCGCGCCGGGCCAGGTAGTCGTTCACCGTCACCACGTGCACACCCTTGCCGGTCAGGGCGTTGAGGTAGGCGGGCAGGGTGGACACCAGCGTCTTGCCCTCGCCGGTCTTCATCTCGGCGATCTGGCCGTCGTGCAGCACCATGCCGCCGATCAGCTGCACATCGAAGTGGCGCATGCCGAGCACGCGCCGGCCGGCCTCACGCACCACGGCGAAGGCCTGAGGCAGCAGCTCATCGAGCAACTGCCGCTCACGGGCGAGCTGGGCCTCGGCGCTGCCGCCGCTGGCGCGGGCATTCTCGAGCTTCTGGCGGAACTCAGCGGTGAGGCTGCGCAGCTCGTCGTCGCTGAGAGGCGACACCTCCTCTTCCAGGAGGTTGATATCGGAGACGATCGGCTGGTAGCGCTTCAGCTTGCGGGCATTGGGATCACCCAGCAGCACCTTGAGCATTGGGTCGCGACCTACCGAATCAGAGAGGCAGCCTACTGAGCGCGCAGCCCGCCGCACTGGCCCTGGTGCTGAGCCCCTGGCGCAGAGCCCCCCTTCCAGGGCCAGCGTGCATCCCTGAGGCCCGAGGATCGGGCATGCGGTGATGTAATTTGAGAATTTGGGCTCAAGCAGTTCTCCAGGATCTGCAGTGGCGATCCGCGTGATCCTTCATCGCCACGGCGGGCTGCGGTTGCGCCTGCTGCCTGGCAAGCTCGAGCAGTTACGGCGCCTGTTGCAGCAGCACAGCTTTTGGGCCAACCAGCGTCAACACCGTCAGCTAGCAACGATGCTGCGCGGCAGTCAGGCTGCGGTGAGCGCCTGGCAGGGGGAGCGGCTAGTGGGTTTCGGAAGAGCCACGAGTGACGGCATATTCCGGGCCGTCCTCTGGGATGTGGTGGTTGCCGCACCCCAGCAGGGGCAAGGCCTCGGACGTCGACTGGTGGAAGAGCTTTTGCGGGCTCCAGCCGTGCGGAAGGTGGAGCGTGTGTACTTGATGACCACCAACGGCGCAGGCTTTTATCGGCGGCTCGGATTTGAAAGCACGCATCGCCAGCAGCTGCTGGTCTGGCATCCCCGCAGACGGCCATGACCTCATCTGCGGGCTGCTGAGGTCAGGCTCGGGATCTGCTGCGACTGCGGGCATGGCCTGAATTCGTTGCCACATCGCGACCTGACAGCTCCCAATCCTGATCTCAAGCCAACGATCCCGGAGGCAGTTCTCGCAGGATTGGGATGCATGAGCTAATTAAGCTTGCGATGCGAGTCAAGCCCTGATTCCAGATCGAGACAATGTGGCGTGCCGAATCAGTCTTGTCGGTACACACGAATCGTTCGCAGCCCAAGAAGATCTTTCGACAAAAAAAGTGTCGGACGTCGGAGAGTGAAAATAAAAGCGGATGAAGAGATTCGAACTCTCGACCCTCTCCTTGGCAAGGAGATGCTCTACCACTGAGCTACATCCGCAAAGACTGACGTTGAAGGCAGCCCCGGTCGCCGGAGCCCGACGACATGTGAAGCATGCACCACGGAGCCCCCCTCCGTCAAATCTGCCTGTGCCCTTCCAGCTCAGACGATCGTGGCGGATCGCCACACGGGTTGGGACGAAGGGTGACAAGGGGCTCTGGGCGGGTCCGGCCAGGCTGCGGTGGTTGCCCCCGATGCACCTCCTGATCGGGCCGAGCAGGCCCTCGGGGGCCGGGCCTGCATCCGTCGCGTCCAGCATCCAGCCTGCTGTGAGTGACCTGCACAGCCGCTGCACCAACACCGCATGCGGGCTGATGACTGGCTGATGCCTCAGCCAGGACAATCACCCTGAGGCGTTTTGACGGATCAGGCATGGCGTCATGCTTCTCAACCAGACGCGACGACAGCAACCTGTCGAAGGGTCTGCCGACCGCGGATGTCCCAAGATGGTGCCGGTCACCCACTGGTGTCTGCCCCTGCTGCAACCGGATCCGCCCGTCACAACGGCAGCTGGGCGACCCGGCCTGACGAGGCTGGTGGGCCGTCTCTCCCCCCGTCCCCCTCTGCGGGCTGGCAAACCATGAATCCGCAGCTTGTCCTGTGTACAGGCATGCACCGCAGCGGCACCTCCCTGACGGCCTCCCTGCTGCAGGGGCTGGGGGTTGAGCTCCCTGGCGATCTGATCGCCGCCGATGCATCCAACCCGACCGGTTACTTCGAAAACCGCACGGTGGTCGACCACCAGGAGCGCCTGCTGCAGGATCTCGGCTACTGGTGGCCAACGGAAAGGGCCAGCCATGGCCTGCCCGTCTCGCTGCAGCGCAGCTCCGTCTACCGGGCCCATGTCGAGTGGCTCACCTCCTACCTCGAGACGCTCTGCAGCCATCGTGAGGCGACTCTGGCGATCAAGGATCCCCGCTCTTCCCTGCTGCTACCAGCATGGCGCGAGTCCTGTCGGAGGTTGGGACTGCACCTGCGGGTCGTGATCTGCCTGCGCGATCCGCGAGATGTGTGTTGGTCGCTGGTCTGGCGCGATGGTCCCATTGTCGGCATGGACTGGAGCCGTGCCCAGCGGCTCTGGCTCGGTCACTACCGCGCCATGCTGCGACACCTGGGTGATCTTCCCGCCTGTGTGGCGCGCTACGAAGCCTGGCTTCACCCGCACGAGGCGCAGCGGCAGCTGAGCCGTCTGTCGGCCTTCCTGGGGCTGCAGCCCGGAGCGGAGCAGTTCCGGGCGTCCCTGGCACGGATCCGGCCGGAGTTCAACCACGGCGGGCAGTCGCAGCTCCCTGCCGTGGATCCCGGACTGCGGGCTCTGCACGTGCTCCTGGCCTTCGCGACGCCACCAGCTCGTGTTGGGTTTGCGCAGGCCAGCCTTGCCACGCTCACGCTGAACACCCGCCACGTCGCGCGCAAGGCCTGGACCAACCTGCAGCTGCTTGGCCTACGCACACCCTGGGTGCGCTGGCGTCTGGGGGCTGCTCTTGACCCAGCCTGCCTGGAAAGCCAGCTGGGGAGCCCCAGTCTGAGGTTGTTCCGGCGTCGCTTCACCTCCCATCCTGATCTGCGGCCCCATCCGCTCATTTCTCCTGCCTATCTCAACCGGGAGCGCGAGCGTCTGGGTTTGCCACGGCTTCGGCACGCCGATGACCTGTTCCGCCACCTGCTCGATCCCGATCTGCTGCCTCTCGACCCCCATCCCTGGTTCGCCTGCCGTCAGTACCAGCGACGCTGCGGCACCCTCGGAGCCGGCGGAGCGCATCCGATCCTGGGCTATCTCAACCGTGCCGCTGATCGGCGCATCAATCCCTATCCCCATCCGCAATGGCTGAGTTCGTTGGGATGCGCGGCACCCTGCGACAGGCTTCAGCCCATGCCTGAGCCTGTCCAGGCCCTCTACCCACCTTTGTTTCGATCTGCTGAGTCGGCAGCGCCAAGCTGGGTGACATCGCCGTCCTGGGAGGGTGATCGACGACCGCTGGGATGGCGGGAGATCGGCGAGCGGTTCTTCGACTGGCCTGAGGATGATGTCAACCTGGCGCTTCGCTGGTTGCTCCACTGCCCTGATGTCAAGCCATGGGGGGGCGACAGTGCCGATGAGGGGGCGCTGGCGGCCAAGGGCCTCGGTTGCTGGTGGCTGCAGTGCGACTGGGTCGCACCCCTGCTGTCCAGGCTGGTCGGTGCCGAGCAGCAGCGGAGCCGCGCTCTGCCCGATCCGCAGACGCTGCTATCGGACCTGCGCAGCCGGGGGCCGGACCAGCCGCCGCTGCTGCTGGCCCTGAGCGAGCCTGTGCTTGATCAGCTGTTGGAGCGGGGGGCTTCCCTGCCGGCAGGGACAGCTCTGCTCAATCTCGCCTGGCCCAGGCCCCATCACCAGGCTGGTTGGTTGCGACTCCTCGCCGGGGCGAGCCTGATCCTGGACTGCCGTCCCACGCTGCGCGCCTATCTGAGGGGATTCGGACTGCAAGCCGTCTGGCCGGCAGTCCCGGTTCAGGACAGCAGCTCGGGCCGTCCGCCTGGGAACAGTCGTCTGCTGATGCTGGCTGCAGGCTCAAGCGAGGCGCGCCAGCTGCGGACAGGCGCTCTCGCCCGCCTGCGAGACAGCGGTTACGGCGAGCCGATCCTGCTGGACTCCCGGCTGCAGGCACTCGCGGACGCCCCCGCCGCTGCGGCTGAGTGGCTGGAACGATTGGCCGGCAGCCAGGCGTGCTGGATGTGGCTCGACGCGCCGCCAGCCCCGGATGATGCTCGGGCCCTTGCCCTGTTGGCGTGGTGCGAATGGGCAAGGATCCCGATCGTGACGGCGGGCTCGCCTGAGGAGGATGCCCTGCTGATGTCCTGCCGATCGTGAGAGCCATCGCCTGCCTGCCCCCGCAGCGCTGCTCGGGATGTCGTCCTGCCCTGATCCGGTTGCTGTGCTGGACAGGGCTGCGCACCATGCGTCGCCTTCCCTGCACCTGAGCCGTGATGGAAGAAACGCATTGCGCCTCCGCGGATCCGTTGCCTCCCCCTGCGGCCTGCCTGCCCCGGTTCCTCGGGCTCGGAACCCAGAAGGGGGGAACCACCACCCTGCATCGTCTGCTTGCAGCCCATCCCGAGGTGTTCCTGCCGGCCTGCAAGGAGGTGCATTACCACTCTCTTCATGACCATGAACCACTCAGCTGGTATGCGGCGCACTACCAAGCTGCAGCACCTCATCAGCTGTGTGGCGACATCACGCCGTACTACCTGTTCCATCCACGAGCCGCTGGCAGCATCCGGCGCCACCAGAGCGAGGCACGGCTGATCGTGCTGTTGCGGGATCCGGTGAAGCGGGCCCTGTCCCAGTACTTTCACGCCAGGCGGCTGGGTTTTGAGTCACTGGAACTGGAAGCGGCGCTCGACGCTGAAGCCGGGCGGCTTGAAGGGGCCGAGCAGCGTCTGAGCCAGCCCGGCAGCCTGGATTACAGCCATCAGAAGCACAGTTACGTGAGCCGCAGCCGCTACGACATTCAGCTGGCGCGCTATGAATCGCTGTTCCGACCGACGCAGCTGCTGGTGCTGCGCAGCGAGGACCTGTTCGAGCAGCCTCAACTCATCTGGTCGCGCTTGCTGGAGTTTCTTGGGCTGTCGCCCTATTCGATGCCCCCCCTGCCGGTGGCCAACGCTGGACGTGGTGAAGCCGACGCTGTGCCCGATGCGATCAGGACGCGCCTCAGGCACGAACTGGCGCCCACCGCCGCAGCCATGCGAGAGCGGTACGGCATCGACTGGGGATTGCCTGCATGAGAGGGCGACGGCCACGAATCGGATGGCCGCGTACCCGCAGCCAGAGCGGCACAGTGAGCGTCGCAGCGTGGCTGACGCCGTGCTCCCAGAGGCCGGATTCACCCCAGCAGTCACCATGATCGGCGCAGACCAGGATCGTGGCTGCGGCGAAACGGGTGAGCAGAGGCTGCAGTTGCCGGTCGACCCAGGCCAGGCAGGCGCGCTGCCGCCTCCGGCTTTCGCGGGCCGAGCAACCCGCACCGCCAAAAGGAACGCAGGGGCTGGGCCACCGCGGCCATGAAGCCCCCTCAAACCAGTAGGGCACGTGGGTTTCCCCCACGTTGAGAAACAGGAACACCGGTTGGCCAGCTGGCAGATCGGCCAGCTCGCAGGTGATCCACTCGAGCTGTCGGGCCAGGCTCCAGGTGTTGCCGGTGAACTGAAAGCGATCGAAGGGGGCGCCGAGCTGAGCGCCGGTTTCCGTCTCAGGGTCGAACCATGCCACAGCGCCACTGCCGATGGTCCGGTGCCCCAGGCGCCGGAACCCCTCGACCAGATTCGGACCCTGCAGCTGGAAGCTACCGGGTTCGGCTTGCTTTTCTGTGCCGCCGTAGAGCATTCGAAACAGCTTGCCCCGCTTGGGGTTCAGCCACGGGCGGTCGCAGCCAGGCACCCCGGGGGTGAAGCCCATCCAGAAGGCTGCATGGCTGCCATAGGTGAAGTAGCTGGGAGCATGGGCCCGATGCATGGGCCCGACACCATCAAGAGCCGGTGTCGCGACCGCCTGCGCGGTGTCAAAACGGCAGGAATCCAGGCTGATGAACAGAACGCTGTCTGGAGAAAGCAGCGGCACGGGGGAATGGGGCACAGCTGGCGACTGGGTCAGGGGCCTGGTGCAAGGCCCAGGATGTCCTGTTCATGCAGAAGGCGATAACGGATGGCAGCACGGCCGCCCCAGGAGTAGGCGATATGCAGATCACCCGGCTGCCCTTCCAACAGGCTCGGATAGGCCAGCTGACCATTGGCGAACCAATTGGCGGTGCCGCAGAAGCCTTCGCCGTGGTCAATGTCACGAATCCAGGGCCAGCTCAGGCCGTCGTCCTCACTAAGCGCGATCGAAAGGGGCCAACGGGTTCGGGGCCAGTTGGCCTCTCCCCATTCGCGGGCCGGCGCCTGTTCAGTGTCAAGGCCGAAGCGGTTGAAGATCAGGGCGAGCCGGCCGCTGCTCAGGCGCACAGCCTGGATCGAACTGTTGTTGTTGGGCAGGGGCACCGGGTGCGGTGGAGCCCAACTGTGACCGTGATCGGTGCTGACGGAGCGGTACACGCGATCGGCCAGTCGGCTGCGGAAGAACTGCAGCAAAACACCCGAGGAGGAACCCTGGACCAGGGACCCATGCACGCGGCCCGTGCTGTCAGGCACCGCAGCGGGCTCAGCCAGGGGTTGGCCCTGCGGGTCCAGCCTCAACATCAGGCTGTGGTCGTGGCCGAACACACCTCCTGCCTCAAGGCTCCGATAGATCGGCAGCAACCAGGTACCGTCCGGGCAGGCCAGCGGGGGATTACGGCAGAAGCTGGGATCCGGAAGCAAATCGCTGGCATCGCTCCATTGCTGCTGGCCCTGCAACAAGATCTGATGACGCAGGCGCGCCGTCCATTGCATCGAGAACGTGCTGCCTGGTTCCGGCGGCGGGTCGCCAGGACGGCGAACGTTCTGGGCGGTGTGGATCAGATGAAGAGTCCCGTCAGCCGTGCTGAACAGCAGCGGGTTCTGCTCTGAACGCGAGGGATCCTGGGAAATCAGCTGTGGTTCCGTCCACGTCGCGGAGTCCTGCTGCAACAGGCTGAGATAGACACTCATGCCAGCAGTCCCTTCCCCGTCTCCCGCCATCCAGACGCAAGCCAGGGGGCCATCAGGCAGCCAGCAGAGCTGCGGGGCATGATTCTGACGACCGGCGGGCTCGAGCAAAGCGGAGAGTCCGGGCTCTA
This sequence comes from uncultured Cyanobium sp., assembly GCA_964396755.1. Classification (GTDB taxonomy): domain Bacteria; phylum Cyanobacteriota; class Cyanobacteriia; order PCC-6307; family Cyanobiaceae; genus Cyanobium. The sequence continues at coordinate 21,062 of CAYNGR010000015.1, read as the reverse complement.
GGGGCCCCCGGATCAGCTGCCCCCAGCCCAATTGGGCGGCGAAATCCAGAATGCCGTGCTCAGGATGAAAAGGGGACATGGTGATCAGGCAAGTAAGTCACCGTAGATCCGCTGCTCGATGGCGGCCCAGCGGGGATTGGTGGCATAGATGAGGCGCAGTTGCTCAGGGCTGAACCACTTGGACAGGCGTCGGTCGTAGCTCAGCCGATTGCGGCTGCGGGTGAGCGCGATCCTCAGCTGGGATCGCAGGCCAATCGGTTGATGACGCTTGAGTAGCGCCAAGAAATCAACCTTGAGGTGCTCAACGCGGAGGAAGCACCACTGGTCGTCAACACCAAAACGTTCCAGCCACCAATCTGCCGGCAGCCAGGCCTGCTGTTTATGGCGATAGAACAGCCCAGATTGCATCTGTTGAATGGCAGGGTCGAGCGCCATGGCCTGGATTTTGTGATGGTGGTTGCTCAGCAACCACCAGGGCAGACGGCGAAAATTGACCACCCGTACACGTGGGGTGAGCAGCAGAGGCGCAAGCTCCACATGGTCCTGGGGCGGCCAGTGCTTCGTAGGAGAGTCCTGGGAATCACGCCAGAGCAGCGGCAAACCGCTGCATTGAAACAGCAGGTCTGTTGTGGTTCCTGCCGTCTTCGGAAGGTGAGCCCAGAGAATTCGCTCCGTGAGAATCACTTCACGAAGGATTCGCTGGTCTGCACAGTCACGGCGATGACACGCCGATCAGTGGTCGATTCGGCGACGGGGGCCTTGCCGTGGAACGACTGATCGGTCTTGCGGAAGCCGAAGACCCTGTTGGCAGCGTAGGGAGTGCGATAGACCTCTTCAAACTGTTCAAACTCGAATTGCCGACCGCTCCAGGACTTGAACCCTTCCTGCTTGGGCCGGTAGATGGAAGTTCCCTCTCCTGCAAGCGAGGTGTCTTCCGTGCAGTAAATGAGGAACGTGGCAAGCTTGTGAGGGGCGTCGGTGTGCGGCGTGATCTGGTAGCCGCCACGATCGGACCAGAGATCGATGCGGGCACGAATCTCACTTCGCTCAGCGGTTGTGTAACGCTGACCTTCGGGAGGCTCCGGCAACGCCTTGAACAATTTAGGTGCGAGAAACTCCATGTAGGAAGCGAACAACTTCCAGAAACGGCGCTGCTCCTTCTCCATGCTGGAAAGGGAACTGGGGTTGAGCGGGAACAGTCGTCGATACTCGTGGGCATAGGGGTTGCCAGTGCGCTCCCGCGGCATGGCATTCATCTGGTTGAGACTTGGATAGAACTGGTTGACGGAGTCCAGCAGGCCCTTGGGCATCAGCTTTTCAACCATGAGATGCGGGAATGGCTCGCGCCTGACCTCGGCCTCGAGGATTTTTCCCTTGGAATAAGCAACCAAGGATTTGACGATGTCCTGCTTGTTGGAAACGGGGGGAGTGGCGGTCATGATGCAACTGAATTGATTAGGGAGGCTAAGACAGATCCTCGGAGATCCCGAAGCGGTATAATATTATAAGGATATGACCGGCGCTCCAGCACGCTTGAGTGCTTTGCGGTAAATCGGCAGGTAGCGATCGTGCACCAAGGACTCTACGGTAGGCGGCAGCGGCTCTTTCAAGCGAAGTGAGTCAGTGTTGATGCCCGAGGAGGTGCGCTGGTAACTGGAATTGGGCAGTACCGGAAACCCCCCGACAGTGGGGAGTAAAAGGGCAGGTTCGAAATTCAGACCAGCAAGCTGGCAGAAACGCAGCATTTCTTCTCGCGGCCGGCTCACAATGGCCTCATACGAACTGACAAAAGATTGAACTGATGCATTTTCCTGGAGCTGCATGATCTTCTTTATCGAGAGGCGCCAACGCTCTAGATTCTTGAGAACTTCTGTCTTTTCATTAAGGTCAAGTTTAATATGATTGACAAGCGACGCCAGCCAGGTGTCTGGTGAACGGATGAGGTTGACCAGCAACAGATCGGGAAAATCGCGCAGCAACCGCTGCATGGATTCATTGTGAATGATGATGTGCGGAAGGAAGCAGGAGACATAGCGTTCGTGCCCTGAGGCCCTGTACTCAGGCCACGCGGAGAAGAATGTCTGCAGATACAATTGAATCGCCAGACGCTGGCTGGGAACGGCAGCTTGGGAATAAGAAGCCACGAAGGATTCTCGGTGTTGGTCTGACTTGTAATTGAATGGAACTTCTTGCCCCTTGGCTGCCATGTTGCTCCCCGACTTGATGAATAGGCCGGCTTCCCCTATGGCCGCTATCTTTTCTTCATAGAGTGATTCAAAGATTGCCTCGGGATCAGTCAGGATCGAATTCAGTTCGGGCCAATCCCATTTTTCCGGTTTACCGATGAACAGCTCATGAGGGTGGGCTTGGATCTGGGAGTGCCCATCGAGCAGCTGCGAAAACAGCGTTCCGCCACTGCGATGCAACTGGGTGATTAGAATGAGAGGATTAAGCATGGCTGCGGCGGTAGACAGAAAGAGAGGATGGCAAATTCCGCGGAAGGCGGCAATGGATACGCGAGGAGACGCAACGTCAGTTGTCAGGGAAGACAGTAGTTGCCATCGCCTCTTGAATCAATGGATGCGCTGTGGCGATTTCTGTGAAATGGTGCCGCAAGCTGGCACGATCTTTATGCCCCGATGCCGCTAACAACTGATTTAAAGCGGAATCCTTGTTTTCCGAAGTTGTATTCAGAGGCTTGTTTTGAAAGGCGTTGTCTACCCGCGCTGGATTGTAAACCTGCAGGTCGAAAGCAGTGGCAACCTCTTTGCTGATAGATTCATTGCCACGGATATGTTTATCGTAGGAGCGTATCTGAAGCGGCAGGCCAAGAGAGCGCAGTTCGGTTATAAGCTGTGGTTGAAAGATATGGTAGAAGACGGATTGCTGGGGAGCCTCACCTCGCCACAGTTGCTCATTGAGGTCAAGATAGCGCTCAATGGAGATTAACGAATCGCCGGAATTTGCAGATGCGTTGATAAATCGGACGTCATGAATCTGAATATAGCGCGAGAAAAGATAATCAACTGGTGAGCGAAGATAGACAACAACCCGCTTTAGCTGACCGGGGAAGAGCAGCTGGTGATGTGCTAGGGGAGGCAATTGGTTCTTGCGCCCCGGTTCATCAGGCTTAAGATGTCCTATGGTAAGCAAAAGGCCTTCACAGCTATAGAAGACGTGTGGATTTTCGCACTTATTCTGAATGGTTTTTAAGAGTACTGCATTATACGTGAATAGGTCTTCAAGCTGCTCTACGGAAGCATAGTGTCGAGCCAACGTCGATACCAGATAGTCTTGCAGCAAAGCCAAGAGGTAGCAGCAAGAATGCAAAGGGATTCTCCATGGCTTTGGTCCAAGTGCTTGCAGCATTCTGAACATCTGCTTATGCGCTTCCCTCGTACTCTTGTAATGAAAACGGGTGGAAGCCATCATCACATGTCTAGACTTGCCTGTGTAAAAAGCATGCTTGACATTGGGAAAGACATGCTCTTGAAGCGATGTCGTCGCGGTCTTGTGAAGACCCGCATGCAGAGTGAATTCAACCATGGTTTGGTCAGAGTCTAGCGAGGAACTTGCGGGCAGAATGGGCGATGCGATCAGCAGCCTCAGGTGTGAATCGTTTCCAAGAAGTCATCTCTGTGATGATTGGATCTGCAATTTCACCCGACTTTGCCGCTCTCTGTGCCAGACTCTTGGCGATTGTTTCCAAAACCCTGGACTCATGATTGGCCATGTTCTCCTCGCTGAACCAGGCTGGGTTAAATAAAGGTTGCCCTTGCAGTGCTTCACGTACAGCCAGATCGCGTTTGCCGATCTGATACTCACTCACCTGCGAACGAAAACGGGCCTTGATCTGCTTCCAAAGCTTCAAATCAGATGACTGGGTTTCAGCTAGAACATGTTGGCTTCGATTCACCAGCTGTTCGCGTTGTGGCAACGTGTGCTTTTCATCGCGACCATTGAGTCGCAGATCCGTAAATGGATTGAGGAGAGGTCCGCTGCCGAGATAGCGTTCTAAGCAGAGGGTTGAGATGGTGTAATGTTTGGTTAGAATCAGCAGGCGAACCGAGGCAAGCCTTGCAAGTGCAGCTTCGTACAGTGAGTTATCGCTATAATCGGCTGATAGCTCAGGGACCTTCTCAAGATTATTGGGTGCCGCCAATTGGAAGGTGGGAGCAATACTCATCATGGCCAAGCGTCGACACATGCCATTGCGTTCATAGCGCAGGCTGGTGTTAAAGAGTCGCCGTAGATCATTTTCATCGTCCAGTTTCTCGCTGCCTTCGTGGCTAAACAGATTCACATCAGGATTCTTGGTTCCCTTGTAGGGGCGTCCATGGAAACGAAGCACGCCACTGCGGGCCCTTTCAATCGGATTGCGGGCTGTCATCCATAACTGCCAATCCCCAGGCAGGAAGGCCGTGACGCCAGCAAAGAGATGGCCGCCGAGGATGAGACTGTGGTCAATGGATGAGCGAACTTCTTCAAGCGTCGTGATTTGGTGTGCTTGAAAATGGGGTAAACCCATGCCATTGTACTGAAGACCAACCTTCAAATACCGTTTGCCAAAGTTGGCTGCCAGCAACGAACTGGTGCTGCTGCCAGCGGTGCGCCAGTTATGCAGCAGCAGATAACGCTGAGAAGCAGGCTGATTGGCTGGATCGGGGAAAGAATGAAAGATTGCCATGGGAGGCCTGCGACCAAAGTGGCGGAGTTCCGAAAAGAGAATGAGCAATTCTCAGCCGTTTTTTTGCAGCTGGGAGTTGGATTAGCAGTGACTGGCGTGGAACCGCCTTTCAGAACAGATCCACGCATTCGTTAACCTTAAGGTTTTTCGACCTTCTGGCTGGGCCGGGTCTTTCTGCTGTTCGCGGGGTTGCGGCTGCGGGCAGCACGTTTGGAGCTTGGTTGGGAAACGGTCCTGCCTTGGCTTGCGATGGGTTGCACTGGATCAGCCTGTGGATTCTGGTTTGAGGGGTGCGATGCTTCAGAGTGTTGGCTCTCATCGGCAGCAGGGTTTGAAACTCTGGCAAGATCGGGATGCTGTACTTGCTTTGGTTTTACGCGGACAGCCTTGAGTCCTTTGGTAGAAAAGACAAGAGCTGGCTGCTGCTCCGCTTGGCGCTGACGCAGTTTTTCCTGGTGCGCCAGCAGTATGTCACGGTGAAGCTCGGGGTTTCTGAGCTCGCTGAGATAGTATTCCGCCAAGTTCAGGTCATAGCGACGAAGAGCCATGCCGGCTAAATTGAGGCGATCGAAATCCTCCAGTTCCCCGTGCACAGCAAGGGTTTGCAAGCACAGTTCCGAAGTCGCAAGATTTCCCAGTCCTGCATAGGCTTCTGAACACAGCCTATACAGCTGTGTTTGTCTTGTAGGGTCGAGCCTGCGCAGGTGATCCGCAACGGCAAGCGCACACTCGTATTGCTTCTCTGCCAAAGCTGCTTGAATGACTGTGATCAGTTCTTCACTGACCTCCTGCAAGGGTGGCTCGGGGAGGACAGGGAGAACTTCGACAACGCTTTGGCTACCATCCAAAAGCGGAGACGGGGCATTGCTGTCTTGGTTGCGAGAATCGCGCTGGCGACGGCGATTGTCTCGGTCGAAGGCAACTTCCTCTTGGCTGAAGGCCAACAGCAGTGGATCAATCGTCGTGGGCTGTAAGGCTGGCAGATCTTGGGCTGCACCGATCTCTGGCTTGTCGTCTTGCGTTTCGGTGGTCTTGGGGAGGCTCACAAGCTCAGTCGATGGGGAGGCTCCGCCTGCCACTTGCGGGGATTCGGAAAGGAGAGGCTTTAGCGACCCCGAGCTAATGGTCGGAGAGTCTGAGTGTGCCTCAGAGCCAGAGAGTAGTGCTACCGGTGTGGCACGGGCCTGGGGGAGAGTAAGAGGCATACGCTTGCTGTCGCCAGCAGGGGCAACTCTGGGCGAGGCTTGGAGTTGATCAAGTCGCAGCCGCAGCTCTTGGAGTTCAGGCGCATGCGCATTCTGTTGCAATGCTTGCGCTAGAACCTGGCCTGCTTGACTGTATTTCTGACGCTCAAATAGGAGATTTATGTAGGCACGAGCAATCGCAAGGTGATCTTTGTGCTGCGCATGGGCAAACTCAAAAACATGCTCGGCTTTGTCGAGTTCGCCGATACGCCAAAGGCACATTCCGAGCAGATTGAGATATGTATCGTCAGTATGGATCAGAGGCTCTAGCGCGGAAAGAATCTTCAGCGAGTCGCCGTAGCGCTTGAGATTAAACAAAGAAGCTGCAACGATCAGCGTGCTTTGCGGATCATCGGCTGCCCGGACCTCGATGGTCCGGGCCAACTTCAGAACCTCTTCATGCCGACCCTGTTGGTGCAGCTCAATCAAACTAAGATTTGTCATTGCAGCCAGGCCTTGAAACTGAGGGATTGGGCATGTCGATGGGCCGAACCGGGTTCGATTCGATAACGCCGTTCTCGCATGGTGTTAACCCAATCTACGGCGGCATCAAACGCGGCTTGCCAGCTCCCTGTCTTAGATTGGCGAGCAACGTCTACGACGTCGTACCAGTAGGAGCTATGACCCTCATGGCGTGTCCAACGCCAGTCCGGTGAGCGACTCAACAGACAAAACGTAGGCACGCCCACAAGCCCAGCACCATGGATGGTGGTGTTGGCTACGGAGATTACGAGGTCACAGGCCGCCACCTGCGCCAGCCAAGAGTCCATGTCTTGGAGGGCGTCAATTTCACCAGGCTCCACAATATCAATGCCCTCGTGCTGCCAGACCTGGATCTGTCGACTGCAATTGCCATACTGTAGAGACACGAAGCGAGCATCAATCCGTTTCATCAGAGAAGTCATTTGCTCGAGTCCCACGGATTTAATGCGCATGCGCTCACGCTTGCCACCGCCGCTCCAGCTGATTCCGATCAATGGCTTGGTCCGTTCCAGGCCTTTTCGATAAGACCGGCGTAGTCGATTACGTAGTTCCGGTTGAACGATGAGCTCGGTTTGTGGGCTGCCCGAGGCAACCCAGTCTGAAAGAAGATATTGCGGGAGAGAACCTACAGGGCATTGCAGATCAAGATCAGATGGCTGAAGCTTCTGTTCTGCATCTTCATTTGAAAGTACTCGACATTGCTTGAAACTGCGGGCATAGATAGGCTCCAAACGGCTGGGTACCACCAGAATGATGTCCAGCTCTTTCTTGAGTAATTCAGGCAACAGCTGCAGAAACATCATGGTGTCACCGACAGCCTGTTCAGCCATCAATAGTAACCGTGTGCCTGGAGCCAGAAACTCACCGCGCCACAGGGGGACTTGTTTAGCTGTAAATAGTTTTGGCAGGGCGCGCTGCCAGCGTTGTGGGCTCTTGCTGGGTGTCAGCAGTCCATACTCGTATAACTTCCAGCCGGGTTGCATTTGGCCAGCCCCAAGCAGCACGAGGGACAGATTCCAACTGGCATTAATATACATTGAGGAGTCATCCTTCTTGCCTGAATGTTGATCAAGAAGTGTTCCGACGGTCCGGTGTAGCTCTAGCGCTTTTTCGACCTCACCTTTGCGTCCTAGTGCCACCATCATGGCCAATTTCTGAGAAATACTTTCTGGTGCGTCGGCGGCTTGAAGTTTCGAAAGACACCAAGTGCTAATTGCTTCTAGCTCATCCTCGTCCAACAGGATCAGAGCCAGCTCCAGCAGCAAAGAAACAAAATTTAGGTCTGGGGTTTCATTTTCTTGGCGAATAGTCCACCAGTGATGCAGCAGCTGATAGGCGCTGAGTGGAAAGTTAAGCTGCCACAGAATATAGGCTGACATGTGACACGAGCTCTGCTTCTCTTGTCCTACCAGCTGAGACATCAGGCTATGGCGCAGAATCAGCCATTTATCAGCTTGATTATCCGCATAGTTATTGGCAATATTGTTGTGCAGGGCAGGACTGTACGGGTACTTCTCAAGCCCCTTACGTATCAGCTCTATCGCCTCGCTTTGACGCCCGAGCCTGCGTAAGCAGACACCAACATTGACATATAAGCTTTCGGGGAAGTTGGTGTCTGATCCTGAGCTCTCGAGGATCTTGCTATAGATGTTCCATGCGGTGTTGTGCTGTCCCGCAGCAAGGGCGGCATCGGCCTGATTCAGCAAGGATGAATTCATGTTTGCAAGAAAAAGTGGGGAGAGGCAACCTCCCCCCACCTTAAACGTCTTTCAGTTTACCAGTAGGATGTTGGTATGATTGTGAATCAGACGCTATCCTGATTGAGTTCCAGCTTCAGAGTGGTAGCGCCAGGATTCCTCAGGACGGTATTGTTGGCAGAGAAGCCGGAAGCAACACCGAAGGTAACCAGCAGGTCATCTTCACCACCCTTACCCTTGACAAAGACGTAGCCTTCGTCGCCGGTTTCGAGTCCAGTATCGGTCTTGAAGGCAACAGCATCGCCAGTGGACAGGTTGGCATCAAGGAGAGCAACCATGGTTGCCAAGTTAAGATTGGCAGAGAAATCACCTGTCTCCCTCAGAACACCGCCACTGAATTTGAAGTCAGTGTTGTCGAGGCGACCATTGAAGACACGAACCTGATCAGAAACGATCAGATTGTAGGTGCCAGAACCAGTAGAGACGTAAATCGTGTCCGATTCGCCGAGAGTCGAATCGGAATTTGAGGCGAAGCGGAAGTTGCCGCCATTGAATGCACGTCCACCGGCGGACTTCACGTCGTAACCGCTGGCAGCAAATGCAGAGTAGGAAATAATGAGGTCAGCACCTGCGCCACCCTCAATGGTCAGGCCATGGTTGGCCGAATGAGATGTGCCATTTTCAAAGGCAATTGTGTCATTGCCAAGGCCGCCAAGAATGGAATTCTGGCCAGCCGAGAAGGCATCGCCGGTATTGCTGACAATAAGGTCGTCACCTTTGCCACCGCCGAGGGTGACACCATCGAAACTTCCGGCACCAGTGGTGAAGATTGTGTCGTCGCCGCGGTTGCCAGCGATCAGAACTTGCCGGGAAGTGTAATCAGCGTTGGAATTCCAATCAATGAAATCATCGCCCTGATTGCCGTTGATTGTAGACTCGACAAAAACTTCGGAGCTGACCTTGATGTAGTCGCCTGCATCCAGGGCGTCATCGGTACCCAGCGTGCCACCGTTGATGACAAGCCCTTTGGCTGTCATGTCGTAGACGTCGAAATTGATAATATCGATGCCTTGGCCACCAGCGATCGAGAGGGACTCCATCGAAGCCGACTCATCGGCGCTGAAGTTGACATCGATGTAGTCGGTACCTTGACCGCCACCGATAAGAACGTTGCTTAGCTTGGAACCGAGTTCACCGGTGAAAACGATGCCACTGACATCAATGATGTCATCGCCAGCGTTGCCGTTGATGGTGAGATCAGTGAAATAAAGACAGGTGCCAGCCGAGAAAATGATGCTGTCGTTGCCGTCACCACCATTGAGAGTATTGCCAACGAAAGACTTGGCAGATTGAAAGGAGACGGCAATCAGGTCTCGATCAGCGCCACCACCAAAGAAGTTGGTGGCAATGATATTGCCAGAAACCTTGATGTTGATCGTGTCACGACCAGCATTGCCATTGATGAGGCTGTTTCCGTATGCGTAGTCGCCAGTAAAGGTGGTCAGGTCGAACCTGTCGTCAGCACCATTGCCTTGTAGGGTATTGCGGTTGGCGCCATCGACAACGACAAATTGATCATTGAAGACAGTTCCGGATTCGGTCTGCCGACCGGAATTGATCAGAAAGGAGGCCATTGAGAATTCGGAAGAGGGGGGATCCTTCAAAAGGGATCTTAGCACCCACAGGACTAGGCCATCAAGCCTGTCGTAGGAAATGGTCAGGGACGGCTGACAAACCGTCCAATGAAGGCACTAGCTCTGTTGACTCCAGATGGCGCTGAACAATCCATTGGATTGCAGCAGTTCTTGTGGAGAACCTTGTTCGACAACAGTGCCCTGATCCATCACAATGATGCGATCAGCTCCCATTACGGTCGAAAGTCGGTGAGTCACAAAGAAAACCGTCTCATCCCTAAATAACTCCTGCAGATTGCGACACACCATCCTCTCCGTGGGGGCGTCCAGGGCGCTGGTGGCCTCATCCATGATCAGCAGTCGCGGTGACTCGAGAACCATCCGAGCAATCGCTAGCCGCTGACGCTGCCCACCAGACAAGTTCGCTCCACGCTCGGCAATCCGTGAAGCGTAACCCTCAGGAAGTCCCATGATGAATTCGTGAGCACAGGCAACTTTAGCAGCCTGTACAATCTGCTCAGAATCGACCTCTGGATTGTTGAGGGCGATGTTTTCAGCCACCGTACCTTCAAATAGCAGGCTGTCTTGCGGAACCATGCCGACCTGGCTGCGAAGACTACTGATCTGGACTTTCGAGATATCGGTTCCGTCAATCAACACTCTCCCTTCTTCGGGTTCGTAGAGTCTTGCGAGTAACTTCATTAATGTGCTCTTGCCGCTTCCACTTATCCCCACGACTCCGATGAACTGACCAGCTTCTATATTGATGTTGACATTGCTAAGTTGTCTCGGTCCCTTTTTGCCGAAGCGAAATGAAATGTGGTCAAACTGAACATCCCCCTTTACAGGTGGAAGCGCCAACATGTCCGCATCGCTATTGCCACCTTCGGGGGCCTGGTTGACGATATCTCCAAGGCGCTCCATCGAGATGTTGGCAGTCTGGATTCCCTGCCAGAGACTTGAGAGACGCAACAGGGGTGCAGTTACATAGCCAGCGATGATTCGAAACGCCAGTAACTGTCCTAGGGTGAACTGACCGGCAATCACCATATGTAGGCCGACCCAGAGAATCAGCAGAGAACTGACCGTGTTGAGAAAAGTTCCAATCTGCGAAGTCGTCGTTCCGAGAACGACAGAGCGATAGCCTTGCTCAACAAACTCCTGATAGCGATCCTGCCATTTCCAACGTGAGCGGAGTTCGCCGTGCTGTGCCTTAATTGTCTGGATGCCACCCAACACTTCGATCAAGTGACTCTGGGTGCGCGCCTGAGCACTGGCTCGGGTGCGCAGTTGACGGCGATAAATCGGGGACACCCCGACGGTCATCAAGAAATAGAGCGGGAATGTCGAGAGGGCAACAGCAGTGAGCATGGGGCTGTACAACAACATCACTACTAAGTAGAGAAAGCTGAACAGAAGGTCCAGGACAGCTGTAATGGCTGTACCCGTTAAGAAACTCCGCAGGTTGTTAAGTTCACCCAGCCTTTGACTCAATTCGCCAACAGAGCGCTTCTCGTAGAAGCTCAATGGGAGCCGAAGGAGCCGATCGATCACAGCAGTTCCCAAAGTCAGATCAATGCGATCTGTGGTGTCAACGAATAAGAATGTTCGCAGCGCTGTCATCAGGCCTTGAAAGACGGCCAGCAAAACCATTGTGCCCGCAATGATGTTGAGGCTGCTGATATTCCCTTGGTTCAGCGTCTTGTCAATTAACTGTTGGAACAGCAGCGGGATGCCTAGGGTGAATAGCTGGGCCATCAAAGACGCTAGCAAAACCAGTGCCAATGACCACTTGTATTTCCCAACAGCCGGCATCAACCAGGCCCAATTGAATTCGGCTTCAGGCGTGCCTGCGTGGCGCTTGACGTGTACCAACTTCAGGCGATCTTTGTCGTGGTCGATCGACGTGAGCGGCAGATGAAACAGCCCCTTCGCTCCATCTGCCACAACCAGACGATTCCCTTCGATTGCGAGGGCAAGCATTGGCCGACCCTCCTGCATGAACAAGAACGGAGTCTCAATGCTGCGGATCTGCCGGATCGCCACCTCAGCGGGGCGCGCCATGAGGTTCATCTGGTTGACTATTACAGCCAACTTCCCCAGGTTCATCGGCTTCCGCTCGGCACCCAAGACACGCAACCGCTTGCTGGCCTGATCGCGTCGGAACGGTACCCTTTGCGACAGAGCGAGCATTTCGACCAAGGCCATCGCCTCGCCAAGGTTCCCGCGACCACGGCGCTCGGGAAATCGTTGCGTGAGAGAAAGTTTCTCAGGTACGCGCAGTCCAAGACTGTAAGCATCGGGGATTTGACGCCCTTGCCGCGAGCTTTCGGTGGCAGGTTGAGCTGATGCGAAGGCTGCACTGGGCAACTGAAGTTCTCCCAATTGCTCGGAGATGACCCAGCCTTGCTGGACTGCGGCACGGGGAATTGAGAGGGCCACCAACGGCCAACGGCATTCAAGGGGAAGAATTGGTTTTTGTCCGCTGATCAGCGCGGAACCAACAGGGATTGATTCAACCGCTTCACTCAGGAGGATATAAAGACGTTCCGGGTCCAAGTCTAATTCCTGTCCTGAGCTGAATTCCATTAGCTCAGCTTTGTCACATAGGTGACGGAGTAGGTGATCTGCGTCTTCTGGGGGCATGGTCTGCGTCGCCATCCAGCGACGCAGACCATCCCAAAGCAGGCAAGGCCCTCGCTGTTTCAGCAGGGCCTGCACAAGTGGTCCTTGCGGTTTCAGCAGAGGAACTAATTCAGTGACAGGTATGGCCCATAGCTCCACGTCGGTCGCAGCGCTGGCCCACTCAATCGGACGCCCAACCAGTAAATTCTCAAACCCGAATATCCCTCCTGGCTCCAAGCGCCGTAGGGTTAAGGGACCGCGATTCTGGCTGGATGGGACAAGTTGTCGAACATGGCCCGATTTGATGCAGTAAACGTGAGTATCAAAATGCTCTGCCCTAAGTATCCTTTCGCCAATACCGAAACTTACCAGTTCGGCTGATTCTGTTAGATGCTCTGGAATCAGATCCCACGCGCCGGTGCGGTCAATCTGCGTCGAAGAAGTTTCCATCATGCCGATGTTGCTGGTTTTGTCAGAGTTTCTGTTGGCTCAATATTTTCAAACCTACGTCGCAACTCGTCTTGCAGCCATTGCTGTTCAATTTCATGCTCTAACTGTTCGCGAATGGATTGATCAAGCTCTGGTTCGTGCCGTTCAATCAACTGCAGTAGTAACACTGTTTTACCCATAACTACTGGCTGAATAGGTACTCCTGGTTGAGCCTTGCGCAGCTTTTTGGCGAGATCATGGGGCAGTGCCTCGAGAGACATTCGGTGAAGTAGGCCCTTCTGCGGCTTTCCTGCTTTCGGGGGATGATGCTGTCGAAGCAGATCTTCAAAAAGAATCTCACGATTGCAAAGCTGATAATAATATTCCATTGCTTCGCCCCGGCTACTCAAGGCTAGTTGATAATAACTGGTACGCTGAAAGCGTTTGCGCTGCAGCACAAATTCCTGCTCGACTCGCTTCCCCCAACGCTGTCGTCTCCATTCGGTCAGTTGCTGCAGATCACCACCAGTTCGACGGACTTCCTCTGCGAGCACCAGATTTTGAAGTAAGGTGGAAAGTAAGTTGGGCATTCTTACTGCTTGCAATAACTTGCGGGGCTTCGTGAGCGCTGGGAATGCCCGCAAAATCTGATCGTCGGTCAGCTCAGGCAACTGACCAACATGGTCCGGACCTGCGTGCTGATCAGGAGGCAGCCTATCGGCCTCTTGATCCTGCTCCGGCTTGGAAGCGGCGTCAGTCAGGAGTGTCATCAGGCAACTAGTAGTCCATAATAGGCCTTCACAGCCTGATCAAGCCCGTAGTGGCGCTCCACCCTGCGGCGCGCTGCCGCTTTGCGCGCTGTCCAATCTGGAGCCTCCAGAGCTCTGAGCATCTGGCCATGCAGGTCGTCTGCGCAGTGGTCCACCAACAGGCCGTGGCGGCCGTCCCGGATGACCTCGCGGACCGGCGCCACATCACTGGCAAGAATGGAACATCCGCAGGCCATTGCCTGCAGCAGACTCCAGCTCAGCACATATGGCCTCGTGAAATAGGTATGAAGTGACGACCGCCGAAGCAGCCATCGATAAGCCTGCAGCGGAAGATAGTCAAGGAAATGTACCCGATCAGCCACGCCGGCTTCTGTCATAAGAGCTCTTGCCTCTTCACCGTACCTGCGTGTGCGCTGCACTGGTGCGTAAACCACCTGGTCCCTTCCGGCTACTGCCACATGAACATCCTGCCGCTGCTGCAGAAGGAGGGCGGTGGCCCGAGCCCACTCGGGAAAGCCTCGATACGGATCCATGCCGCGTGTGGCATATGTCAGCAAGGGCGTTCCTGGTTCTGGAATGGCCTTCAACGTTGGAGCCAGGTCAACCGGGGCGGCTTCCTTTTTCCAGGATGGAGTGAAGTAGTCTATGTCACAACCCTCATGGATGACATGGCAGCTCTGCTGCAGTCGTGACGGCAGCTGCTGCTTTTGCCAATGGGTTGGTGAAACCATGACATCGGCGTCCAAGCACTCTGTGGCGTAAATGCGGTTTCTTGCTATCTGCGCGAGGCGACTGCTGGGCGGAAAATGGATATCTGGATTTCCTGGGTCAAAATTCATGTCTTCGCTGTCAAAGTTAAACCACCATTCGACGTAGGCCAAAAGACGCGCATTGGGAAATACGCTTTTGAGCGATAATCCGAGTCCCCATCCGCAATGAAGGATGATCCAGTCTGGGTTCAAGCCTTTGGATTTCCAGCTAATCCACTTGTCGTAGAGACTGATCTCGAACTTCTTTTGATTCGCTTTGTCCTTACCTTTCTTTTCTGGCAGAGACAGCGAGCGGACGCCTGGTGGCAACTGGCTCGAGATGGTCTGTGATGCGAACCACACTTGATGGCCATCCTCACTCAGTTTCGTTATGAGATGAACAAACTGTGCCGGAGCATTGCGGTGAACAAATAGAAATTGCATCTCCAGTCCTCAATTGGCGTGGGGCACGAACAACCAACCTGTCGACCCCGGCTGCTAGGGTAGCGTCTGAATCATGGGGGGTTGCGCATCTGAAGATCTTATTCGTTCACCAGAGCTATCCTGCGCAGTTTGTTCATCTAGCGGTTGCCCTCGATGAACGTGGTGACCAGCTTGCTGCCATTTGCCGAAAAAACAAGAAAGCCAGCATTGGCAGCCGTGGCAAGCAGGTCGCCAGCCTTGCTCACTATGTTCCGAAGCGAGGAAATACAAAAGGACTCCCTCCTTTATTGCGCGAGACGGAGACAAAGGCACTGCGCGGTTTGTGGGTCGCCGAGACAGCCATGAAACTACGCGAGCAAGGTTATCGACCTGATCTGATCGTGGCTCACCCGGGCTGGGGAGAATCTTTGTTTCTGAAGGATGTTTGGCCTGCTTGCCCACAGCTTCACTATCTTGAGTTTGATTACGGCCGTAAGGTAGATACCAACTTCGATCCCGAGTTCGATTCGAAGGAGGATCTTGATGTCGTCATTGCTCAGCGCATGAAAACTGTCGCGGCCTCACTTTGTTTTCCTTCCATGAGTTGGGGCTATACGCCAACTCGCTTTCAACTGAGCACTCTTCCGTCGGCATTCCGCGAGAGGGTGTCTGTCATTCATGATGGTATTGATTGCCAGCAGTTGCGACCCAATCCGGCTGCCACACTCAGGCTTCCAGATGGCACCCTGTTCCGACATGGTGATCAGGTGCTCACCTTCGTGAATCGCACATTTGAGCCATACCGTGGGATTCATAAGTTAATGCGCGCCTTGCCCGCATTGCAGCAGCGTTGGCCTGAATTGCAGGTGCTACTGATCGGATCGGATACCCCTCGAGTCAGTTACGGAAGAGACCGAGAGGATGGACGGGGTTGGCTTGCTGCGATGCGTGCTGAACTTGAAGGACACCTCGATTGGAGGCGGATTCATGTTCCAGGAGCGTTGTCACATGCTGACTTTATCCGCGCTATGCAAATCAGTTCTGTACACGTTTACCTGACCTACCCCTTCGTCCTGAGTTGGAGCTTGTTGGAGGCCATGGCTTGTGGCGCGATTGTGGTTGGCTCAGCAACGGCGCCAGTGCAGGAGGTGATCCGTCATGGTCATAATGGATGGCTGGTAGATTTCCATGACCAAGATGACCTCGTGGCGACGGTGAGCAATGTGCTTGCGGCGCCGAATAGCCTCGCTTTTATGCGTTCAAACGCTCGTCTTACGATTAAGCGAAACTTCAGGCTAGAGAGCTGCTTAGATAAGCAGATTCGATTGCTAGATGCGGTGGCGTCTGGTGTGATTGGTTGATCATGGCAAGCCTGCATGGCTCTCTGGTAATATCATTGACGCAGTGACTTGATCGAATCGAACTGACCGGAGAAGAGATCGCTGACAAGCGACAGCAAGGGTTTGTCGCGGATGCGCAAGTTAGTCGTGATGGACATCCCTGAGGTCAGGGGTATCTTCAGGCTATCGGCTTTTAAATAAGAGCGATTCAGGCTAATGCGAACCGGGAATCGGTAGTAATTTACTTGCGGGTCGGGTGGAAGCGCATCTGCGCCAATCAGCGTCACCTTGCCTTCAAGTTCTCCATATCGGTTGGAGGGATAGGCATCTACGCGCACTTTGGCTGATTGTCCAACCTTGACAAAGCCGATGTCCTTGTTGGAAATGTTGACAGTCGCTTCCAGCGCGCCTTGTGGCACAAGGGTCATTAATGTGGAACCTTGGTCTATGACCCCTGCTGGCTGCACCTTGAGGTCAAAAACAACACCATCGGACGGTGCGACGAGATTCTGATAGACTTTTTGCACCATCGCTTCCTTCAGCTGCGTTCGGGTTTGGCGGATTACTTTCTCGGCATCAACCTTGGACCGCTCTATTGAGTCTAGCGTTGTAGCGCGCTGTGTCTGCAGCTGAATCAGGCGATCTCGTTGCTGCAGGGCTTGAATACGGGAGACGCCACCTGTTTTGGCGAGCTTCTCATATTCATCTGATACTTCTTGCTGCGTTGCAATCTGTCTGTCCGCGAGGCGCAGTTGTTCGCGCAGGCTGGACAATTCTTTTGAAAGGCCCTGTTTTTCCAGTTCGATCAGGCGGGAGCTCTCGTTGATTCTCTCCCTTGCGAGTGTTGTGTCCATCACCAGCAGCAACTGGCCTTTGCGGACGATGCTTCCCTCGCTCACTGTTAATCGGGCGATTTTGCCGCTGACAGGTGACTTGACATCGACGCGGCCAGCGTCGGAAACCAGCTGTCCGGTCGCCGTCACGACTTCGTCGATGCGGACGAGATAGCCCGCAATAAGTCCACCCGCGCCAATCACTGCCAGCATCAGTGCAAACGTCTGCATCCAGCGGGGCGACTGACGCAGGATCAGGGCATTTTCCTGTCTGGCCCCGAACGTCTGATTGAGTTGTTCTTTGGTGGGGGGTGCTGATTTCACCGAATGATCCTTCAAGAACTCAGGAGCTGGTTGCGCTTGGTCTGGTGGAGAGTTGTCGAGCCTTGGGAGTCATCACTGCGACTTTCATGAAGTTAAGCGAGCGTGCTTCCCCTTTTGCATGGCGATCCCGCTGCGTGGAGATCGGGGAGTCTCGACCATCATTGTGAGCGTTGTCATAGAGATGAAGACGTCCATTCCGACTGGCGAACCCCTCAATCCCTGGGCGGATCCCGGCGAGCGCTTCGCCTGTGGGTATGACCGACGTTGGCGAAGAGTCATAGACCATGCTGAGGTGGCCCGCTGTCTTGAGAATGAGTGGCACCCGTTGCGTTGGTGTGTCGACTGGAAACCCTGGATGGGCCCATGAGATCAAACTTGGTTGTGCGGCTTCCGACAAGTGAGGACATCCGCCCGGCCGGGCTCCCTGGGATGGGTTTCAATCCTGTAGCCCTTCCACGCTACCGCAGTCCCGCCTGACCCTTGCGCCGTTAGGCACCGCCTGGCCTGGGTCTGCAACCCATCGTCAGGTCCCTGCGATCGACTGTCTCGCGGCGCATCGGACAGCAGCGGGCTTGTGCAGAGGTCTTGTCTACCGTCTTGACCGTTGCTCTCCAGCGGTGGCCACTGCCTGTATCCACGGCGGTGAGGCGAATGTGAGGCAGGCAGCCGTCCCCTGCCGCAGGTTGTCCATTCGGCTCCCGGTTCTGGCATGGGCGTCCCGGTTTTTTGGCATGACGGGATCCATGGCGTGAGATCGCAGCAGGTCGCCTCGTTTCCGGGAGGACGCCACCGTTCACTTGTGCTCACGCCAGCTTTGTTGTCCGGCGCTAGTCGCGTTGGTCGCAGCTGTTGGGCTCAACCTGCCAGCGCCGCTTCAATGGCGGCCTTGA
Source organism: uncultured Cyanobium sp. (assembly GCA_964396755.1). Taxonomy (GTDB): domain Bacteria; phylum Cyanobacteriota; class Cyanobacteriia; order PCC-6307; family Cyanobiaceae; genus Cyanobium. The sequence continues at coordinate 2,934 of CAYNGR010000015.1, read as the reverse complement.
GCTCGGCCGATTCGGGCTCGACACCGCTCTTGAAGCGGGCCAGCACCGTGCCGTCCCTGCCCACCAGGAACTTCTCGAAGTTCCAGGCCACGGGACCCGCCGGTGCGGCCTGGCTGAGGCTGGTGTAGGGGGCCTCCGCCATGGTGACCTTGTCGAACAGCTCGAAGCTGGCGCCGTAGGTGGTGGAGCAGAACTGCTGGATCTCCGGCAGGCTGCCCGGCTCCTGTGCGCCGAAGTCGTTGCAGGGGAAGCCCAGCACCAGCAGGCCCTGGGGGCCGTAGCACTCCTGCAGGGCCTGCAGTCCGGCGTACTGGCGGGTGAAGCCGCAGCGGCTGGCCACATTGACGATCAGCAGCACCTTGCCGGCGTAGTCGCCGAGCCGGCGTTCGCCGCCTGTGGCATCGCGCACCACGACCTGGCTGACGTTGATGGAGGGGCTGGAGGACGCGGTCATGGTGGCTGTGTCGTGCAGTGCCACGGACCTTAACCACCTGCCTCATACACTTCGCTGCAGGGCTGGGACCGGTCGATGGGCGAGAGTTCCGCCATTGCAGAGGTGGTGGCCCGCCAGCTCGAGGGTCTGCTTGAGGCGGCCAACTACGACGGCGCCAAGCTGCTGCTGCAGCCGGTTCAGCCGGTGGATGCCGCTGAGGCGATCGGCACCCTGCCCCGCACCCTGCAGGCGCTGGCGTTCCGGCTGCTCCCCAAAGACGAGGCGATCGAGGTCTACGAGTACCTCGAGCCCGCTGTGCAGCAGAGCCTGCTGGAGCGCATGCGCTCCGGCGAGGTGCTCGAGCTGGTCGAGGAGATGTCCCCCGACGATCGGGTGCGCCTGTTCGATGAGCTGCCCGCCAAGGTGGTGCGCCGGCTGCTGGCGGAGCTGAGCCCAGCCGAGCGGCGTGTCACGGCGCAGATGCTCGGCTACGAGCAGGAGACGGCCGGGCGCCTGATGACGCCCGAATTCATCGATCTCAAGGAGTTCCACAGCGCCGCCCAGGCCCTCGACATCGTGCGCCGCCGCGCCCGCGACACCGAGACGATCTACGCCCTGTATGTGACGGACGCCTCGCGTCATCTCACCGGCATGCTGTCGCTGCGCGATCTGGTGACGGCCGATCCGGAGGAACGGCTCGGCGATGTGATGACGCGCGAGGTGGTGAGTGTCAGCACCGACACCGATCAGGAGGAGGTGGCTCGGGTGATCCAGCGCTACGACTTCCTGGCGGTGCCCGTGGTGGATCGGGAGGAGCGGTTGGTGGGGATCGTCACCGTCGATGACGTGATCGACGTGATCCAGCAGGAGGCCACCCGCGATCTCTATGCCGCCGGCGCCGTTCAGGCCGGCGACGAAGACGACTATTTCCAGAGCAACCTGTTCACCATCGCCCGCCGCCGGGTGGTGTGGCTGCTGGTGTTGCTGCTGGCCAACAGCGGCACCGCCGCGGTGATCGCCTCCGAGGATGAGGTGCTCAAGCAGGTGGTGGTGCTCGCCGCCTTCATCCCGCTGCTGATCGGCACGGGGGGCAATGTCGGCGCCCAGAGCTCGACGGTGGTGATCCGTGGTCTCAGCACCCAGCGGCTGCAGGCCCTGGGCCCGGCCCTGGCGATCGGGCGGGAGGCGGTGGCCGGGGCTCTGCTGGGTCTGCTGATGATGCTGGTGGTCGTCCCCTGGGCGGCCTACGTCTCCCAGGGCAACTGGGTGGTGGCCTCCGCCGCCGGCATCAGCCTGGTGGCGATCACCACCCTGGCGGCCACGGCCGGCGCGGCGCTGCCGCTGCTGTTCAACCGCATCGGCCTGGATCCAGCCCTGATGTCCGCCCCGTTCATCGCCACCGCCACCGATGTGGCCGGGGTGTTCATCTACCTGCAGACGGCCAGCGCCCTGATCCAGCGCTTCTCTGCCGGCTGAGGAGCTCCGTCGCAGCCGACTGCTGGAGCGGCCCGCCATGGGGCGTGGGATGAGAGGCGCGCGGGGCTGTGGCGTGTGGATCGGCGGCGTGCGCCGGCGCCACAGCGGCATGGCTGCAGTTTTGCAGCGCCGCGACGCCAGCCCCGGCTGCTTGGATGGATGCCAGGCGTCGCAAGGGGTCTGGTCAGGTCCTCTGCCGCCCTCGGCAACGTTCTGGGCCGCTTGCGGCAGGGGGCTAGGGCCCGGATGAGAGCCATTCACACTTCTTCAGGTTAGGCTTTACAAAGCGTCAACTGGCTGACCCGTGGTCGTCGCCCTGTTCCCCACTGAGACCCCCGTGAGCGTCGCCACCAGCGGTGCCGCCCAGGAGGCTCCCCAGGCATCAGCCACCCCGGTGGCCCGTGTGCTGCCCTCGATCGACGGCGATCTGGTGCGCTCCTATCTGCGCGACATCGGCCGTGTGCCGCTGCTCAGCCACGAGCAGGAGATCACCCTCGGCCGTCAGGTCCAGGAACTGATGCAGATCGAGGAGCTGCGCGAGGAGTTGCGATTGCGCTCCGGTGGCGAGGAGCCCACGCTCGAGGCCCTCGCCGAAGCCATGGACATGGCCCCGGCCCTGCTGCGTCGCCGCCTGCAGGCCGGCCGCCGTGCCAAGGAGCGGATGGTGGCGGCCAACCTGCGCCTGGTGGTCAGCGTCGCCAAGAAATACACCCGCCGCAACATGGAACTCCTGGACCTGATCCAGGAGGGCACCATCGGCCTGGTGCGCGGCGTCGAGAAGTTCGACCCCACCCGCGGCTACAAGTTCTCCACCTACGCCTACTGGTGGATCCGCCAGGGCATCACCCGCGCGATCGCTGAGAAGAGCCGCACGATCCGGCTGCCGATCCACATCACTGAAACGCTGAACAAGCTCAAGAAGGGCCAGCGCGAACTGAGCCAGGAGCTGGGCCGCACCCCCACGGTGACGGAACTGGCGGAGTTTGTGGAGCTGCCGGAGGAGGAGGTGAAGGATCTGCTCTGCC
>CAYNGR010000014.1:0-31979 GCA_964396755.1 uncultured Cyanobium sp. | reverse complement strand
CGGGCTTGCTCCGTTGCCTAACCTCTGAGTTCTCCTTCCGTCGCCGCCCAGGTTCTGGTCACCCCCGTGCAGCATTCCGTCGATCCCTCCCACAGGCTGTCCCTCGATCCGATCGCCACGCCCGAACGGCTGCTGCTCGGCCCAGGTCCCTCCAACGCCCACCCCACGGTGCTGCAGGCCCTCTCGCGCAGCCCGATCGGCCACCTCGATCCCCTCTACATCGAGCTGATGGGTGAGGTGCAGGAACTGCTGCGCTACGCCTGGCAGACCGACAACCGCCTGACCATTCCCGTCAGCGGCACCGGCAGCGCCGCCATGGAGGCCACCCTGGCCAACACCGTCGAGCCCGGCGACACCGTGGTGGTGGCGGTCAAGGGTTACTTCGGCCTGCGGCTGGCGGACATGGCCGGCCGCTATGGCGCCAAGGTGGTGACGATCGAATGCCCCTGGGGCGAAGCCTTCTCGCTGGATCAGATCGAGGCTGCCCTGGCCGGCCACAAGCCCGCCATCCTGGCGATGGTCCACGCCGAGACCTCAACGGGCGTCTGCCAGCCGATGGAGGGTATCGGCGACCTCTGCCGTCAGCATGACTGCCTGCTGCTGCTCGACACCGTCACCTCCCTGGGCGGTGTGCCGCTGTTCCTGGATGCCTGGAAGGTGGATCTGGCCTACAGCTGCAGCCAGAAGGGTCTGAGCTGCCCTCCCGGCCTCGGCCCCTTCACCATGGGTCCCCGGGCCGAAGCCAAGCTGGCCGCACGCTCCGGCAAGGTGCCGAACTGGTACCTGGATGTCTCGCTGCTCAACCAGTACTGGGGTAGCGACCGGGTGTATCACCACACAGCCCCGGTGAACATGAACTTCGGCATGCGTGAGGCGCTGCGCCTGCTGGCCGATGAGGGTCTGGAGAACGCCTGGGCCCGCCACCGCAGCAACGCTGAACGCCTCTGGAACGGTCTGCAGCGACTGGGTCTCGAGCTGCACGTGCGCGAGGACCTGCGCCTGCCCACGCTCACCACGGTGCGCATTCCCGAGGGCGTCGACGGCAAGGCCTTCAGTCGCCATCTGCTCGATCGCCATGGCATCGAGGTGGGCGGTGGCCTCGGCGCCCTGGCCGGCAAGGTCTGGCGCATCGGTCTGATGGGCTACAACAGCCGCCCCGAGAACGTCGATCTGCTGCTCAACCTGCTGGAGACCGAGCTGCCGGCCTTCCGCACCGGCGCCGCTGCCATGGCTGCCGTCGCCTGACATTCAGGCCCCTCGAATCGGTGGCCTTGCCGCCGGGGGATGGCCCGTCCCGCAGCGCGCGGGGCGGGCCGTTCTGTCTGGGGCCATCAGGCCCGCAGCAGTCGCCGCTGCCCAGCGGGGTGGAGAGTGCGGCAGCGAGCACGCGCTGAGCCGGGATCCGGACGATGCAGCGCGGCAGCATGGCGCTGGGCCAGGGGTGGATGGCTGCGGCGACCGCTGACCACGGACGGCCTCTGGGTCCTGCTCCCGGCGCTCGCTGCTCAGTCGCTGGCAGCGGCGTCCTGCGGCGAAGCCGGGCTGCAGCCAACAGTGCGAGCGCGGTCCCGTCGGGAACGACGACGGCTGCGGAACCAGTCGGAGAGGAGCGCTTCGGCCGCCGGACCCGCCAGCCCGCCCCGCACCGCCATGTGGTGGTGGGCGCTGGGATCTGCTGCCAGGTCGAGGCAGCCCCCCAAGGCACCGCGTTTGGGATCAGCAGCCGCATAGACCACCCGTCCGACCCGGGCCTGGATCAGAGCCCCGGCGCACATCGGACAGGGCTCCAGCGTCACCAGCAGGGTGCAGTCGTTGAAGCGCCAGTCACGGCGCAGGCAGGCCGCCTGGCGCAGGGCGACCAGTTCGGCATGACCCAGCGGATCCTGATCGCGATGGCGGCGATTGCTGCCCCAGCCCAATGCATGGCCGTGGGCATCGAGCAGCACCGCGGCGACCGGGATCTCGCCGCTCTCCCCGACGCGACGGGCATGGCGGAGCAGGCGCTCCATCCACAGCTGCAGCAGCACTGGCGGCAGGTCCTCGGGAGGGATCATGGTCGGCGGTGGCAGCGGCGACGCGGCAGGGAGCCGCCCGGGGCCGGGGCAGAATGCCACCACAGCATCGTTCGCCGCCCTGACCCTGCCGTTGGCCAGCGCCCTTCCCGCCCCATGGCCGACGCCACCTGCTCGGCAGGAGGAGAGCAGCGACATGCTGCCACTGTTCGCTCCACCGGACGGGCTTGACCCCCGTCTCGAGGCGTTTCTGCAGCAGGCCTCCAGCCTTCTGTGCAACTGGCTGGGTCAGACGCGCAGCCGTGGACCGCTGCCGGCCCTCAGCGTTCTTCCCAGCATCGAACCGGAGCGCACGGGCCTTGGCGGCGAGAGGCTGCTGGCCGATCTGCAGCAGGTGATGGAGGGTGCCTTCCATCCCGGCCACCCAGGCGCCCTGGCCCACCTGGATCCGCCAGCCCTGACGGCGTCGATCGCCGCCGATCTGATCTGCGCCGGGCTCAACAACAACCTGCTCGCCGAGGAGCTGGCCCCCAGCCTCAGCCATCTGGAGCGGGGCCTGTGCGGCTGGCTCGCCACCGCCCTCGGCCTCGGGGAGAACGCCGGCGGAGTCGCTGCCAGTGGCGGCTCGCTCAGCAATCTGATGGCGCTGGTCACCGCCCGCCAGACGCGAGGGCTGGCGCAACGCGCTGATGCGGTGGTGCTCTGCAGCGCCGACGCCCATGTGTCGCTGGCCAAGGCGCTGACCGTGATGGGCCTGCCGGCGTCAGCGCTGCTGCGCCTGCCGGTCGACGGGCAGGGGCGGCTCTGCGGCGAGCGGCTGGCCGACGCCCTGCAGCGCCTGGACCATCAGGGCATTCCGGTGATCGCCGTGGTGGCCACGGCCGGCACCACCGTGCGCGGCGCCATCGATCCGCTGCCGACGATCGGCGCGCTCTGCCGTCAGCACGGGGTGTGGCTGCACGTCGACGCGGCCATCGGCGGTGTGTTCGCCCTGGCCCCCGTCCGGCGTCCGCTGCTGGCGGGGCTGGAGCAGGCTGATTCGGTCACGGTCAACCCCCAGAAACTGCTGGGCATCACCAAGACCTCCTCGCTGTTGCTGCTGGCGCGGCCGGCCCGGCTGCAGCAGACCTTCGGCACCGGCCTTCCTTACATGGAGCCCAGCTGGGGCGGTGGCCACGGCGGTGAGCTGGGCCTGCAGGGCAGCCGCCCTGCGGAGATCCTCAAGCTGTGGCTGGGGCTGCGCCAGCTCGGCCTCGAGGGCATCGCCGCTCTGGTGGAGGGAGCCATCGAGAGGCGGCAGCATCTGCAGCAGCTCCTGGCCGCCGACGAGCGCCTGTGCCTGCTGGCTGGCCCGTTGCATCTGCTCGCCTTCCGGCCGCGCCATGGCAGTGCCGAAGCCCTGGCCCAGTGGTCGGAGCAGACCCGCACCGCTCTGCTGGCCGAGCAGCTGATGCTGTCGCGGCCACTCCACGACGGCTTGCATCACCTCAAGGCGGTGCTGGGCAATCCCCACACCCAGAGCTCCCACCTGGAGCAGCTGGCCGCCGTGGTGGCCCGCCAGCCCTGCCCCTGAATCGCCAAAGCGGTCTTCCGGGCACGCTGCGAGGCAGCCGCGCCACCCAGGCAGGCCCCTCACGGCAGCGCAGTCGCGCCCTGGCCGCCTGCCATGGCAATGGGTCGGTCGACCATGGAAGGCCCGCATGGGTTCAGCGCCGAACGCAAGCCGGCTGCTCTCGGGAGCAGGCCATCAGCACCCATGGCGGGTGCACTGCAGCTGGCCGGTCCTCAGGGGCACCTAGCCTCCGGAGGCAGGTCAGCGCGGCCTGATCAGCCACGCGCTGATCGGCAGCGTTTCGATCACCTCAGCCGCTCCGCACCCCTGCCATGCCTGAACGCCCCCAGCCCGCCTCCCGCCAGCGCTGGGTCGCGATCATCACCGGCGCCCTCTCGATCCTGATCGGCGTGGCCTATCTGGCGCTGATCACGGTTCTCGATAGTCGCGGTCCGCTGCTTCCGCCGCCGCCGGAGGCGCTGGGCGTCGCCCCTGCGGCCGTGGTGGCAGCTGCCGCTCCCGACGCTGCAGCGGTTCCACCACCCGCTGCAGGGCAGCCTGCAGAAACCGGCGCAGCACGTCCTCCCGCCGGCTGAGGTCGTACTCGCGCTGCAGCACCTGCTGCAGGCCGCCGTCGCCCCAGTCCTGTCCCTGCTGGAAATAGACGATGAAACTGCGCCCTGCCACCCGGGTGAGCCAGGCGGCGCCGACCGCCTGAACGGCACGGCTGAGCAGCAGCGCCGGCAGGTTGAGGCTCAGCGCCCCCTGCAGCAGCGACAGGCCTCCCTTGACCAGACCGAGTCCCACCAGGGTGCGTCCCACGGAGACCGCCAGATCCTGGGCTTCGTCCCGGCCCAGCTGCACGCCGTAGACGCGGCCGATCTCGATCACCATCTGGGCGTTGACGGCGGCGGCGCCCAGCAGATCGACACCGGGCAACGGCGTCAGCGCGACCACACCGGCGCAGGTCCAGCCGTAGCGCTCGACGATCGTCTCAGCGTCGCGGCGACGCTGGCGGTCCAGCAACTGACGACTGGCGTCACCCAGCTGACGGCACTGCAGCAGCAGGTTGTCGGCGATCAGCTCCTCGCCGTCGGCATGCAGCACCTCGGCGAGGCGGCGCAGCAGGGCCTGCACCTCAGGCGCGGGCTGCAGCGGCATCCCGCCAGGCCGCGGCACGCTCTGAGGGGACGCGCTGGCTGGGATCACATCGGCGGACGCCAGATGGCTGGCACAGCGGCGGCGGAGCAGGGACAGCAATCGCTGCTCCTCCTGCTCGCCGCGCAGGTCGCACTTGTTGAGCACCAGCAACAGCCGCTTGCCGAGGCTGGCCAGCGCCTCGTACACCTCCTGCTCGGCCTGGCGCAGGTCGCCATCGACCACCAACAGCAGCAGATCGGCGCGCGAGGCCTGCAGGCGGGCCTGGCGTTCGCGCTCCTGCCCTGCCGCGCCCGCCTCGAGGATGCCGGGGGTGTCCTCCAGGATCACCGCCCGCGGCAGGCCCTGCAGACGCAGCCGGTAACGGGCCGTGTCGGTGGTGGAGCCCATCGCCGCTCCCACCTGACCCACCAGTTCGCCCAGCAGGCTGCGGATCAGGGAGGTCTTGCCGGTGGAGCCGGCGCCGAACACCGCGATCACCAGATCACCGCGCTCCAGTTCAGCCTGCATGCGGAGCCGTTCCTGCTCCAGCGCCTGCCTCTCCAGCGCATCGCGCACCTGCTCGAGCGTCTGCTGCATGGCGCTGAGCTGACGCTCGGCCGCCTCGCGGCGGTTGCGCGATGGCGCATGGTCTGCGGCGGCCGCGCCGCGCCGCCCCGGCCGCCCCAGGGCCTTCAGCCAGGGCCACAGCAGCGGGCCGACGGCGAGCAGCAACAGGGCCAGCAGCAGCAGCAGCAGGGGTCCGATCAACCAACCCGGCAGCCAGTAGCTGAGCTGCCAGATCAGCTGGTTGAGAGCCTGCATGACGAGGCCCACCAGCAGCAGGGCCGCCAGGGCCAGGCCGATCCAGAGCCAGAGGCGCCGGGGCAGCATCAGGGCGAGGGGCTGGAGACGCGCACGATCTCGCCCCACAGCGATGCCGCCAGGGCGCTGCCAGCCCGGCTGGGTCGGTTGTCGTCATTGCCGAGCCAGACGCCCATCACCCAGTGGCGACGGGGCTCGAATCCAACGAACAGGAGGTCGCGGCCGTCATTGGTGGTGCCGGTCTTGCCGCCCTCCTCACCGCCGATGGAAGCCGCCGTGCCGGTGCCACCCCGCACCACCGACTGCAGCAGGCTGCGCAGAGTCCGGGCCGTGGACTCCTGCATCACCCGGCGGGCCGGGAACAGGGAGGCCGAGGAGGTGGCGGCCGTCTGGGGTGCCCGCGCCGGGCCTGCAGCCGCTGAACCTGAAGGGCGGACGGCTCCAGCCTGGGAGGTGCCGAACCGTTCGCGCCGCTCACGGCAGGCTGGCGCTGAGCTGTCGAGGCACTGTTCGGCGTCGGTGAGCCTGCGGATCGTGCTGGGCTGGCGCCAGAGGCCGCCGCTGGCCACGGCGCCGTAGGCACCGGTGAGCTCCAGCAGGGTCACCTCGCTCTGACCGAGGGCGAGGCCCGGCACCGGATCGAGGGGGGTGGTGATGCCCATCTCTCGGGCCTTGCGCACGATCGACTCGAGCCCGACACGCCGGGCCAGGCGCAGGGCTGCGGTATTGCTGCTGCTCGCCAGGGCCTGTCGCAGGCTGAGCGTGCCGCCGCAGCCGCTGGCGAAGCGCTGACCGCGCCACTCGAGCGGGGCGCAGGAGACCGGATCGCCGGGGCGGGCGCCCTGCTCGAGCGCCAGGAGATAGGAGAAGAGCTTGAAGGTGCTGCCGGGCTGCCGCAGCGCCATGGTGGCCCGGTTGAACTGGCTCTGGCGGTAGTCGCGACCACCGGCCAGGGCCAGGATGCCGCCACTGCGGCTGTCGAGCACCACGACGGCACCCTCGCTGATGCCGAGCGAGCGGCTGGCATCGATCTGCTGGCGCAGCAGCCGCTCCACCTGCTCCTGCAGGCCTGGATCGAGATGGGTGTCGATCAGGAAGTTGCCTTCGCCAGCCACATCCGGACCCACCAGGCGCTCCAGATCACGGCGCACCTGATCGCTGTAGAAGGGCAACACCCGCCGTTCGCCGGGCCGGCAGGCGGTGGGCGCCAGCTGTATCGGCCGTCGCCTGGCGCTGCGGGCAGCGGCGGCGCTGAGCCGGCCGCTCTCCAGCATCTTGGCCAGCACCGCATTGCGCGAAGCCAGGGCAGCCGCAGGATCCAGGCATGGGTCGTAGCCGTTCGGCGAGGGCAGCAGCCCCACCAGCAGGGCCGCCTCCTCCAGGCGCAGCTGGGCGGCGGGATGGCCGAACAGCCGCCGGGAGGCATCCTCGAAGCCCCAGCCGGCCCCGAGAAAGACGTGATTGAGGTAGCTGAGCAGCAGATCGTGCTTGCTGAAGCGGGCCTCCAGCTGCAGGGCCACGAGCAGCTCACGCAGCTTGCGGCCCAGGGTCTCCCCCTGGCCGACCTGCTCGGGATAGAGGCTGCGGGCCAGCTGCTGCGTGAGGGTGCTGCCGCCCTCGAGCACGCGTCCGCCCAACAGGTTGGTGATCAGGGCCCGGGCGGTGCCGATCGGATCGACGCCGGGATGCCACCAGAAACGGCTGTCCTCGCTGGCGAGCAGGGCATCGATCAGCACCGGCGGATAGTCCGCCAGCCGGCGCAGTTCGCGGTGGCTCTGATCCTGGGCCGAGGCGATCGGGCGCCCGGCTCGGTCGTAGAGCAGCAGCGGGCCGCGCATGGGCTTCAGCTGGCCGCGCAGCGGCACCAGCAGCGCCGCCACCACCAGGCCCAGGACCCCGAGGCCGCCGGCCAGCGCCAGCAGCAGAGCCAGACCCCGCAGCGGCCGCTGCCGCCGCTGGGGATCACCGCCAAGGAACCGGATCTCCGGAAGCTCTCCCTGCTCCTGCGGTCCGAGGCGCACGACGTCGCCGTCGGCGAGCAGCAGCTGGCGGATGCGCCGCCCACGCCACCAGAGACCGTTGGTGGACTTCTGATCCTGCAGCAGCCAGCGGCCGCCGCGCTGCTCCAGAAGGGCGTGGCGACGGCTGACAACACCGTGCTGCAGGGGCACCTCGGCATCGCTGCTGCGGCCGATGCGGTAGCAGCCCGGATGCAGACGCAGCTGGCGCGGCGGCTGACCCGGTTCAAGGATCTCGAGCCTGGCGCCGGAGGGAGGAACGCCAGCGGCAACGGCCTCGGGCCGTTCAGCCGCGGCGGCGCGGGCGCTGCTGCCAGGCATCGAGAAGGAAACAGGCCACGGCGGCATTGATCGCCACATCGGCGAGGTTGAAGATCGGGAAGTGGATGGGCACCAGCTCAAGGAAGTCGATCACAGCCCCAAGGCGCCAGCGATCGAGACCATTGCCGAGAGCACCCGCCAACACCAGCGAGGCCGCCAGCGTCAGCCAGAGGCCGCGCGGCGGTCGCCACAGCATCCAGCCTGCCACCGCCAGCGACACCACGGCGCTGACCATGCCCAGGGCAAGACTGTTGCCGCTCATCAGGCTGAAGGCGGCGCCGGTGTTGGCGACGCGGCGAAGCTGCAGCAGCCCCGGCAGGAATGGCTCCACCTGACCGGCGGGCAGCTGCTGGATCGCCCAGGCCTTGGTCAGCTGATCGAGCAGCAGGACGCCAAGCGCCACGGCCCAGGGCCAGAGGCGTCGCGGGCTGCCGGAACGGCCGGCCGGGGCATCGGCAGGACGCGGCTCGCTCACGTGGTCACCAGCAGCAGGCGGCGCACCAGCCAGGCCAGCAGGCCGACCGCGCAGCAGAGCAACAGCTGGGGCAGCAGGGCCAGGCTGTAGCTGATCACCATCGGCATGGCGGCGGCGCCCCAGCGGCCGGCCAGGCTGCCGAGCCCGAGGTTGGCCAGACCGCACAGATGGATGACCAGCAACCCGAAGGCGGCGAGCACAGCCAGGCTGAGGGGGTCGTCGACACCGGTCTGACGCGAGAGCTTGCCGGTGAGCCAGGCGGCGGGAAGAAAGCCCGCCAGGTAACCGAAGGAGGGATCCAGCAGATAGCCGAGGCCGCCGCCTTCGTGAAAGACCGGCAGCTGGAACAGGCCGACGCTGAGGTAGGCCACGGCCGCAAGCAGGGCGCTGCGGGGGCCGGCCACCAGCGCCGTCAGCAGCAGAGCCGGCACCTGCAGCGTGATGCCAAGGGGCTTGAGCACCCAGCCGCCGGCCTCCGGCAGGGGAAAGGCCGCCGGCATCAGTCCACCGACCAGGATCAGCAACAGACCGGCGATGGCGCCGCTCCAGGTGGCCAGGGCTCGCACGGCACTTCCCACGACGGCGCCCATCCTGCTGCAGGCCGGCCCGGCTGAGAAGGGGAGGCAGCGGCCTGCCTGCAGATCCATCCGGCATGCTGGAGCGCGTCCGCCCCGCGATGGGGTCGTTCCGGCGCCCTGCCCTCACCGCCCCGCCGCTGCCTGTGTCCTCCCCCGCCAGCCCCGAGTCCGGCTCCGCGCCTGCGGAGCAGCCCCGCTTCGCGGTGGGCGAGACGGTGCGGCTGTGCCAGCGGCCCGCCTTCCTCAAGAGCGCCGATCCGATGCCGATGCTGCGCCCGCCCGATCTGATTGACGAAGGCGAAACGGGTGTCGTGGTCGAACTGCGCACGCTCGAGCAGCGGGCCGTGCGCTTCCGGCGTGGCACCTTCCTGCTGACGGTCAGCCAGCTGGGTGGCGCAGCAGAGTCTGAGGGCAGCTGAGCCATACGGGACGCGCGCTGGCCTCCAGCCGGATCCGCTTGCCGAACGCAGCGCGCGGCCTGCCGCTGCCACGTGCCTGAGCTGCCAACAGCTCCAGTGGCTGTCAGCGGCGACGACAGGCCGATCCCGGGCCGATCAGGGCTGATGGCTCAGGTCATGGGCCTGCCAGGCCGACGCTGCGGCGGCGATGGCCTCCGCTGGTCCGACCAGGCTGAGACTCGGCCGCACCAGCCAGCGCCGGGCCGCCGCGCGCAGGTCGTCCGGCTCGAGTGCCTCGGCCCGCTCCAGGCAGCGCTCGAAATGGTCGGCCGGCAGGCCATGGCTCAACAGCAGCGCCTGGCGCTCGGCGATCTGGGAGCAGGTCTGACGGGCCATGGCGTCCTGACCGCGGTGTTTGGCCAGGGCCAGGTTCCACTCGTCCTCGCTGAGCGGCTGCAGCTGCAGCCGCTGCCATTCCTCCAGCAGGGTGCGACAGGCCTCCTCGGCCCGGTCCGCGGAGGTGGAGAGATGCATGAGGAAGGGAGCCGCAGCGCAGCGGGCCGGCAGGTGGACGCCCACGTCGTAGGCCAGGCCGCGCTCCTCACGCATCGTCACGAACAGACGGCTGGACATGCCCGCCCCCAGATGGGCCTGCAGCAGCCGCAGCGCCAGGGTGTCGGGATGCCCCAGCGGCAGCGTGGTGCAGCCGAGCAGCAGCACCAGCTGCTCGGTGTCCTGTTCGATCGCGGCGAGGCTGCCGGCCGGCGCGGCGGAAACAGCTGCAGCGGGGGCGAGAGCGGCGGGGGAACCGGTCCGCCAGCCCCCGGGAGCCAGGGCTGGCTCGAGCAGCCCCGCGGGATCGTCCGGGAGGTGGCCGCAGAGCACCAGTGCAGCGCCATGGCCGCCCAGATCAGCCACCAGCGGCTCCAGGTCAGCGGCACCGATGTCTGAGAGCTCCTCCTCGACGCCGAGCGGATCGTGGCCGTAGGGGCCGTCGCCGTACAGCTGACGGCGCAGCTGATCGTGGGCCAGCTGGAAGGGATCCTCCCGCTGGCGCTGCAGGCTCTGCAGGTTCAGCTGCCGCTCCAGCTCCAGCTGATCGGCCTCCAGGCGCGGCTGGCGCACCATCTGCAGCAGCAGAGGCAGCAGGGCCTGGCTGTCCTCGGCGGCGCACTTGAGGCCCAGCACCAGGCTGTCCTCACTGGCATCGCAGCGGAGGCCGGCACCGGCGCCCTCCACCAGATCGGCCAGCGCCTCGGCGTCGAGGTCGGCGCAGCCGCGGGTCATCAGTCCGGCGAGCAGCTGATGGGCACCGCGACGCCCCACTGGGTCGCGGGCACTGCCGCCCCGGATCACCAGGCGAGCCGAAAGAATCTCGGGTCCAGGGCGATGCAGCAGCAGCACGGGCAGACCGCCACTGAGGGTCAGGCTGCGGGATGCAGCCGGCAGGGTTGATGCGCTCATGCGGGCACAGCCTCCAGCACGAAGGCGCGGGCCGGATCCAGCAGGGGCAGCGCCGAGGCCTGCAGGCGGGCTGGGCTCCAGCCCTCAAGCAGCTCCAGCGGCCGGGCCAGCGAGTGACGGCGGCCCCAAAGGGCGCTGCTGCCGATCAGACCGGCCAGGGCGCCGGCGGATTCCAGCCCGAAGCGGTAGGCGTTGGTGACCAGCCGGCGCACCCGTCGCCACTCCGCCTCAGCCACTTCCGCCTCGATCAGCTCGCGCCAGACCTGATCGATCGCCTGGCGCACCTGCGGCAGATCCTCGCTCTCGCAGACGGCTTCCAGCAGAGCCAGGCTGCCGCACTCCATGGCATGCAGATCGAGGTCGATGCTCTCGACCAGGCGCAGCTGCTCGCGCAGGCGATCCACCAGACGGCTGCGGCGACCCTCTGCCAGCAGGCTCGTGGCCAGGTCTGCGCCCATGACGCCGTCGAGGTCGGCGGCGGGCGGCTGCCACCAGGCCATCAGCAGGCGGGCGGCCTCCAGCCGCGGCAGCTCCAGCCGCGCCTCACCGGGTGTCAGAGCGAGGGCAGCCGGGCGGGGATCGTCGCTTGCAGCCGGCAACGACGCCAGCGGCCCCTCACTGACCCGGCGCAGCAGATCGGCCTCGACCGGTGCACCGCTGAGGGAGAGGACGCAGCGCCCACCGCCGTAGAGGCGCCGGTGGAAGGAAGCCATCGCGCCCGGATCGTGAGCCAGCAGCGCCTGGCGCCGACCCAGGATCGGCAGGCCGTAGGGGTGATCGGGGCAGGCGCGGCTGAGCAGCTGCTGCACCGCCACCTCCTCGGGCTGGTCCTCGGTCTGGGCGAGTTCCTCGAGCACCACGCGGCGCTCCATGTCGAAGGCCTCCGGCTCCAGCCGCGGATGCAGCACCAGATCGAGCAGCAGATCCAGGGCCTCAGCCGCCGCCTGCGGCGGAATCAGCACGTGATAGTGGACATCGTCGAAGCCGGTGGCGGCGTTGCTGCTGCCGCCGAGGGCCTCGATGCGGCGGTCGAACTCTCCGGCCGCCAGCCGACCGCTGCCCTTGAACACCATGTGTTCGAGGAAGTGGGCCATGCCGCTTTCGGCATCCGCCTCGAAGGCGCTGCCGGCCCGACACCAGAAATCAAGGCAGACCAGAGGGGCTTCGGCCAGGGGAAGGGTGACCAGTTCGGCGCCGCTGGCCAGGCGGTGGTGCTGCGGTTCTCCAAGCCCAGGCAACAGCGAGGCAGCAGGAACGTCGATCTCGCTCACGAATGCATGGCAGGATCACCATTCTGCTGGCTGCTGGCCCGCGATGACCCAGGCCTCCCCCCCAGGCGGTGCCGAAAACTCCGGCGTCCACCCCCTCGTCGACACCCTGGCGGAGCGCATCCGCCTCTGCCGCTCAGAACTCGCGGAGCTGCAGCCGCTGGCGATCGCGGACGACCTCGAGGCGATCAGCGGCAGCCTCGACGGCGACGCCCTGTTCATCCGCAATGAGGTGCACCGCAGCCGCGGACTGCGCAAGCTGCACCTGGAGACCGCACGCCTGGGGGCCGGTCTGCAGATCCTGCACTGCGTGTTCTTCCCCGATCCCCGCTACGACCTGCCGGTGTTCGGCGCCGACATCGTCGCCGGCCGGGCCGGTGTCTCCGCGGCAATCGTCGACCTCTCGCCCGTGAAGCCGGACGGCCTGCCCGAATCGGTGCTCGAGCCGCTGCGCGCCCGCCAGCGGCCACCCTTCTCGCAGGTGCGTGAGCTGCCGCCCTGGGGGGCGATCTTCTCGGAGCAGGTGCTGTTCGTGCGGCCTGAAGGCGAGCAGGAGGAGGCCTGGTTCGTCGAGGAGGTGGCCAGCTTCCTCAACGCTCTGGGAGCAGCCGCCGCCAGCAGCGAAGCTCAGCCTCCCGACCATCCAGCTACGGTGACGCGATGGCACGGCCAGCTCCACTATTGCAAGCAGCAGAAACAGAACGACAAGACCCGACGGGCTCTGGCCAAAGCGTTCAACCCCGAGTGGGCGGACCGCTACATCGAGGAGCTGTTGTTCGACGACCCTCCCGCCCCCTGCTGATCGGCCTGGGACTGGCCCTGCTGGTGGGCGGTGGCGTCGCCCTGGTGCGGCTGCGCTCCACCTCGCCCGCGACCCAGGTGAGCCGACCGGCGCCGCGTCCCCAGCCCGTGGAGGCGGTGGCGGCTCTGGGCAAGTTGGTGCCGGCCGGTGATGTCCGGGTTCTGGCGGCACCGATCACCGGCATGGGCGGCAGTCCACGCATCACCGAGCTGACGGTGGTGGAAGGCGACCGTGTCGAGCCCGGGGCCCTGCTGGCCCGCTTCGACAACGGCCCAGGTCAGCAGGCCGAACGCGACCTGCTGCGCACCCGCATCGCCAACCTGCAACGACGCCTGGCGCTCGAAACGCGCGAGCTGCAGCGCTATCGCCGCCTGGGAAGCGCCGGTGCCGTCGCCGCCGATGAACTCGACCGTCGCGAACAGGACCTGCTGACGCTCAACGGTCTGCTGCAGGAGGCTCGGGCCCAGCTGGTCAAGGTCAACGCCGATCTGCAGCTGACCGAGCTGCGGGCCCCACTGGGCGGCACGGTGCTGAGGATTCACTCGCGCGTCGGCGAACGTCCCGGTGACAAGGGCATTCTCGAGCTTGGCGACAGCGACCGCATGGAGGCACTGCTCGAGGTCTATGAAAGCGACATCGAGCGGGTGAGGCCCGGCCAGAAGGTGCGGCTCACCAGTGAGAACGGCGGCTTCAGCGGCAGCCTGTCAGGCGTGGTCAGCCGCATCAACCCGCAGGTGCGCCAGCGGGAGGTGCTGTCCACCGATCCCACCGGCGACGCCGATGCTCGCGTCGTGGAGGTGCGGGTGCAGCTCGATCCGGAAGATGCACGCCGGGTGCAGCGTCTGGCGGGGCTGAAACTGATCGGACGCCTGCAGCCGTGATGGCCTTCTGGCGGGGACGGCGGATTCCGCTGGCCTGGTTGCTGCTGACGCGGCAGCCGGCGCGCCTGGCGGTGGCCCTGGCCGGCATCGCCTTCGCCGGAATCCTGATGTTCATGCAGCTGGGGTTCCGCGATGGTCTGTTCGATGCCAGCGTCACGATCCACAAGCAGTTCGACGCGGATCTGGTGCTGATCAGCCCGCGCACGATGAGCTCGATCGCGATGGCGGGCTTCCCCCAGCGGCGCCTGGTGCAGGCGATGGCCGATCCCGAGGTGGCGGGGATCACGCCCGTGCACTGGAATCTGCTGCTCTGGCGCAATCCCGAGACGCGTCTGACCCGCTCGATCCTGACCCTGGGCTTCGAGCCGGGCGATCCCCTGTTCACCGACCCGGCCCTGAAACAGAAGGCCCAGGCGCTCACCCAGGTGGGGCGCGTGCTGTTCGATGAGCAGTCCAGGCCCGAGTTCGGACCGGTGGCCAGCTGGTTCCGCCAGGGCCGCACCGTCGAGACGGAGGTGGCCGGCAAGCGGGTTCGGGTGGCGGGGCTGGTGTCGCTTGGACCCTCCTTCGGAGCTGACGGCAACATGCTCACCAGCCGCGAGACCTTCCTGCGGCTGCTGCCGAGCACCCCGCCCGGCAGCATCGAACTCGGCCTGATCCGCCTGGAGCCCGGCGCCGATCCCGCTGCCGTGATCTCCCGGCTGCAGCGAAACCTGCCCAAGGACGTCCGCATCCTCACCAAGCAGGGCTTCGAGGAGTTCGAGAAGGAGTACTGGCGCAGCAGCACCGCGATCGGCTTCATCTTCACCCTGGGGGCGGCGATGGGCTTCGTGGTGGGCTGCGTGATCGTCTACCAGATCCTCTATTCCGACGTCAGCGACCACCTGCCCGAGTACGCGACGCTGATGGCGATGGGCTATCGGCTGATGTCCCTGCTGGGCGTGGTGGCCCGCGAGGGGCTGCTGCTGGCGCTGCTGGGCTTCGTGCCGGCCTGGCTTGCCGGCCAGGGCCTCTATGCCCTGGTGCGGTCAGGCACGAAGCTGCCCGTGTTCATGAGCAGCGACCGCGCTCTGGTGGTGTTCGTGATGATCCTCACCATGTGCATGGCCTCGGCGGGGCTGGCGATGCGCAAGCTGGCCGACGCCGATCCGGCCGAGATCTTCTGAACCCCGTGACTGGACGCCCAGCCGTTGTGATGCCTTCCGCCGTCCTTTCCACCGCGCCCGAGCGCCCCAGCGGTCCTGCCGCCCTGCGGGTGCGCGATCTGAACCATTGGTATGGGCGCGGCGGCACCCGGCGACAGGTGCTGCAGGGGGTCGATCTGGACCTGGGTCCCGGCGAAGTGGTGCTGCTCACGGGCCCATCGGGCTGCGGCAAGACCACCCTGCTGACCCTGGTGGGGGCCCTGCGCCAGGTGATGCAGGGCTCGGTGCAGGTGCTGGGTCAGGAGCTGTCCGGATCCAGCCGCGGCGACCGTCAGCAGCTGCGCCGCTCGATCGGGATGATCTTCCAGGGCCACAACCTGCTGCGTTGCCTGAGCGCCGAACAGAACGTGCAGATGGGGGCCGATCTGCTGCCAGGGCTGAGCTATCGGGCCCGCCGCGACCGCGCCCGCGAATGGTTGCGGGCGGTGGGCCTGGCCGATCACCTGCACAAACTGCCCCATGACCTCTCCGGCGGCCAGAAACAACGGGTGGCGATCGCCCGGGCCCTGGCGGCGGAGCCACGGCTGCTGCTGGCCGATGAACCCACCGCGGCCCTGGACAGCCGCACCGGCCGGGAGATCGTCGATCTGCTGCAGAGCCTGGCCCGCGGCCAGGGCTGCGGTGTGCTGATGGTGACCCACGATCCGCGCATCCTCGACATCGCAGACCGGGTGGTGCGCATGGAGGATGGCCGCCTGGTCGAATCGGGCGCCGGCGAACGGCTGTGGGGGGGTTCCACCCTGCCGGATGCGGGTGCGGTCAGGCCTGTTGAGTAAGGTGTGTTTTTACTCGAACCCGAGCCACCGCACGCATGGCCAAGCGCAGGAATCTGAAGAAGGAAAAGCAGGAGCGCAACCGCGCCTACGCCCGCAAGTTCAAGAAGCGCAAGCTGCGCAACGACGGCCGCGGTGAAGGCGCCGGCAACGGCGTCACTGGCACGGCCAACAACGGCGGCGCCGCCGACTGAGCCCTGAGGCTGCAGACAGCCGAGAGGGGGGGTCCCGAGGGATCCCCCCTTTTTGCTGGCTGGGTCAGGCCGGCCGCCTGCCTGATGGCATCCCTGCCCGACGCAACGGCGGGCTGTGCCGCCCCGGCAGGCAGCAGGATCGTCTCGGCCCCCATCGACACGACGGGCAATGACTACGAGCGGTTCCAGAGACAGTGCGGTCTGTTTCAGGAGCCTGAGCCAATCCCGCGGCGGCTCGCTGCGCTGCGGTGGTCCCAGAGAGGGACAGTTGCCGGGCGCTGTCGCGGAGGTGGCGCTGAGGCTGGCCCGGCACAGTCGTGGCCGCCGCGTCCGTCCATGCCGGCCCAGCGCAACTCGGCCGGGCAGGTCGGGCATGGCTGCGGCAGCCGTCATCACGGATCTGGCTCGGGCCTTGCCTAGGTTGCAGGTCCGTCCCGGCCACCCCAACCCTTCCGCCCGACGGCCCCCATGTTCTTCAGCGTCGTCATCCCCACCTACAACCGGCTGCCGATCCTGCGCCAGTGCCTGGCGGCGCTGGAGGCGCAGCAGCTGGAGGCTCCGGTGGAGGCCTACGAGGTGGTGCTCGTCGATGACGGCTCCACCGACGACACGGTGCAGTGGCTGGAGACCCATGCCGAGGCCCTGCCGCATGTGCGGCTGATCCGCCAGGAGCACGGCGGTCCGGCCGAGGGCCGCAACCGCGGCGTCGACCACGCCCGCGGTGACGTGATCGTGTTCATCGACAGCGATCTGGTGGTCACGCCCGGCTTCCTGGTCAGCCATGCCCGGGCACTGGAGCGGCAGTGGCAGCGGCAGGGCGATCGCCTCTGCTTCACCTACGGCGCCGTGATCAACACCGCCAACTTCGAGAATCCAACCTCTGAACCCCACAAGCCCACCGATCTGTCCTGGGCCTATTTCGCCACCGGCAACGTCGCGATCGACCGCGCGGTGCTGGAGCGCTCAGGCCTGTTCGACACGGCCTTCCGGCTGTATGGCTGGGAGGACCTGGAACTGGGCGAGCGGCTGCGTCAGATGGGTGTGCGGCTGGTGCGCTGCCCGGAGGCTGTGGGGTATCACTGGCATCCGCCGCTGAGCCTGGAGCAGATCCCCGATCTCGTGCGCGTGGAGCGGGAACGGGCCCGCATGGGTCTGGTCTTCTACCGCAAGCACCCCACCCGGCGGGTGCGACTGATCATTCAGTACACCTGGCTGCACCGGCTGCTGTGGGAACTGCTCACCCTGGGCGGCCTGCTCAACGAGCGCTCCCTCAGACCGCTGCTGGGCTGGCTGATTCGCCACGGCCAGGCCCGCCTGGCGATGGAGCTGCTGCGCCTGCCGCTCAACAATCTGGGCGTGCGGGCACTGTTCGCCGAAGCCCGCGGCCTGCGGGGAGCGCGTCGACAGCCTGTTTGATAGCTTGGGCCGGTCCCCCAATCCGCACACCTGCGTGTTTCGGGTGACCCGGATCGTGTTCCCCGCTCGCCGCCGGCGTGGCTGAGGTGCCCTCTGTCGAGGCTGCCTGCACCACTGCCGCATGAGCCTCCGGGGCTGCGATCCCCGACAGGGCCAACGCCCTGATCGCGAAATGGGTCCCTGGCAGGTGGAGGCAAACCCGAAACCTTCAAACCATGGCTGTTGTCACCCTCGCCGAGATGATGGAGGCTGGCGCCCACTTCGGGCACCAGACTCGCCGTTGGAATCCCAAGATGTCGCGCTACATCTATTGCGCGCGCAACGGCGTCCACATCATCGACCTCGTGCAGACCGCCGTCTGCATGAACAATGCCTACAAGTGGGTCCGCTCCGCAGCCCGCAGCGGCAAACGCTTCCTGTTCGTCGGCACCAAGAAACAGGCCTCCGAGGTGATCGCCCAGGAAGCCGCTCGCTGTGGCGCGTCCTATGTGAACCAGCGCTGGCTCGGCGGCATGCTCACCAACTGGACGACGATGCGCGCCCGCATCGATCGCCTCAAGGATCTCGAGCGCATGGAGTCCTCCGGCGCCATCGCGATGCGGCCCAAGAAAGAGGCCGCCGTGCTGCGCCGCGAGCTCGACCGTCTGCAGAAGTATCTCGGCGGTCTCAAGAACATGCGCCGCCTGCCTGATGTGGTGATCCTGGTGGATCAGCGCCGCGAGACCAACGCCGTGCTCGAGGCCCGCAAGCTGGACATCCCCCTGGTGTCGATGCTGGACACCAACTGCGATCCCGACCTCTGCGACGTTCCCATTCCCTGCAACGACGACGCCGTGCGTTCCGTGCAGCTGGTTCTTGGCCGTCTGGCTGACGCCATCAACGAAGGCCGTCACGGTGCCCAGGACCGCGGTGGCGACGACGAGGGCTGAGTCCCCTCCCGTCATCCAAGCGGACGACGCGGCAGCGGCCGGGAGTGATGGTCACAGACCCCTCCCGGCTTTGCTCCGTATGCGGCCCCTCGTTCAATCCCCGTCCCATCTCCCCTTTTTCATCCCCCAGTCATGGCTGAGATCTCCGCCAAGCTCGTCAAGGACCTGCGCGACAAAACCGGCGCGGGCATGATGGACTGCAAGAAAGCCCTGGCCGAGACCAACGGCAACACTGAAAAGGCGATCGAGTGGCTGCGCCAGAAGGGCATCGCCAGCGCTGAGAAGAAGGCAGGCCGCACCGCCGCTGAAGGCGCCGTCGGCAGCTACATCCACACCGGCGCCCGGGTGGGCGTGCTGGTGGAAGTGAACTGCGAGACCGACTTCGTCGCCCGCGGCGAGCTGTTCCAGGAGCTGGTGCGCAACGTGGCGATGCAGATCGCCGCCTGCCCCAACGTCGAGTACGTCAGCACCGATCAGATCCCCCAGGATGTCGTCGATCGCGAGAAGTCGATCGAGATGGGCCGCGATGACCTGGCCGGCAAGAAGGAGGAGATGAAGGCCAAGATCGTCGAAGGGCGGATCGGCAAGCGCCTCAAGGAACTGGCCCTGCTCGATCAGGCCTTCATCCGCGACAACACGATGACGGTCGGCGAGATGGTCAAGCAGGCCGCCGGCAAGACCGGCGAAAACATCCAGGTGCGTCGCTTCACCCGCTACACGCTGGGTGAGGGCATCGAGGTCCAGAAGATGGACTTCGCGGCCGAAGTGGCGTCCATGGGCAAGGCCTGATCAGCCGGACCGACGCAGGGGCGGTGTGGTGACCAGCGCGTCCGGCACGGGCGATCCCGCCGGCGGCCTGGAAGGGCTCCGGGCCAGCGTTGCGGCGGGCAATCCCGACCTGTACCGCCACGTCGCCCTGTATCTGCAGGTGCTGCGCTCGGTTCTGCCGGGACGCGTCGAGCAGGCCTGCTTTCATCTGGCCACCCAGGTGCACGTGCAGCGCTACCTGGAGCTGCCGGCCAGTCAGCGCCGGGAGCTTCACCGCCTGCTGCAGAGGCGTGTGGCCCACTGCAGCAGCCTGCTGACCGTGGAGCAACTGGTCGCCCTGGCTCGACGCCTCGATCAGGAGAAACAGCAGCAGCAACAGCGGCGTCAGCGGCAGCTGCTGCGTCGTCTGTTGGAGGGCGGCAAGGAGGCTGCCCCAAGCAAGCCTCCGTCCAACAACGACGGTGAGCCCGAAGAAGCCTCGACGACGCTGCCTCCGGGCTCGGTGCGGCTCGACCTGGCCGCCCCGCTGGAGCTCGGTGGTCTCAACTGGAATCTGGGCCTCAATGCAGCGGCGCCAGCGGCAGCCTCTCGCTGGCGTCCCGATGACGCGGCGGAGCTGCCCGATCGCGACGACGCTGACGATCAGGACGTGGACGACGAGGCGGATGACGCTGCCGAGGATCACGAGCACATCCAGGCCCTGAGCGAGGGACTGGGCGACTCTCTGAACGCGGACGAGGAAGACGAAGACGCGACGGCGGAGTCTGAGACGGACGAGCGCAGTGGCCGCCAGCGGGCCGATGAAGCGGCGCTAATGGCGGCGCTGATCGAGGGGCTGATCGAAGCCGGCGCCCTTGATCAGGCAGACACCGATCAGGAGCCAGGCGGCCGCGCCGAAGCAGCCCGCCTGGCAGGCCTTGCCGGTCCGTCCGATCGCAGCGGCGGTGCCGGGCGGCAGGTGCCGCCAGGACAGGCCACGGGCGCCGGCGGCGGTGCCGAGCTCAGCGCCGCCGCAGGGCGCGATCCCGGGGAGGAGCGGGATGGTCCGGCTGCTGACATGGAGCTGTCCCTGACCGAGGAGCCGGACAGGCAAGGCAGCTCTCCCTGGGATGAGCCCGGCCTGCCGCAGGATCCGCTGCTGCTGCTGCGCTGGCTTGACGGCGTGGAAGCGGCATTGACGCGCCGGCTGCGCAACCTCTCCCATGCCATCAACGTCGATCTGCTGCGGCTGGGGCTGAGTCGCGGGCTTCTGCCCGTGAGCCTGCTGGAGGCCGTGCTGCAGGGACAGATCGAAACACTGGCCTCACCCGCCAACGTGCTGCGACTGCAGCTGCCCTTCGGGTTGCGACCCGGCGCCCCGCCGCTGCAGGCGATCGCGATCCTGCTGCGACCGGTCGATCTGGAGATGGAGGAACCGCGGCTGCGCACCTGCCGGCGTCGCATCCACCAGCACCGCCAGCAGATGCGCAAAATGGCCCAGACCTATCGCCGTCTGCAGCGGCGACTCCAGGCGAACGAGGCACAACGCTTGTGGTTGCAGGACATTCGCGCCAGCAGGACGCCCGAGCCCTGAACCCAGACGCCGATCTGGACAGCTGGTGCGCGCGGCTGCAGCAGGCTGCCCAGCTGGAATCGGACCGAGGATTCCAGGACCTGCAGGGCCGCCAGGAGCGCTTCAGCGGCTTTCTCTGCCGCAGCCTGCAGGAGGCGGCCGCCTGGGGCACGGCGTTGCCGCCCGCGGCGGAACTGAACAGCCTGCATCAGGGGTTTGCCGGCTATGCCGAGCACACACCTGGCCGGCGGCGGCAGCTGGTGGCGCAGCTGCGCCAACGACTGCACAGCTGGCGCATGGCGGCCAGGCCGCCGCAGCCTCCGTCGCCGCCGCGGTTGCGACTGGTGGAACCGGCGGCCAGCCAGGACGGCCACACCCGGCGAGTCGAGCCCGACACACCTCTGGCCGAACTGAAGGGGGTGGGCCCGCGCACCGCGACGCTGCTGGCGGCGCTGGGCCTGCTGGTCTGCCGCGATCTGCTGCAGCACTACCCGCGCGACTATCTCGACTACGCCCATCTGGTGCGGATCGCAGCCCTCGAACCCGGTCGCACCGCCACGGTGGTGGCGACGGTCCGCCGCTGTCACGCCTTCACCAGTCCCCGCAATCCCAACCTTTCGATCCTGGAGCTGCAGCTGCAGGACGTCAGCGGCCGCATGCGGGTCAGCCGCTTTCTGGTGGGACGACGCTTCTCCAGCCCCGGCTGGCTCAAGGTCCAGCAGCGTCAGTTCCCCGTGGGGGCCAGCGTGGCCGTCAGCGGCCTGGTGCGTGAGAGCCCCTATGGCCCCTGTTTCCAGGATCCGCTGATCGAGGTGCTGGAGTCCCCAGGCGCGGTTGTGCGCTCCGAGCAGATCGGCCGGCTGGTGCCGGTCTACAGCCTCACCGAAGGGCTCAGCGCCGAGCGCCTGCGACGCGCGATCCAGGCGCTGCTGCCATCGCTGAAGCACTGGCCCGATCCGCTGCCGGCCAGCCTGCGCCAGCGCTACGGGCTGCTGCCGCTGGAGGAAGCGCGCCAGGGCATCCATCAGCCCAGACAGCGCGAGCAACTGCAGGCCAGCCGCCAGCGGCTTGTGTTCGATGAGTTCCTGCTGTTGCAGCTGGGGCTGGGCCAACGGCGACTGCGGCTGCGCCATCAACCGGCGCCGGCCCTGGCGCCCCTCGCAGAAGGAGAGCAGCCGCTGGGCCGGCGGCTGCGGCAGCTGCTGCCGTTTCAGCTCACCGGCGCCCAGGAGCGGGTGCTGGCGGAGATCCGCGCCGACATGGCCAGGCCCCAGCCGATGGCGCGACTGCTGCAGGGTGATGTGGGCAGCGGCAAGACGCTGGTGGCTCTGGCAGCCCTACTGATCGCCGTGGAGGCCGGCTGCCAGGGAGCCCTGATGGCTCCCACCGAGGTGCTGGCCGAACAGCACCACCGCAAGCTGGCGCCACTGCTCGGCCAGCTGGGGGTGACATCAGCCCTGCTGACCGGATCGACACCGGCCCGCCGCCGGCGTGAGCTGCTGCAGGACCTGATCAATGGCCAGCTGAAGCTGCTGGTCGGCACCCATGCCCTGCTGGAGGACCCGGTGCAGTTCGAGCGGCTCGGGCTGGTGGTCGTGGATGAACAGCATCGCTTCGGGGTGCGTCAGCGCAACCGCCTGATGGCCAAGGGACTGCAGCCGCACCTGCTGACGATGACCGCCACACCGATCCCCCGCACCCTGGCCCTGGCGGTGCACGGCGATCTCGAGGTGAGTCAGATCGATGAACTGCCGCCAGGGCGCACCCCCATCCGCACCAGCCTGCTGGACGGCGGCGAACGCGAGCAGGCCTGGCAGCTGATCCGCGAACAGGTGGACCTGGGCCAGCGCGCCTATGTGGTGCTGCCCCTGGTGGAGGAGAGCGAAAAGCTCGATCTGCGCTCGGCGGTGCAGGTGCACGAGGATCTGCAGCAGCGCGTCTTTCCCGAACTGAAGGTGGGCCTTCTGCATGGCCGTCTCTCCAGCGAGGACAAGCAGCGGGCGATCGGAGCCTTCGCCGCCGGCGAGCTGCAGGTGCTGGTGAGCACCACCGTGGTGGAGGTGGGGGTGGATGTGCCGGAGGCGAGCGTGATGGTGATCGAACACGCCGAGCGATTCGGTCTGGCCCAGCTGCACCAGCTGCGCGGCCGGGTGGGCCGGGGTGCAGCCGCCAGCCACTGCCTGCTGATCCACCAGGGGCGCTCGGCCCAGGCCAGGCAACGTCTGGAGGTGCTGGTGCGCAGCAACGACGGCTTCGAGATCGCTGAGATGGACCTGCGCCTGCGCGGCCCCGGGCAGGTGCTGGGCACGCGTCAATCGGGTCTGCCAGATCTGGCCCTGGCAAGCCTCAGCGAGGACGGCGATCTGCTGGAGCTGGCACGCGAGGCCGCCAATGCGCTGCTGGAGGACGACCCGGAACTGGAGCAGCAGCCGCTGCTGCGCCAGGCGCTGGCTCAGCAGCAACGCCGACCGCACGAAGGGGCACGGCTGAACTGAGCGAAGGCTGAAGATCCGCCCGGCGATCCCGGTGGCGGCGGCGTCTGGGCGAGACTGACGCCCCGCCATAGCGTCGCCCCGGCCCGATGCGCCCCTGGAGCCCGATCCCGATCGTCGACAACGGCGAACCTCTGCAGGCCCTGCCCGGATGGCTGCAGCGGATCGAACCCCATCCCTACCAGGCACTGGGGGCTCCCTACGGCAGCGACGGCTGTCCCTTCCGGTTGCGACGCGGCGTGGTCGATCGGCTGGCCCAGTCCGCCGCGGCACTGAACAGCGAAGCACCCGGTTGGCGACTGGCCATCTTTGATGCCTGGCGACCGGTGCCGGTGCAGCGGTTCATGGTGGCCCACGCCATCGCTGCGGAGTGCCGGGCCCGGGGACTGGATCCCGCGGCGGGTGGAGCACCGCTGCGGGAGGTGGAGGCGGAAGTAGGGCGCTTCTGGGCCCCTCCCAGCGAGGATCGGGCCACGCCGCCCCCCCACAGCACCGGCGCCGCTGTCGATCTGACGCTGGCGGATGCAGCGGGAACCCTGCTCGCCATGGGCGGCGCCATCGATGCGATCGGTCCTGTGTCGGAACCGGATCACCACAGGGCGGCGGCCCTGGCAGATCCCGAAGGCGAGTCGGCGCGCTGGCATGCCCGGCGCCTGCTGCTGGGCCGGGTGATGGCCGCCGCAGGCTTCATGCAGCACCCCAACGAGTGGTGGCATTTCAGCCACGGCGATCAGCTGTGGGCCTGGCGCAGCGGCGCACCCCTGGCGATCTACGGCCGCAGTGACGCCAGCTGAGCGTCACGGGGCTGCCTGTCGCAGGGCTTCAGATCAGCGCCGCGAGGCAGGCTGACGTCTCTCGCCGCCGAATCGACCTCAGGGCCTGATGGGAGCGGCGGCGCCGGATGCCCCACCAGCCGCTGGAGCTGGCCCGCCGTTGGACGAGAGCCCCAGCTTGCGCTCCAGATCGGCCGCATCAGCCGCGCTCAGCAGTCCTTTGCTGACGCAGCGCTGCACGGTGGCGTGGGTCATCTCCAGCTGCACCTGACGCAGGCGCTCAAGCACGGCCGGAGGCTGGTCCGACCAGGGCTGCAGCTGCCTGGCGAAGCCGGCCTGGATCGCCGCAGGTTGGCAGACCTTGGCATCGGGGTTGAAACGCTCCACCCGCGTCGGAGGAGGGATGGCAATCCCGCCGGCCGGCACCGCCAGGGACGCCGACATGGTCTGCAGCAGCCCGAGGCTGGCGCAGGCAGCGAGCGAGACATCGCGCAGACGCAGGCGCCAGCTCAGTCGCGGCTGCACGGCGAAGACAGGAGACCTCACGACCGGGACAGCAATGCCGTGACGCGCTCGTCGCCCACCTTGGCGATCCAGTCTCCGAGGCTGGTGCGTGGACCGGCCTCCTGCTGCCAGGCGCTCAGCACGGGTTCGAGCGTCGTCTCCAGCTCCGCCAGCGGCATGCGTTCGAGGAATGGCCTGGCCAGGCGGGTCAGGCCCGGGGTGCCCCCCAGCCACAGCTGGTAGGCCTCGACGCCGCTGCCCACCAGACCGATCTCGGCCATGTAGGGCCGGGCGCAGCCATTGGGGCAGCCGGTCATGCGCACCAGGAAGGACTTGCTGATGCCAAGGCGCTGACGCAGGGTCTCCAGCCGTTCCAACACGGCCGGCAGGATCCGCTCCGACTCGGTGACCGCCAGACCGCAGGTGGGCAGGGCCGGGCAGGCGATGGCGTGACGCTCCAGCGCCGGCGGCTCCTCTGGGGCCTCGTAGCCGAGAGCGGCCAGGGCCTGCCGCAGACCGGCGCGCTGGTTGGTGGCGATGTTGCAGAGCAGCAGATCCTGGTTGGGGGTGAGCCGCACCTCCAGCTGATAGGTCTCGACAAGCCGGCGAAGGCCGGCCTTGAGTTCACCTTCGAGGCGACCGCAGAGCAGCGGTAGGCCGACAAACCAGAGTCCGTCGCCCTGACGGTTCCAGCCCAGGTAGTCCTGCAGGCGGGGCTTCGGCTCGGTGCGCATGCCGCGCAGCGGGTGAGGGAAGTAGCGCTGCAGCTCCTGACGGAACCAGGCGATGCCGCGGTCATGGATCAGATATTTCATGCGGGCGTGACGACGCTGCTGGCGATCACCGTGGTCGCGCTGCAGGGCGGCGATCGCCTGCACCAGATCGAGCACATGCTCGAAGGCGACCCAGCCGAGCGGGTCGGCGGTGCGGGCGAAGGTCTCCTCCTTGTTGTGGGTGCGGCCCATGCCACCGCCGACATAGACATTGCAGCCCAGCGGCCGACCGGAGGCGTCGCTGAACAGCACCAGGCCGATGTCCTGCGTCAGCAGATCGACGGAGTTGTCGCCGGGCACGGTGACGGCGATCTTGAACTTGCGGGGCAGATAGGTGGATCCATACAGGGGCTCCACAGGATCTCCGCTGAACACGGCACCCTCCGCCTGGCGCTGCTGCACCTTGCGAACCAGCCGCGAGGGCTTGATCCGATAGCTGAGATCACCGTCGACCCACAGGTCGAGATAGGAGCCCTCAGCGGCCTGGGGGGCCAGCAGATCGGCGATCTCATCGGCCAGCTGGCGAGCTGCCGGATAGCCGCCGCTGCTGTAGGGAGCCGCCGGCGCCATCACGTTGCGGTTGATGTCGCCGCAGGCCGACAGGGTGGAGCCCAGGGAGCGCACGATCGTGCCGATCACCTCACGCAGGTCCGCCTTGGCGATGCCGTGCATCTGGAAGGCCTGGCGGGTGGTCGCCCTCAGGGTGCCGTTGCCGAGGCGATCGGCCAGCTCATCGAGCGCCAGGTACAGCGAGGGGTGAATGCGACCGCCGGGGCTGCGCAGACGCAGCATCATCTGCCAGTCCTTCTCCTCTCCCTTGCGGCGATTGTCGCGGTTGTCCTGTTGATAACTGCCGTGAAACTTGAGGATCTGCACGGCCGATTCGCTGAACGAACGGCTGTCGTTCTCGAGCTCGCTGGCGAGCGGTTCGCGCAGATGGCCGCTGCCGTGCTTCAGCGCCTCGAACTTGCTGGTGGCAACCGCCGCCGGGGCCTCCTGCGCATGCGCCGTCACGGTGGTCGAGTCGGACGTCGACACGGGCATCTCCAATCACGCGCCAGGAAGGACGAAGCTAGCGAATGCCCCCGCCGCGAGGTGCCGCCTGACCGCAGGGAGCGGCCTGCTGCGTGCGATTACATACAGTCGTGCCGACCTGATCCGAACCATGGCCACCTTCCTGCTGGAGATCGGCACCGAGGAACTTCCCGCCGATTTCGCCAGGCTGGCGCTGCCCCAGCTGCAGACGGTGGTGAGCCAGAGCCTGGCCGAGGAACGGCTGGCGCATGAGGGGGTCAGGGTCACCGGGACGCCGCGGCGCCTGGCGGTGCTGGTGGAGGGTCTGCCCGAACGGCAGAGCGATCGCAGCGAGGAGCACAAGGGCCCGCCGGCGCAGCAGGCGTTCAAGGACGGTCAGCCCACCCAGGCCGCCGTGGGCTTCGCCAGGCGCTGCGGCGTCGAGCCGATGCAACTCGAGGTTCGCGACACCCCCAAGGGCCCGTTCGTGTTCGCCACATCCCTAACACCGGGCCGCGCCACCGCCGAAGTGCTGGCCGATCTGATCCCGGGCTGGATCCGGGGGCTTCAGGGTCGCCGCTTCATGCGCTGGGGCGAGGGTGAACTGCGGTTCAGCCGGCCGATCCGCTGGCTGGTGGCGCTGCTCGACGCAGCGGTGGTGCCGCTGCAGCTGCGCGACAGCGACCCCGGGGTCAGCAGCGGCCGCGACAGCCGCTGCCACCGACTGCATGGGGAGGCCGTGACGGTGCCGTCGGCCTCGGACTACGCCGATGTCCTGGCCAGGGCGGGCGTGCTGGTCGATCGTGAGGCCCGCGGCGCGGCGATCCGCGCCGCTCTGGAGCGG
This sequence comes from uncultured Cyanobium sp., assembly GCA_964396755.1. GTDB lineage: Bacteria > Cyanobacteriota > Cyanobacteriia > PCC-6307 > Cyanobiaceae > Cyanobium. The sequence goes on along the minus strand of CAYNGR010000014.1, from coordinate 5,011 downwards.
GCTGCCAGCGCCAGCGGCGGCCATCCCGATCTGCCTGGATCCCTGTTTGAAGAACTGGTCGACCTGGTCGAATCGCCCCAGGTCATCGAGGGGGCTGTCGAGGAGCGCTTCCTGGCCCTGCCACCGGAGGTGCTGAGCACGGTGATGCGCGCTCACCAGCGCTACGTGCCCCTGCAGAAGCCTGGTGCCCCGGCCGATCCGCTGGCCCTGGAAGCCTCCGCCAGCCTGCTGCCCCGTTTCCTGTGCGTCAGCAATGGCCTGAGCGAGGCCAACGACACGATCCGCCGCGGCAACGAACGGGTGCTGCGGGCGCGCCTCGCTGACGCCGAATTCTTCGTGGCCGCCGACCGGCGGGTGGCCAGCATCGATCGCCGCGATCAGCTCGAGCGCGTCACCTTCGCGGAGGGCCTCGGCAGCCTGCGCGACCGCTGCGAACGGCTGGAATGGCTGGTGGATGTGCTGCTGGAGGCCCTGCAGATCCAGGGCGACACGGCAGGGCATGCCCGTCGCGCCGCCCATCTGTGCAAGCACGATCTGGTCAGCCAGATGGTCGGCGAATTCCCGGAGCTGCAGGGGCTGATGGGCGGCAAGTATCTGCTGGCCGAGGGCGAGCCGCGAGCGGTCGCTCTGGCGGTGCTGGAGCACTACCTGCCGCGGGGCGCCGGCGATGAGCTGCCCGGCTCCGATGCCGGAGCGCTGGTGGCCCTGGCCGAGCGGCTGGAGCTGCTGCTCAGCATCTATGCCAAAGGCGAGCGTCCCAGTGGCTCCTCCGATCCCTATGCCCTGCGCCGCGCCGGCAACGGTCTGCTGCAGATCCTGGCCGACCGGGGCTGGTCGCTGAACCTCGAAGCGCTGCTGGAGCGTGGCAGCCACCACTGGCGGGACCTGTTCCCCCATTTCCTGCTGCAGAGCGAGGCGCTGGCGGCCGACCTGGGGGAGTTTCTGCGTCAGCGCCTGCAGAGCCTGCTGGAGGAGGAAGGCGTCGATGCCGATCTGGTGCAGGCTGTGGCCGGTGAGAGCGTGTCGCTGCAGCGCCTGCTGGCTGACCCGCTCGATGCGCGTCAGCGGGCGGCTCTGCTGCAGCAGCTGCGCAGGCAGGGCAGCCTGACAGCGGTGCAGGCGGTGGTGCAGCGGGCGTCGCGCCTGGCCGAGAAGGGCGACACCCCGGCCGGAGTGCTGTCAGCGGGGGGCCTGGTGGATGCCGCGCTGTTCAGCTCCCCCAGTGAAGCGGCGATGCTGACGGTGCTCGAGCGGCTCGAACCGATCGCCGCGGGCAGCGATTCCGCCCGTTATGCGGCCCTGGCGGCCGCCCTGCAGGACAGCGCCGGCACCCTGGCCGCCTTCTTCGACGGCGAGCAGAGCGTGCTGGTGATGGACGACGATCCGGCGGTGCGGCGCAACCGACTGACCCTGCTGGCGCTGCTGCGCAACCAGGCGAGCGTGCTGGCCGATTTCAGCCGCATCAACGGCTGATCCTGCCCCTGAAGCGTCAGCTCAGACGGCCAGCCCCGGACCCGCGGCAGGGACCCGGGGTTGGTGGGCGACCGTTGGTGGGCGACCCCGGCTGAACGACCGGGGCGAGCCGCATCGCGGCCAAGGGAAGCACGCAACGCTGTGATCACTCGGCAGCTGTCACTGAGGCAGGCCTGGCTGCGGCGGGACCAGGGTCTCGACGCGCTGGGGGCCTGCCGCCGAGCCACCGGCCCACTCGCCCCGCCCCGCCGAGGCTCCGACAGCACGGCATCTGCCGGCAGCCACCGGGGGCGGTTGAGTGGTTGCCGCGTCAGGCAGGCGACAGCGACGGGGCCGCGACGGTCAGCGGTGTGAACCGGAGGACTCAGACGCTAGGCGTCGTTGACAGTCCAAAAAAACACCAGACAGAAGACTCTGCCTGGTGTTGTCCCTGCTGGGCTCCTCAGGGGGGAGCGCTGGGTTCAGGGTGGAGCGATCCGCAGGGAGCAGGCCGCTGTGCAGATGGTCACTTGCCCGCCAGAGCCGGCTCGCGCTCGGGGGTCGTCTCAGGGGCAGCAGGGGCGCTGATGGCGCTGCCTGGACGGCGAATGCCACCGCGGATGGCGCTGTCAGGCTGAAGCTGCATCTGCTCAACTTCCTCAGGGCTGCGCACGGCGCTGGGGACAGGGCGATAGCCGGAGGGGGCGAACGCCTGGCCGCGCAGGTAGGCACCCAGGGTGAGCAGGGTCAGCTTGACCGTCTGCCAGGGGTTGACCGGAACAACCCGCTTGTACAGATAGCTGTCGAAGGTGAGCCGCTGGACATCCTTGTCGTCGCACATCTCGACGAAGGCCTCACGGGCAGGATCATTGCTGTAGAAGACGTTCTGCAGGATTTCCAGCACCTTGTAAGTGGCGCCGTACTTGCGATCCCACTTCTTCAGATAGACCTTGAGGTCCTTTTCGGTGGGGATGCGGCTGCCGCGGGCACTGGCTTCGACAATCTGCTCAGCACACATGCGCCCACTCTTGGCGGCGAAATAGATGCCTTCACCGGAGCTCTTGGTAACGTAACCGGCGGCATCGCCGACCAGGGCCATGCGACCGACGACACGGCGGGGGCGGGGATGCTCGGGGATCGGGTGGGCCTCCACCTTGATCACCTCCCCGCGCAGCAGGCGACGGGCGGCGCGATCGCGGATGCCCTGCTGCAGGCCCTTGATCAGGGACTGGTTCTTCTGCATGGTGCCGGTCCCGACAGCCACGTGGTCGTACTTGGGGAAGACCCAGGCGTAGAAGTCGGGGGACACATCAGTGCCCACGTACATCTCGGCCAGATCCTCATAGTACTTCATCTCCTCGGGCGGCAGCTTGATCCGCTCCTGGAAGGCGATGGCCACGTTGTAATCGCCGGCATCCATGGCCTTGGCGACACGGCTGTTGGCACCGTCGGCCCCGACGATCAGATCGACCTCAAGGGTGCGGGTTTCGCCGGTGGCCTCGCCGGTGGAGTAATCGGAGTAGGTCAGCGTGTAGGGACCCTGACGGTTGCTGCCGGTGTCGATCTTGGTCACCAGACCATTGATCAGATGGGCTCCGAGATCGGCGGCGCGGTCCCTCAGAAAGCTGTCGAGGACCTCGCGACGGCACATGCCGATGTACTCATCCTGATTATCAAGATGAATATCCACCTCACGATTGGAGGGGGAGATCATGCGCATATTGCGCACTTTGCGATCAATGATCTCTTCGGGAATCTCAAATTCCGAGACCATGCACAGCGGAATCGCACCACCACAGGGCTTAGCGTTGTCAAGCTTGCGCTCAAACAGCCAGGTCTGAATTCCTGCCTTGGCAAGCACTTCGGCAGCACAGGAACCGCTCGGGCCGCCACCCACGACTGCGACTCGCAACATCTTGAAACCTGCCACGCAAAGGAATGCCACAAAAAAACTAACACCACAGGAACGGTGTCTGCGGCTGCCGGGGCGGCCTGACATGACCTGTCGGCAGAGGCTGCCTGGACAGCTCCCGTAGCATCGGACGCGCCGATGGCTTTGACGTGCCCGCCTCCCGCCTCGCGGACGACATTCCTCTGGCGCGCCGCAGTCAGCCCGCCGCCAGCGGGCGTCGCGTTTCGCCGCCGCGCCGCCTGGCTTGGTTGTTGTTGGCCTGCGGCCTGTTCAGCGGCAGCGCGGCCCTGCTGGCCACCGGACCGCTGCGCTCCCTGCTGACGCCTCCCCCGGTCGCCGGCCTCAATGCCCGGCTCAGTGGCGACGGGCGCCTGCTGGGCCACCTCCCGTATCCGGAGGCCAGCGCCGCAACCCTCGTGAGTCTGGCGCCTGGAATGCAGCTGCACCGCGACGCCGCCGAGGCCTTCCTGGCGATGCAGCGGGCTGCCGCCGCCGACGGGGTGGACCTGGTGGTGCTGAGCGCCTTCCGCCCGGTGTCGCTGCAGCGAGAACTGTTCTTTGACGTCAAGGCAGAGCGCAACCAGAGCTCGGTCGACCGAGCCCACGTCAGCGCCCCGCCGGGGTTTTCCGAGCACAGCACCGGCTACGCCGTCGACCTCGGTGACGGCCGCACCCCCGCGGCAAACCTGTCACCCAGCTTCGATGCCACCCCGGCCTACCGCTGGCTGGCCGGCAACGCCGCCCGCTTTCACTTCCAACTGTCCTTTCCCAAGGGGAACCGCCAGGGCGTGAGCTACGAACCGTGGCACTGGCGCTACGAAGGCTCGACAGAGGCCCTGCGCCTGTTCGAGCCCGCCCACCGTCTGGCGCAGCGCTGAGTTCGGAGCGAGGCGGCCCCAACGGGCTGAGCCTGGCGCGTCGCGAGGTAAGATCAATAATCGCTTCAAACTGTCACAAAGCGAATCGATGCCCATGAGTGGCCCCACGAGCAGCAGCCCCACCAGGAGCGAGGTCAAAGGCGTGCCGATCCGCAACATCGCGATCATCGCCCACGTCGACCACGGCAAGACCACCCTGGTGGACGCGCTGCTCAGCCAGTCCGGCATCTTTCGCGAAGGTGAGGCGGTGCCCACCTGCATCCTCGACTCCAACGATCTGGAGCGCGAGCGCGGCATCACCATCCTCTCCAAGAACACGGCTGTCGACTACAACGGCATCCGCATCAACATCGTCGACACCCCGGGCCACGCCGATTTCGGCGGTGAGGTCGAGCGCGTGCTGGGGATGGTCGACGGCTGTCTGCTGATCGTCGACGCCAACGAAGGCCCGATGCCGCAGACCCGCTTCGTGCTCAAGAAGGCGCTCGAGAAGGGCCTGCGTCCGATCGTGTTCGTCAACAAGATCGACCGCGCCCGCGTCGATCCGGAGCAGGCGGTCGACAAGGTGCTCGACCTGTTCCTGGAACTGGGCGCCGATGACGACCAGTGCGACTTCCCCTACCTGTTCGGCAGCGGCATGGGCGGCTATGCCAAGCCTGACATGGCCACCGACAGCGACACCATGAAGCCGCTGTTCGACGCCATCCTGCGCCACGTTCCGCCGCCGGTGGGCGACGCCAGCAAGCCGCTGCAGCTGCAGGTGACGACG
>CAYNGR010000013.1:29502-34261 GCA_964396755.1 uncultured Cyanobium sp. | reverse complement strand
TGCAGTTCTCGCGCGGCTGCCCGTTCCAGTGCGAGTTCTGCGACATCATCGTGCTTTACGGCCGCAAGCCGCGCACCAAGGAGCCCGATCAGCTGCTGCGCGAGCTAGAGGCGCTGCATCAGCTGGGTTGGCGCGGTGAATTGTTTCTGGTGGACGACAACTTCATCGGCAACCGCCGCAACGTGCAGCGTCTCCTGGCGGAGCTGGAGCCCTGGCAACGTCGGCGGGGCCATCCGTTCCGCTTCACCACCGAAGCGTCCCTGGATCTGGCATCCGATCCGGAGCTGATCGAGACGATGGTGCGCAGCGGCTTCCATCGCGTCTTCCTCGGGATCGAGACCCCCGACAGCGCCTCACTGCAGCAGGCGGGCAAGCACCAGAACCTCCGCCAGCCGTTGGTGGATGCCGTGCAAACCATCCGCGGCGGCGGCCTGCAGGTGATGGCCGGCTTCATCCTTGGCTTCGATGGCGAGAGCCCCGGAGCCGGCGGGAGAATCGTGTCATTCGTAGAGGCCACCGCCATTCCGTTGGCAATGGTGGGGGTGCTGCAGGCCCTGCCCAACACCGCGCTCTGGAAGCGGCTGGCCGACGAAGGGCGGCTGTTGGAGAGCGATGGCCAGGGGGACAACATCGATCAGGGCGTGCAGACCTACCTGCTCAACTACCGGCCCAGCCGGCCGATGGCCCAGATTGCCGCGGAGTTCCTGGCCTGCTTCGACGCGCTCTATGAACCCACGACCTATCTGGAGCGGGTCTACCGCTCCTGCCTGCAGCAGGGATCGCTGCGGGATTCCGCCATCCCGTCAGCCACGGGTCTGGGCCCACTCCCCCCCGGACTGCTGCGTGGACTGCTGATCCTGGTCTGGCGTCAGGGGATCCGACGCTCGAGCCGCTGGCCGTTCTGGCGGCGTCTGGTCGACCTGGCGAGGAGCAGACCGCGAGCGCTGCCGGACTTCCTGTGGCTGTTGCTCGCAGAGGAACACATGCTTCTCTACCGCCAGGAGATGCACCGCCAGGTGGAGACCCAGCTGGCCAGCCCTGTGCTGCGCGGTGCCAGCGAACCCCTGCAGGCGTCGCCCGCCGCTGTTGCCACTCCAAAGCAGGAGGTGGCTGACCGTCAGCCGGCCCTGGGAGCAGCCGCGGAATGAGAGGAGAGCAGCCGCTACGGACCTAGCCCCCGCCGCCGGATGAGGCATGGGGCATGAGCGCCCGCCAGACCACCCTCGTGTCTGCCGACCGCTCGGCTCCTTAGCCTGGCAAGTGGGCCACTGCGGCTCCCCGTTCTGGCTGGGCCCCTGCCAGGTCGGCCCGTTGGCCCACCCTCCGCCGCCCTCGATCCCATGGTCTTGACCCACCGGGACGTCCCCTATCCCCACTGGGAATTCCAGCAGCCCCGCAGCGGCGATCTGCTGCGGCTGGTGCCGGAGCGGGGCGGGCTGATCAGCGGCTGGCGCTGCGAGGAACGGGAACTGCTGTACCTGGACGAGGAGCGCTTCACCGATCCGGGCCTGTCGGTGCGGGGCGGCATGCCGGTGCTGTTCCCGATCTGCGGCGGACTTCCGGACAACCGATTGCCTCTGCCGCAGGGAACCTTCCAGCTGGCGCAGCACGGGTTTGCCCGCGATCTGGCCTGGCAGCTCGAACCGCTCAACGACGGCCGGGGGGTGGCGATGGAACTGAGCGACAGTCCTGCCACACGGGCGATGTATCCCTTCGGCTTCCTGCTGCGACTGGAGGCCCGCCTGGCGGAGCGATCCCTCGAGCTCAGCGTCTGCGTGCAGCACCGAGGAAACGCCGCTGAGACAGCCATGCCGTTCAGCGTCGGCCTGCATCCCTATTTCGGCGTCTCCAGCCTCGAGAACGTGGCCATCGAAGGGCTCCCCGACGACTGCTTCGACCACCTGACGATGGCAGCGGCGGCCACGGGAGCGCAGCTTGAGCAGCTGCCGCGAGGGGTCGATCTGCTGGCCCGCCCGGGAGGACCGGTGCGCCTTCGGGACCGGGACAACGGCCGGCGGATCGAACTGAGCGGCCAGCATCCCTGGGATCTGGTGGTGCTGTGGAGCGAGCCGCCGCGGCCGATGGTCTGCCTGGAGCCCTGGACCGGGCCGCGCCAGTCGCTGATCAGCGGCGATCGCCGCCTGGAGCTGGCGCCCGGAGACTCGCTGCAGCTGCACAGCCGAATTCTGCTGCTCGAGCCCGGCAGCTGAACCGGTCCTGGCAGAGCGGCAGGAACAACGCTCTGCAGCAGTGGCCACCGGCCGGCCAGCGGCGCTGCCGTCAGCAAAGGCAGCAGGTTGGCGCCTCTCCAGACCCACAGGTCTGAGCGTCAAGATCAGCCGCAGCAACCCGGCTCAACGGCCCGTGGCGACCCGACCGTTCAGCGCCTGGAGCCGCTCTGCAGCTCGCGGCGCAGCAGGAAGAACAGCTGCTCGGGATCGCGGTATTCGCGCGGCAGACACTGATGCAGGGACTGCAGACGCGTCCAGCAGACCGTGCGGCGCGCTTTCTCCACCGTGGTGCCCTCGCGCACGAGGATGCGCAGGGCCTTGCAATAGAGCGAGTAGTTGGCGATCAGCTCGCCGATGCTCAGCGTCGAGGTGTAGGTGGGTGTGGCGGCCATGAGGGAAGCTTCGGCACGGATGCACTCTCCCGGGATTGCTGCGGCAGCGATGCTCCCGGATGGGGACAATCCGCGTGGCGTTCGGGCCTGAATCGCCAGCGGCTGCTGCAGGACGGCACGGATGGGGGTGGCTGCCGGGAGCTCCCACCCACGGTTTTGTAGCCGTTGCTACGAAATGAACCCGAGTGGGGGACTGGGGCATGCCGCTTCGCCGGGCGCAACAAGCGATCCAGGCGGAGCGTCGGCGTGGCCGCGCCTTCCAGCCGCGCTTCAGCCTCTCCCATGGGCTGGCCTCCTGGCTCGGGGCCGTGCTGGCGGGCGATCGCGGCCCTGGGGTTGCTCAGTCTCTGGAGTGGCTAGGGACTGGTGGTGGCCCCGTTCGGCGCCTCCTCCGTGCTGCTCTTCGGCCATCCCGGCGGTCCTCTGGCCCAGCCCCGCAACCTCGTGCTGGGCAACGCCCTGGGCCAAGGGCCTGGCGGTCGGCCTGGCGATCGCCGCCGGGCAACTGCTGCGCTGTCTGCATCCTCCCGCCGGTGCCGTGGCCTGGCTCGGGGTGCTCCTGCCGTCCATCCGCTGGTCGTGCTGACGCCGGTGCTCAGCGGCTCGTTGCTGCTGGTTCGGTGCTGCTGGTGCTGATGGCGGTGCTGTTCCACCGGCTGGTGCCCGCCACCGGGGCCTACCCGCACCACTGGCTGTGAACGCGCAGGCCGGGCGCATCGGCTTCAGCATGGACCGAGGTGATCAAGGCGCCGATGTCCTGTCCGAAGTGCGGCAGCTGGGCTGTCAGGGCTGACCGCTCCCTGGCGGGGCGCATGGTGTGCGGCCGCTGCGGCGAACCCCTCGGCGCGAAGGTGATCCCGCTCAGCCGTGCCCGCCGTCGGCGCTGGCGATCGGCGGGCCGGCCTCTGCAGCGGCGCTGGCTGGCGCTGATGGCCCTGCTGGGCCTCTCCGGTGTGCTGGCGGCGCTGCAGATGCAGGAGGACCAGCGCTGGCAGCCGCCGCGCGAGCGCCGGGCCCCGGAGCTGCCGCAACGCGTCTTCTGACGCGGTGGGGACCGCTGCTGAGCGGGCCTGCGGCCGGCGCGGTGAGCTCAGCATGGTCACGCCAGCTCTGAGGCCGATTCCCTCCAGCAGGGTCAACGCCAAAGCCGTGGCCCTGGCGCTCAGCTGCGGGCGACGTTCTGCACGACGATCGGCGGCCGGATCGGGCAGGCTCTCCGGGGGGCTTCCCGCCACCAGCCTTCGCCGATCGCCATGTCCGCGATGTCCAGCTCTGTCCCGGCTCCCGTGCTGGAGCCCTATCTGGAGCTCGAGGCGATCGAGGCCTGGCTGGGGCCGCGGCCGGTGTTCCACGACCTGAGCCTGCGGCTCAACCTGGGAGAGCACGCCGTCGTGCTCGGCCCCAACGGATCGGGCAAGAGCTCGCTGATCCGCCTGCTCACCCGCCAGATCTATCCGGTGGTGAAGCCGGGCTCGCGGCTGAGGGTGTTCGGCAGCGAGACGGTGAATCTGTGGCAGCTGCGCCGCCGCCTCGGGCTCGTGTCGATGGATCTGCAGAACGGCACGATCGGTCGGGCGAGCACCGGCGATGTGGTGCTGTCGGGCTGGTTCGGCTCCAACGGTCTGGGCCGCCCCCACGAGCCCACAGCCGAGCAGCGCCGCCGGGCCGCGGCTCTGCTGGAGCAGCTGGATCTGGCCGATCTGTCGACGCGTCGTTTCGATCAGCTCTCCCAGGGGCAGCAGCGGCGGGCGCTGCTCGGCCGGGCGCTGGTGCACCAGCCGGAGCTGCTGGTGCTCGATGAACCGCTCGACGGCCTTGACCTCAGGGCACGCCACCAGCTGCTGGCCAGCCTGAGGCAGCTGGCCGGCAGCGGCACCACCCTGTTGCTGGTAACCCATCAGATTGAGGCCGTGCTGCCGGAGATCCAGCGCTGCGTGCTGCTGCAACGCGGTCGCGTGCTGGCCGATGGCCCCAGCGAGGTTCTGCTGCGCGATGGCCCCCTCTCGCAGCTCTACGAGACGCCACTGCGGGTGCTGGAGGCGAACGGATACCGCCAGGTGCTGCCGGGCTGAACAGCACAAAGGCGCCATGGCGGCGCCGGGCGGCAGCGGCGGGCAACCTGTCGTCGAGTGCCCG
>CAYNGR010000013.1:0-29402 GCA_964396755.1 uncultured Cyanobium sp. | reverse complement strand
GCGGCGCAGAGCTGCGTCAGCCGGGAGGCCGCAGCCCGCAGACTCAGGTCGCCTCCGCGGCGTGATAACTGCTGCGCACCAGCGGACCGCTGCGCACGTCGACGAAACCCAGCCCGCGGGCGAAGGCCCCCAGTTCGTCGAATTCCGCCGGAGTCCAGTAGCGGGACACGGGGATGTGGGCCAGTGAGGGGCGCAGGTACTGGCCGAGGGTGAGCCGCTGACAGTCCACCGCGCGCAGGTCGCGCAGCGTCTGCTCGACCTCCAGCCGGGTCTCACCCAGCCCAAGCATCAGGCCGCTCTTGGTGGGAATGTCCGGCGCCAGCTCGCGGGCGGCCGCCAGCAGCGCCAGCGAGCGCCGGTAGGTGGCACCGCGACGCACCTCTCCCTGCAGCCGCTCCACCGTCTCGAGGTTGTGGTTGAAGCACACCGGCCTGGCCTCCAGCACCGTCTCCAGCCGCTGCCGCTGCAGCTGCTGTGCTCGTCCTTGATCGCGCTCACCACCCCAGAAGTCGGGGGTGAGCACCTCGATCGACACCGACGCATCCAGCTCGCGGATCGCCGCCATCGTGGCGGTGAACAGGCTGGCGCCATGGTCGGCCAGATCATCGCGGGCCACCGCCGTGAGCACCACGTAGCGCAGGCCCAGCAGCCGCACCGCTTCGGCCACCCGCCGCGGCTCGGCCGCATCGACGGGAGCGGGCGCCTGCCCCTTGTCCACCTGGCAGAAGGCGCAGCTGCGGGTGCAGACCGGACCAGCGAGCAGGAACGTGGCGGTTCCGGCGGCGTAGCACTCGCCGCGGTTGGGGCAGCGGCCTTCCTCGCAGATGGTGTGCAGCCGCTGCTGCTTCACCACCGCCTGCACCCCTTCGAGGGCGCTGGCATTGCCGATCGGCGAGCGCAGCCAGGGCGGCAGGCGCTCGGCAGGCACGACAGCGCTGTAGCGGCTGCGGCTCTGGCGGCCAGCGGCAGCGGAGACACCGGTGGAGCTGTCGCCGGAGACGGTCACGGGCGGATCGGGAGCTGGTGATGGAGAAGTCGCTCGAGGCGCAGGCGGAGCCGGCAACCTGGCAGAGCCGGGCGGCCAGGCGGTCCGCCGGCCGCGCACCGGGCCAGATTGGCGCAGACAGCATGGCAATGCCGGGGGCGGCCGCGGCCGGGAGCTGACATCCAGGCGGCATCAGGCTGCGGAGCGGCAGCTCCAGGCGTGGGCTACTCCAGCGGCCGCCGCCCCTCCAGGGCGCGGGCCAGGGTGACCTCGTCGGCGTACTCCAGTTCGCTGCCGACCGGCAGGCCGTAGGCGATGCGGCTGACCGCGGTGAACGGGCGCAGCAGCCGCGCCAGGTAGAGGCTGGTGGTGTCGCCCTCGACGCTCGGGGTGAGAGCCAGGATCACCTCGCTGATGCCGTCCCGCTCCACCCGCTCGACCAGAGGCTGGATGTGCAGCAGCTCAGGGCCAACGCCATCCATGGGCGAAATCAGACCACCCAGCACGTGATAAGCGCCGCGGAACTCGCGGGTGCGTTCCAGCGCCAGCAGGTCGCGCGAATCGGCCACGACGCAGATCTGGCCGTTGCGACGCTCCTCGTTGCGGCAGATGTCACAGAGCTCCTCGGCCGACAGATGGAAGCAGCGGCGACACTGACCCACCTGACTGCGGGCGGCCAGCAGGGCATCGGCGAAGGCCTGGATCTGCTCGCTGGGCTGGCGCAGCAGGTGCAGGGCCAGGCGCTGGGCGGTACGTGGCCCGATGCCGGGCAGGCGCTCGAACTGATCGATCAGCCGGGCCAGGGGTCGGGTAAAGCCGCTCAGCGTCGAGGCGCGGGGACCCTGAATCTAGGCAGGGCGTTCCCGCTGCGGGAGAGAATGCGCCCCAACTGCCCCGTCGTCATGGGTCGCCCCCTCCGCATCGCCCCGCTCTGGAGCCGGCTGCCGCGCCTGCTGCTCAGCTTTGCCCTGATCGCCGCACTGGGGCTGGGCCTGGGGGCCTGCAGCGCCGCCGCCGCCGGCCTCAACTCCTTCTCCAGCCCCGACGGCCGCTACGCCTTTCTGTATCCCACCGGCTGGACGCGCGTGCAGGTCAGCGATGGACCCCAGGTGGTGTTCCACGACCTGATCAACAGCGATGAGACCCTCAGCCTGGTGATCTCCGATGTCACCGCGGATCGCGATGTGGCCAGCCTGGGCAGCGCCGTGGCCGTGGGTGAGACGCTCCGGCGGGTCGTGATCGCACCGGAGGGCAGCGGCCGGGAGGCGGAGCTGGTCGAGGCACGCGAACGCGAGCAGGACGGCCACACCTTCTATGACCTTGAGTACGCCGTGCACCTGGCCGACCGCGATCGGCACGAGCTGGCCACGGTGGTGTCCGACCGCGGTCGCCTCTACACCTTCGCCGCCAGCACCAACGAGGTGCGCTGGCCCAAGGTCAAGGAACTGTTCGAGCGTGTGATCAGCTCCTTCACCCTGCAGATCTAAGTGATCACCGTGATCGGCGGCGGCCTGGCCGGCAGCCTGCTGGCTCTCGAGCTGGCCGCTCCGGCTCAGTCGGTGCGCCTGATCGATGCCGCTGACGGCGACACCGCGACCGCCCTCAGCTACGGCCTGATCCCTCCAGGCGGCGGTGGCGCTGCCTGGCGGCGATTGGAACGCCTGCACGGCATCGAAGGCCTGCGCCGCCGCTGGCTGCAGCTCGGGCGACGCGGCTGGCCGCTGCCCGCCCTGCAGGTGGAGCCCCAGCGCTTCTCCACATCAGTGCGCGATGCCCTGCAACGGCTGGGCGTGGAACGTGAGCAGCGCCGCATCGAAACGCCTTGGCACCTTGATGCCCTGTTGGCCGAGGGGCCCGTCGTGCTTGCCTGCGGCAGCGGCTGCCGGAGACTCGCCCCCGGCCTGAGCGATCGCCTGCGCTGCAGCTGGGCCGGCATCCTGGAAGTCGCTCCTGCCGCCATGCCGGCACCGTCCTGGCTGGCCCGTCTGCCGGAGCGCTTCGAACGTCTGGCGCTGGAGCGCCGCACGGAGCCGCTCAGGCAGGAGCAGTGGATCGTCGATGCCGGACTGGTGCCCTGCGGCGGGCGTCTGCTGGCGGGGCAGATCACGCTGCTGCGACCAGGCCTGGAGCCTGGCCCGCCACCCGAGCCGGCGCTGATGGAACAGCGGCTGCGGCAGGCCCTGGCCCAGCGCTGGCCGGCGCTGGCCGAGCTGCCGGGGCGCTACCGCCAGGCTCCGGTGAGCTACTGCAACGACGGCATCCCGTTGGCAGAGCCCGTCGCCCCCGGGCTGTGGGTGCTGGCGGGCTTCAGAGGCGCCTTCCGCGAACTGCCGGCCAGCGCGCGCAGCCTGGCCGCCAGGATCACCGCACAGCAGGCCTGACAAGGCCGCCGGGCTGGGGGAGGATGAGCGCCATGAAGTCAGCCCTCAGCAGCGATCCCCAGGCTCCAGGCCGCCCCGAGCCGGATTCGCCGTCGCCGCGTCGCGGCTGGGCCGGACTCAGCGACCACGGCCAGGTTGGTGTCTGCCTGGGTGGCATGAGCGGGGCGCTGCTGCTCTGGGCCCTGTTCTGGCCGGTGCCCACCGAGGTGAGCGGCAGCGGCGTGCTGATCTATCCAGACAACGCCGGCATCCTCAATGCCCGCTCCGGCGGCCAGGTGCGCGAGCTGAACGTGAGGGTGGGTGAGCGGGTGCGGCGCGGCCAGGTGCTGATGCAGCTCTACCTTCCGGTGCTGGAACGGCAGCTTCTGCAGCAACAGGGCAATCTGCGCCAGCTGGAGCGCGACAACACCCGACTGGATGAGCGTGATGCCCAGCGGCTGACGACGGAGCAACGGGCTCTGGACACCGCCCTGGCCAAGCTCAGGGATGACCGCCAGCGCTACACCCAGCTGCAGAGCACCTACGCCTCCAAGTTGCGCAGCCTGGAGTGGCTGGCCAAACGCGAGGTGGTGGCACCGCTCTCCAGTGCAGTGGTGTCAGCCGAGCAGGGGCTGACCAGCACCAGCGTCAATCTCGATGACGTCAAGATTCAGGAGAAGAACGTCCTCACCAACTATCAACAGATCAAGCTGAATATCGAAACGCAGGCGCTGCAGCGCCGCTATCAGATCGACGATCTGCGCCGTCAGATCAGGGTGACCGAAGCCCGCATCGCCTACGACGGCAAGGTGCAGGCCGAGCGCGACGGCACGGTGCTCGATCTGCAGGTGATTCCCGGCCAGACGGTGAGCACCGGCCAGCGTCTCGGCACGATCGGCCGGCCGGCACGAGCCGACGACAGTGACCGTCCGCTCAAGGCCGTGGCCTACTTTGCCCCCGCCGACGCCCGCCGCCTGCCGGAGGGTCTGCCGGTGGAGGTGGTGCCGCTGTGGAACCAGCGCGGTCGCTTCGGTGGCATCGTCGGCCGGGTGAAGCAGGTGCTCACCCTCCCCGCCACCGAGGAGGACATCTCCACCACGGTGGGCAACTCCCAGCTGGCCCAGGCGCTGGTCAAGAACGGGCCGGTGATGCGCAGCGAGATCGAGCTGGAACGCGATCCGTCCAGCACCGATGGCTTCCGCTGGACCCTCTCGCGCGGCAGCAGCGTCTTCCCGATCCGCGACGGCCTGACGATCGGCGTGCATGCCTATGTGGAATGGCGCACGCCGATCACCTACGTGCTGCCCGGGCTGCGCTCGCTGACCGGTGGCTACCGCAGCCCCCGCATCGACCGGCGCTGGAACACCCCCGCTCTGAACCAGAACGACGCCCCCCGCTGACGCCACCGATGCCCCTGCCACGTCCTGTGATCCGCAACCAGCTGCTGCGCCAGGAGCTTCCCTGGCTGCTGAGCGAAGTGGTGCTGCTGGTGATCCTGTGCAACGCCAACCCGCCGGAACTCTGGTTCTGGCTGGTGGTGTTTCTTGTGGTGCTGCTGTACCGGATCGAGCGCTGGTGGTCGTCGCGGCCGAGCGCCTGAGCGCTCAGGCCAGCAGCGCCTGCCAGCGCTGTTCGGTGATGTCCAGGATGTGTCCGATACGGTTCAGCACCACGAGGCGGCCGGCCAGCTGCTGCAGCTGCTCAGGGTTCAGCCGCTCCCAGGCGTCCTGGGCCTGAGGGGTGCTCAGATTGTCCAGTGGCAGCCTGGGCAGGGGCGAACGGGGAGGCGCCGGCAGCGCCGGGGTGCGGCGCAGCACCGCCTGCCAGGCGAGCAGCCGTTCGGCCACGGAAGCACTGAAGGTGAGCGCGTCGGCGTGCTGGGGTTCGAGCCCCCAGGCCTGCCAGTGGGGATCAGGCAGGCGGCGCAGTTCATCGAGATCGAGGATCAGGCTCTCGCAGGCGTGATCCAGCAGCTCCCACAGCTGCGCCACCGGGTGCCGCGAGGCCAGCGGGCCGAGTTCGCGCAGGGCGTTGAGGCGCTGCTCGCGCAGCTGCAGCAGGTTGCTGCGCAGTTCCCTCAAGCGCCGGGTGAGCAGGCGGCGCCGATCAGCACGATGCGTCTCCGGCAGGAAGTCCTGGAGGGTGTTCCCCAGATCGACCAGCAGCTTCAGCAGGCCCCGGCGCTGCTCCAGCCGGGCCGTGGACGGCCAGAACAGCCGCAGGCTCAGCAGCGCCATGATGATGCCGAAGGCCGTCCACAGCAGACGCAGTGGAATCCAGCTGCCCAGCTGGTGTTCATGGCTGAGCCAGCCGGCGATCACCACGAAGCAGCAGACCGTGTAGCCCACCGTGAGCTTGAGGGAACCGGCGATCAGGCGGGCCAGCAGAAGCGCCAGCGGCAGGGTGACCAGCACCGGCAGATGGCCCCAGGCCCGATAGCCGAAGAACACCACGATGGCGCCGATCGCGGTGCCGATCAGGCGTTGGCGGCCCAGCTCCAGGGTGTTTCCGTAGGTGCCCACGGCGACGCTGAGCACGGCCAGGGACGCGTACAACGCGAAGGGCAGACCGGTGAGCGCGGCGAACCCGTTGACCAGCGCCGCAGTCAGGGCCAGACGCAGGTTGTCGCGAAGGGGAGCGGTGTTCATGCCGAGCCGCCTTGCCGCCGTTCGATGGCGTGCCGCAGCAGCGTCCGGCTGAACAGAAGGTGCTGCAGCTGCTCGAGCTGCAGGGCGATGGCCAGCAGCAGCGGTGAGGGAACCTCAAGCAGGCTCGCTTCCGCCAGCCATTCCTGAACCGTTGGCAGCCTCGCGGCCGCGACGGTCGTGGCGTCTCCCTGGAGGCTGGACTCCAGGCTCCGCAGGCTCTCCTGCAGCAGTGCACCAGCGTCCAGGGGCACCGGGAGCTGCAGCAGCAGGGGCTCCAGCAGCATCCACTGGCGCAGCAGCTGTCGCCAGATGTCTCCCGTCTGAGCCCAGCGCGCGGTGAGCGTCCGGCCCGGAGTCCTGGAACCGGCGTGGCCAGGAGCCCGCAGCTGCTGCAGCAGCAGAATCCGCGGCAGGAGTGCCTGGGAGCCCAGGGGAGCAGGGGGGCTGTCGCCGTCCCTCAGCCACTGCCCCATCAGCCGGATCTGCTGATGGAACTGCAGGCAGAGGTCCCGTTCGAGTGCGGGAAGCTGCTGCAGCGGCCGGCGCGGCCAGAAGGTCCAGGTGGCCAGCTGAGCCGTGACGATGCCCACCAGCACGCTGAGGGCGAGATCAACGATCAGGGCCCGATCAAAATGCCTGCCAGCACCCATGATCTCGACCGCCCAGCAGCTGAGATAGCCCATGCTCAGCCCCTTGATCAGGCTCAGCTGGCGCACCAGGGCGCCGGTGATCAGCAGGGCGAGGGCGGTGACCAGCCAGCCGCCTGTGATGGCGTGCAGAACCCCGGACGTCACAATCCCGACAAGGGATCCGCCCACCAACTGGGCGCTGCTGCGCAGCGGCATCACCTCATCGTTGTTGATGAAGACCACCAACACAAGCAGCCCCAGCAGCATCACGCCGGCGCGGCCCGACCAGACCATGATCCCGATCGTGAGCGTGGCGGCCAGCCAGGTGCGCAGGCTGTTGCGCCAGAGAGGACTCAGGGCGGGCGGACTCAGACAAGGCAGGGGCGTTGCCATGGCGACGGCCGCGATCAGGGAGCGGTGCTGGGCAGCTGCAGCTGGGGCGTGATCGGTTGGTTGGGGTCGCGCGGCACCGGCAGCAGTTCCCGCAGCAATTTCGCGTAGGTGATGTTCACGTTCACCGTGGCGTTGAGCCGTTGCACCAGGCTCTGGATCAGCCGGTCCTGAGTGTTCGACAGATCAATCTCGCTGGAGAGACCGGTGAGGTAGCGCAGGCGCACATCGCGGAAGCCCTCAAGGGCAGCGGCGACGCCGCGGCGCGCCGAGCTGAGCTTGGCCAGGCTCGCCTCATGATTGAAGAAGGCCGCCTCCAGCCGCAGGCGGATGTCGTTGCGGGTGGCCGCCACCTGCTGAGCCGCGGCGGCCTCGCGCCTGGCCAGGGCGCGCGCCTGCCCCGCCGTGGTGCCGGCATCGAACAGCAGCCAGGTGAAGGTCAGGCCGACCGACCAGTCCCAGCTGTTGGTGGAGCTCAGGGGAAGGGCTGGACCGCAGCAACCGCCACCGCCCAGCTCAAAGTTGCCCAGGCTGGTGAGGTTGCTGCTGCCGCCGGCATTGGCGAACAGGGACAGCTTCGGCAGCAGACCAGCCGCCGTGGCCTGCTGCTGCTGGGCCAGGGCATTGCGGGTGGCCAGAATCGCCTCGAGTTCCGGATTGCCCCGGTAGGCCGCCAGCAGACTCTGCTCCAGGTCCAGCGGCCAGCGAGGCTGCACGACGATCGGATCGCTGGCCGTGGGTGTCACCTGCGGCGGCAGGTTGAGCAACTGGGCCAGCTGACGGCGGGCCACGGAGCGGTCGGCGAGGGCCTGGATCAGAGTCTCCTCGTCGGCCGCCAGGATCGCCCGGCGCCGCAGCACGTCCAACCGCGGCACCAGGCCGGCCTGCTTGAGATCGAGGCTGTCCTGCAGGATCAGGAGGTCGTTGCGCACGTTGGCGTCGTAGATGCGCACCAGCTGGTCCTGCTGCTGCAGCTGGTAATAGGCCTCGCTCACCTGCAGCTGCAGCGCGCGCAACTGATTGGCGTAGATGTTGCGCTGTTGCTCAAGAGTGGCGCGGGCGGCACGAACAGCGGGTGTGCGGCCGAAATCGAGCAGGGCGTAGTTGAGCTGCAGGCCGCCTTCGAAGCTGGTGCTGCCGGAATTGAACTTCACCCAGCCGCCATCGGGCACGTAGTAGGCACCGGCGGTGGGCTGGCCGGCGGCATCCAGCAGGCCGTTGGGTGCGAACTGGGGGCCGAAACCCAGGGTGTCGTTGGGGCTCAGGGATGTGATGGAGCTGCGGCTGCGTGAATAGCCACCGCCGGCGAAGGCGCTGATCGTGGGCCAGTAGCTGCCCATCGCGGCCTGAAGGCTCGCCAGGGCGGAGGCCACCAGCTCACGCTGGGCCTGCAGGCCGGCGCTGCCCGCGAAGGCGATGGCGAGCGCCTGCTCGAGGCTGAGCGAGGCGACCTGGCCCGCCTGCAGTTGCGCGGCCGTGGGCAGGGCCAGGGGCGGGCTGGGCAGAATCTGATCAGGCTGAATCGCCTCACTGGCAGGCTGGTTGGCACGGATCAGACCGGCTGGCAGCCCAGGAACACTGAGACGCTCGACGGGCAGAGCCTGCGGTTCTGCGGGAAGCAGCTGATCAAGGGCGCGCAGTTCCGCATCGAGTCGCTGCCAGTTGCGCTCCAGCAACGCCTCCGATGGCAGTGCCGACGTCCCCTGGGCGCGGACCTGCGCCCGGGCCTTCTGCAACAGCCCGACCTGGGGGGTCAGGGCGACCAGCAGCATCAGGGCCAGGGCGCGGTTGCGGAGGGCCACTGGATGCACAGACGGCGCAAGAGATTCCACTCTGCTCAATGTGCCAGGCTCTCGCTCCAAGCGGTGTGCAGCCCTGCGGGCGGCGGAGAAGGCAGGCGGCGGCAGGTGTCGGCATCGCGCTGGACCTCCAACCCGAACGGGCGAGCGTCGTTCAACCCGATGGCCGTGGCCGGCGCGCAGCCAGGGGCGCCCTGAAGGCCCCGTCTGGCTCCGCAGCCCTCGCGGGGAAGCCGTGAGCGCCTGTCGCTGTGGCCGAGCTGCTCCCCTGGTGTCAGCAGAGAGAGACGTCACTGCTGGATCAGGCCCATCAAGTGGGGGCGCCGGACTGACGCTCAACTGCGCTGCAGCAGCACCCGCCAGCGTGTCTCTCCATCACGGATCGCCTGAGCGGCCTGACGGCAGAGCAACAGGCGCACGGCGATCCGCTCCAGACGTTCGCTGGCCGCCACATTGGTGAGCGGATCGTTGAGGTCCCGATTGAGCTGT
This sequence comes from uncultured Cyanobium sp., assembly GCA_964396755.1. Lineage (GTDB taxonomy): Bacteria > Cyanobacteriota > Cyanobacteriia > PCC-6307 > Cyanobiaceae > Cyanobium. Next base: position 20,102 of record CAYNGR010000013.1, on the reverse strand, counting down.
TGCCAGCTGATGGGCAGCGTCAGTTCCTGGGGTGGTGGCTCAGGCAGGCTCTGACCACCGGGATGGGTCTGGAGCTTGCGGCGGATCCGCTGCTCCCACAGATGCAGCTGCTCGGCCATGGCACAGAGCAGGTCGGCCTCAGCCTGGTGCAGCCGCTGCAGCTGAGGGGGGGGATGCGGCGTGGGGGTGGCGCGCTCCATGGCACGCACCAGGGTCACCAGCCGCGACGCGGTGCCGTCAAAGCTGGCCAGCAGCAGGGCCGCTGGATGCCGGGCAGCGAGGGTTCCGAGCTCCTGGAGCAGGAGAGGCCGCAGGCGGCGCATCGCCTGCAGCTGGTTGCGCAGACCCAGGTAATGGACTGAGGGAATGGGGGCTCGGCCTGAGGCGCCATCGCCGGCCTGCAGACCATCGGCCAGCTGACGCAGGGCCAGCTGCACCTGGCTGAGCAATCCGGCATAGGCCTCCATGATCTGATCGAGGCTGCGGGCGGGCCAGAACAGCCTCAGGCTCAGCAGGGTGAGCAGCACCCCGAAGGCGGTCCAGAAGAAGCGCAGCGGCAACCAGCTGGCCAGGCTGCCCTCGTGCACCAGCCAGCCCATGACGATGATCATGCCGCCCACCTTGTAGCCGACCTTCAGCTGCAGCAGGCCCCCCAGCAGCCGCAGGCTGCCGAGCGTGAGCGCCAGCCCCACCGGCATGGGTATCCCCTTGAGCCCCTCGTAACCCACCAGCAACAGACCGGCGCCGAGGGCCGTGCCCAGCAGCCGCTGCCGTCCGAGCTCGAAGGCGCCGCCATAGCTGCCTGTCGCAACCGACAGCACGGCCAGGGGGGCGTACTGGCTGTCGGGGACGCCGGAGAGGCTGGCGAACGCATTCGCCAGGCCGGTGGTGACGGCGGTGCGCAGGGCCTGACGGTTGATCATGGCGTCACGAACCTCCCCAGCCGGCCGAGACAGGCGTGCAGGGGCCGCCATTCCTCCGCCAGGGCCAGCAGCGGCAGCAGCGGCAACCGTTGGCGTGCGGCCAGCTGGCTCCACAGCTCGCTCTGGCGGACCGGCGTCGGGCGCGGCTCGCCCAGAAGCTGGGGCTCGAGGGTGAGGATCGCCTGCCGCAGTGGATCAGCGGCCTGAATCTGATGGTCCGGCAGATCGGCGAGCAGCCGCTCCCAGGACACCCAGTGAAAGTGCACGAGCTGCCAGAGCCGCAGCCGCTGGTCCCAGTGCCCCCGTCTGAGGGCCTGGCGGCGCGGGCCGGCCTGTTCCTGGGCCATCAGTTGCTCCAACCGCTGCAGGTCACTGGTCAGCGGCGCCGGATCCAGCGGCAGCGGGCGTGGATCGCCCTGATCCAGCCAGGCGCGATAGCGGCGCAGCTGGTTGGTCAGCTGCAGATGCAGATGCGCTTCGGCCTGTTCCATCAGCCCGATCGCATTGCGCGGCCAGAACAGCAGCCCCACGGCGATGGCCACCAGGCAGCCCACCGACGTGTCCAGAGCCCTGTTGAACACGTAGTCCCAGTTCAGAGCGACATGGCTGGGAAGCATCAGGAACATGATGCTGGTGATCCCGGCCGTTCCCAGGGCGCTCTGCCAGCCCAGCAGCTGCAGGGCAGGAACCATCAGCAACAGCGACACCAGCACGCCCACCCAGCCGCTGAGCACGGTGTGGACCAGGAAGGTGATCAGACCACCCAGGATGGTGCCCATCACCCGGCCGCTGGCCGCCTTCAGGGTCTGGTCGTCGTTGTCATCGACGACGATCACCACAGCCAGGAGGGGATACCAGAGGTAGGTGATGCGTTCGGTCCACACCGCGATGGCGGCGGTGATGAACGCGGCGGTGGCGAGCTTGAGCGTGTTGCGCAGCAGATCGGGAGTCACCTCAGCTCCCTCCGGGGCCGGTCGTCATTCGGGCGGCCCCTGGGAAGCGCTGAGGCGCCGCCGTTGCCACGATGGCGCCCACCCTAGAGAGGTTGTTCCGGGCTGATCAACGCCCGGGCCTCCCTGCCAGCCGCCTGCGTTCGCCGCAGTCTTGCCACGCCCTCACGTCATGGCCCTGCAACTCACCCCGGACATCGAGGCGCTGCTGCGCATGGGCCTGGCGGTGCTCTGCGGCATGGCGGTGGGCCTCAACCGCGCCCACCACGGCGCCACACCCCATCCCAACCGGCTGCGCGTGCATGTGCTTGTGGGCCTGAGCGCCGCCCTGATGGTGATGGCGGCCGGATCCGACCCCCAGGCCCGCAGCCGCGCCATTCAGGGTGTAGCCACCGGCATCGGCTTTCTGGGAGCCGGTGAGATCCTCACGCCAAGGCCCTCCCGCCATCAGGCCAAGCCAGAGGTCAAGGGCCTCAGCAGCGCCGCCTCAATCTGGTTCACCGCCGCCCTGGGGGTGACGGTGGCCGCCTCCAGCCCCGTGCTCGCCCTGCTGGCGCTGGTTCTGGCCCTGATCACCCTTTCCGATCGGCGCAATGGCAACGACGGTCGGGACTCGACAGCCGTTTCCGAGCCGGGGGCATCGCTCGAACCCCGCGACCAAGGGGACGGCAGAGCCGCTCAGAAAAGGAAGCGGTAGGGCTTGGAGGAGGCGCTGCTGGTCTTGCCGGAGGCGGCCGGGGCTTCTCCGCTCTCCTGGCCGCGGGGCTCATCGGCGCTGGCCCAGTCCGCATCCCAGTAGCTGACGCCCCCCTGGTCAAAGGGGCGGCCGTCGAGACGCTGGGCCTTGAGCGTGGTGCCGCCCATGCTGGTGATCAGGCCACCGAGCTCCATGGGGCCGAGATCGGTCTGAAGGTCCTTGCTGTTGGCAAGCAGCAGAGCCGGCAGACGCACCAGATTCTGGGGTTCGGCGAGCTTGCGGAACAGAGCCTTGAGCGCCAGCTGCTGACGCTCCATCCGGCCCAGATCACCGGTTTCGTCGTGGCGGAAGCGCAGGAAACCCTCCAGGTCGCGACCGCGCAGCGTCTGGACACCGGGCTTGAGATCGATGAACAGGCCCTGGCTGCGATCGGTGTAGACCATGGGCTTGGGCACATCCACCTCGATGCCGCCGAGCTGATCGGCCATGCGCCGGATCGAGGCGAGGTTCACCACCAGATGGTGCTGGATGGGGCGATTCAGATGGGTGGTGAGCTCTGCCTTGATCGCATCGACCCCACCGAGGCTGTACAGCGCGTTGATCTTGACCGGGCCGAATCGGGGATCCTCGACATACGTGTCCCGGGGAATCTGGGTGACCTTGGTGACGCCGTCACCGACATGCACCACGGCAATCACATCGGTGTTGCCACCACCCACGTCGGTGCCAAGGACCAGCAGATTCTGTCGACCGATGCCCTGACCCCAGGCCGCGAAAGGATTGGAGAAAGCCGGGCCGTCCGCACCCGCCTGCGCGCTCAACAGGTCCGCCAGTGGCCGGGCCAGCACCAGACCGGTGCCGAGGCCAAACACCATGGCAAGACCGACCGCTGCGGAGAGGGGTTGACGGGAGCGGGGCCGCATCGGGCGCGGGGCCACGGGGGAAGACATCGCGGGACGTTAATTCACGGTCAGGGAGCGGGGCCGTTCAGGCTGAGACGCTTCAGCAACAGTCTGAGATCGGAGGGCCTGATCGCCTCCGATCAGAGCCGCAGCTGCTCATCGGGCCGCAGTCCTGCCTGGACGCACCACAGACCTGCGTAGGCGCCACCAAGCCGCAGCAGGGAGTCGTGGTTGCCAGTCTCGACGATGCGGCCGTGTTCCAGCACGACGATGCGATCAGCGTGGCGCACGGTGCTGAGGCGGTGAGCGATCACCAGGGTGGTGCGATCGGCGGTGATCCGCTCGAGCGAGCGCTGAATCGCCGCCTCTGTCTCGTTGTCGACAGCGGCGGTGGCCTCATCGAGCACCAGCACCGGCGGATCCTTGAGGATGGCGCGGGCCAGGGCGATGCGCTGACGCTGTCCGCCCGAGAGGCGTTGACCGCGTTCACCCACCAGCGTGTCGTAGCCACGCGGCAGCGCCTCGATGAAGGCAGCGGCCTCGGCGAGCAGGGCGGCCCGCTCGACGGCGGCGCGGCTGGCGCCGAAGCTGCCGTAGGCAATGTTCTCCGCCACCGTGCCGTGGAACAGGAACACCTCCTGGCTGACCAGCCCGATGGCCCGGCGCAGATCCGCCAGATTGAGGGTGTTGATCGGCAGGCCGTCGATCAGGATTCGTCCCCCCTGCAGCTCGTAGAGACGCAACAGCAGCTTGACGATCGTGCTCTTACCTGACCCTGTGGATCCGACGATCCCCAGGGTGCTGCCGGCCGGCACCACCAGATCGAGATCCGTCAGCAGCGGCTGACGATCGGCGTAGCCGAAGCAGACGGACTCGAAGCGCAGTTCGCCGCGCACCGCATCGCAGTCGAGCCGCTGTGCACCGCTGGGAATGGCGATGGGTGTGTCCAGCAGATCGAGCACCCGCCGGGCGGAAGCCATCGCCCGCTGATAGTCATCGAGGGTGCGGCCCAGGGTGGTGAGCGGCCAGAGCAACCGCTGGGTGACAAACACCAGGAAGCTGTAGGTGCCGATGGCGATCGTGCCGCGCCAGGCCTGCAGACCGCCGATCACCAGGATCGCCAGGAAGGCGAACAGAATGGCGAAGCGGATCAGCGGCACGAAGGCCGCAGACAAGCGGATGGCACGGCGGTTGCTGAGCCGGTAGGCCTGGCTCTCCTCGCCGAGGCGCCGCAGCTCCCAGGCCTCGGTGGCATAGCTCTTGATCGTGAGCATGCCGCCGAGATTGTTGGCAAGGCTGGCGGCAATCGCGCCGGCCCGCTCGCGCACCTCGGCGTAACGGGGAGCGAGGCGACGCTGGAAACGCAGCGAGCCCCACAGGATCACCGGAATCGGCAGGAACGAGACCCCGGCGACCGTTGGTGAGAGCACCAGCATCGCGCCGCCAACGGCGATCACCGTGGTGATCAGCTGCAGAATCTCATTGGCGCCGTGGTCGAGGAAGCGCTCGAGCTGATTGATGTCGTCGTTGAGGATCATCAGCAGACGACCGCTGCTGCCCGCTTCGAAGAAGGCCATCTCCAGTCGCTGGAGGTGGTCGTAGCTGTCGAGCCGCAACTCATGCTGGACGCTCTGGGCAAGGTTGCGCCAGAGCAGGCCGTACAGGTATTCGAACAGCGACTCGGCGCTCCAGATCACAAAGGAGAGCACCGCCAGCAGCATCAGCTGGGACGGAACGGTGCTGAAACCGAAATGGGACAGCCAGGAGGTCTGCTGCCTGGCGACCACGTCGACCGCTAGGCCGATCAGCACCGGCGGCGCCAGATCGAACAGTTTGTTGAGCACCGAGCAGACGGAGGCCTGCCAGAGGGTGTTCCGGTGGGGCCGCAGGCGCCGAAGCAGCCTGGCCAGCCCCGCGTGCGGTTCAGTGATCAGAGGATCACCAGCGGTTGCCACCGCCACCGCCGTAGCCGCCACCGCCGCCGTAGCCGCCGCCACCGGAGCGGCCGCCGCCGCCACCGCCGTAGCCGCCGCCACCGGAGCGGCCACCGCCGCCGCCGTAACCGCCGCGGCCGCCGCCTTCACGGGGGGTGGCCTTGTTGACACGGATCATGCGGCCCATCCACTCCACGTTCTGGAGATCGTCGATGGCCTTCTGCTCGGCGGCGTCGTCAGCGAGCTCAACGAAGGCAAAGCCACGCTTGCGGCCGGTCTCGCGGTCGAGGGGCAGGCTGCACTGGCGCACCTCGCCGTACTGGCCGAACAGGTCGAGAAGGTCTTCCCGCTCGGCTTGGAACGAGAGGTTGCCGACGTAAATGGTCATGAATGGAGCCTGGAACTGTTGAAAGCGAATGCGATTCGTCTGTTGCCGGGATGTCCCAGGAAGCCAGTTGAACAGTGAAGCCGGAGATCGAAGCCTGGAAGGAGGGTCGAACCCTGATGGGTCACAGCGAGCTGGGCGTACCGAAGGGAGCCTGAACGCCTTGGAATCGCGCCCAGCCTACAACCCTGCGCCGCATGGCCCGGGCGGCATGTCAACCATGGAGAAGTTTGAAGCAGATGCGAAGCGAAACGGAAGAACGGGCCCTCCATCGGCAAAACTGTCCCAATGTCAGCAAATCCTGATCCGCGATCCCCGTGATGACGGCCCCCGTTCCCTGGAGCCTCGCCTGGTGTGAGGACGGCGAGCTCTCTCGCCAGGATCAATTCGATCTGCTGCAGGCACTCGTGGCCAGCGAAGCGGTCGAGGTGCAGCACTCGCTCGTCATGGCGGTGGAACGCCTGTCGCTGGCGGAGCTGTGCGAGGTGTCCACCGGCGAGGTGACAGGCCTCTGCGCCTGATGCCTGACGGCCGAACCTGCGTCCGGGCCGGCGACGCCACGCCGCCGAGCACGGTGCGTCGAGCGGGTGCACTCAGATCGGATAACGGCGGGCCGTCGCCTGACGGCAGTCGCGTTTGGCGGACTCCAGGGCGGTGCCGCTGCGCAGGCGATCCTCGACACAGGAGCAGGCGAAGTTCGCCATGCCCTGGGGCGGGGTCTTGCCGGCCTGGGACATTTCGTTCTCGAACGCCGACAGACAGAAGGCCCGGACGATCGAGCCCATGCTGCCGCCGGCAACGGCCGGACGCTCCAGGGACGCGCTCATGGCCAAGACAAGAGCCGCGGCCAGGGCCCCCGGCAAGCGCCGGGAGCCGAAGCGTCTGGATCGCGGGTCAAGGCGTGACTGGTCCATGGCTCGCTGCTGGGGTGGGGAGGGAGAGGACGCCCCCGTCTCAGGCGTCGAGGCGGGAGATCTGCAGTTCGCGGTTCATGACCCGCAGGCGCTGCAGATCCTGGAAGACGTCCTCAGGCATGCCGCGGGGCAGATCGATGGTGCTGTGGGCATCAAAGATGCGAATGCGTCCGATGGCGCGGCCCTGCAGTCCGGCTTCATTGGCGATGGCGCCCACGATGTTGCCGGGCTTGACCCGGTCGCGCCAGCCCACCTCGATGCGGAAGCGCTCCATGTGAGGTTCCGGCGGACCATCCTGACGGTCAGCGGTCTGCTGGCGGCGGGGAGAGCCGTCACGGGAGACCCGTTCACGGCCGCCGTCGCGGCCTGCCTCACGGGGGGAGCGCTGGGGAGCCGTCCAGCGGTCCTCACCCTGGATCAGCAGCGGCCGGCCCGAGAGGGTGAGGGCAAGGGCGGCCAGCGCCAGCTCCTCACCGCTGCAGCTCTGCTCACCGGCGACGCGCTGCACGATCTCGCTGAGCAGCGCCCGCTCCTCTTCGCTGACCGGCGACTGGCGATGAGCCTCGGTGAGGCGTTCGCGCAGTCGATCAAGGCGGTGCTGATTGATGGTGGCGTTGGCGGGCACCTCCATCAGCTCGATCGGCTGACCGACGGCCCGCTCCAGACCACCGAGGAAGCGGCGCTCCCGCGGCGTCAGGAAAAGAATGGCCTCACCGCGGCGACCGGCCCGGCCGGTGCGGCCGATGCGGTGCACATAGGCCTCGCCATCGAACGGGATGTCGTAGTTGATCACCAGCTGGATCCGCTCGACATCGAGTCCGCGAGCCGCCACATCGGTGGCCACCAGCACATCGACGCGGCCGTCCCGCAGCCGCTCGATCGTGCGTTCGCGCTGGGCCTGCGGCACATCGCCGTTGAGCACGGCCACCTCGTAGCCGTGGGCCTCCAGCGATTCGGCCACGGTCAGCGTCACCGCCTTGGTGCGGGCGAAGATGATCACCCCTTCGGAGCGCTCGGCTTCGAGCACCCGCTCGAGGGCCTCCAGCTTCTGGGAGGGATGCACCACCAGATGGCGCTGGCGGATGCGCTTGCCATCGGCATTGTTGGTGCGGATCGTCACCTCGGCCGGCTCGCGCAGGTAGCGATGCGACAGCTGGCGGATCTCGCGCGGCATGGTGGCGGAGAACAGCACCACCTGACGCTCGGCAGGCAGCTGCTCAAGCACCCACTCGACATCGTCGATGAAGCCCATGCGCAGCATCTCGTCGGCCTCATCGAGCACCAGGGTGCGCAGACCACTGAGATCGAGGGTGCCCTGGCGCATGTGATCCATCACGCGACCCGGGGTGCCGACCACGATCTGGACGCCGCGGCGCAACTGCTGGATCTGCTCGCGGAAATCGGAACCGCCATAGATGGCCGCCACCCGCACGCGGCTGAGGTGGGCGGCATAGCTGTTGATGGCGTCAGCCACCTGAATGGCCAGCTCGCGGGTCGGGGCGAGCACCAAAACCTGAGGGGTGCGCTGCTGGGGATCGAGGCGATGCAGCAGGGGCAGGCTGAAGGCAGCCGTCTTGCCGGTGCCGGTCTGGGCCTGGCCGACCAGGTCGCGACCGAGCAGCAGCTCGGGAATGGCGGCCTGCTGGATCGGGGAGGGATTCTGGAAGCCGAGATCGGCAAGACCGCGCAGCAGGTCGTCAGCCAGACCGAAGCGGGCGAAACCGGCAGCCGGGGCTGGCTCGGCCTCGCTGGCGTCATCCGCTAGCTGGACTGTGGCGGGATCAACCGAGCTGGGCTCCACGGACGCGTCCGTCTGGGCTGCTTCCGGAGTTGTCGTCCCGAGCTGGGCGCCGGCTTCAGGCTGCTCGGCTGTCGTGCTGACGGGGCTGGAGGCGAGGGTGGTGGGCGGTGCTGCGTCGAGCGAGATGTCAGCAGCCGCAGAAGCGGAGGCAGCAGAGATCGGCTCGAGCATGGCAGCGCCGGGCACGGTGGCGCCGCTGAGGGCGTCACCCTGAATCGTGATGGTCAAGAGCTGGGGCCTGATGAATCCTTCAACTCAGGCCGGCAACAGACCATGCGGTGAACTTGGCGGGGACAGGAACCCTGTCTTCTGCCAGCTCGAAGTTGCCTTGCCCTGGTTCAAAGGCTGTTAAGGGAAGTTACCACACGGCCGAAATCATCGTCGAATCGCTCGATGTCGTCCTCGCTCAGCAGGGCGCCGCGCTGCACCTCGATGATCTCAAGCGCCACGGTCCCGGCGGTGGCGCGATGCAGGCCCCCCACAGGGATGAACACGCTGGTGCCGATGCTGGCCTCGATCCGGCGGCCGTCGCAGTCGATGCTGCCCTCTCCGGCGACCACCACCCAGTGCTCGCAGCGGTGCTGGTGGCGCTGCAGGCTGATGCGCCGGCCGGGCTGCAGCCGCAGCCGCTTGACCAGATATCCCTCGCCCGAAGCCAGGGTTTCGAACCAGCCCCAGGGCCGCTCGCTGCGGCCTGAGCCGGGGACGGAGAACGATGGGGACAGGGAGCCAGGATCCATCGGAACTGGCCGGTGAGCCTGTGGCGATCCATCCATCACCCTAAGCAGGACATCCACGCAGCGCTGCAGCCAGGAAGACCGGGACGCAGCCTTGGGCCAGGGCCGCCAGGCGGATGCGGGCAGTCGCAGACCCCCTGCAGCGACCTCAGGCGCTGGGGTCGACGCTGAACAACAGGGCCCGCTCACGGGCACGGGTCAGCGCGGTGTAGAGCAGGCGTGCGTCCACCCGCTGGTCGTCCTCGAGCAGCACGATCAGCTCACGGGCCTCACTGCCCTGGGCCTTGTGCACGGTGAGGGCGAGGGCGGGTTCGAGTGCGCCGGCCAGCTGGGCTGGATGCAGCCACAGGGGGGCCTCCTGGCCGAACAGCAGGCGGGCCTCACGGCCGCCATTGCCCCCCACGCCGTCGCGGACCACCAGCACGCCGAGATCGCCGTTGGCCAGCCCCAGAGCCGGGAGATTGCGGCGGCAGAGCACGGGCGTGCCGCTGGGCCAGTCGGACACGCCGCTCTGGGCGGCGGGGCCGAGCAGGGCGCGGTGAATGGCATCGATCCCCCAGCGGCCACGCCGCAATGGCGAGAGCACCAGCAGGCGATCCCGCTCGGCCGTCAGCGCGGCCCAGTCCTGCTCGGCACCGGGCCAGCAATCGGCCGCCAGGGCAGCCAGGCGCTGCTGATGGCGCCCCAGCCGCTGCAGCAGGGCCGCCGGCAGTCGCCGGCCGGACACCTCCTGCCAGGTCAGGTTGTCCTGATCCGTGAGCCTCAGCAGCAGCGGCCGGACCATCGCCAGAGCGGAGACCTGCGGGGCCGCAGCCGGCGACAGCGGCAGCTCCGCTGCGGGCTGGCTGTTCTGGGCGATGACGGCGCGCAGGCCCGCCGCCACCTGGGCGATGGCGCCGTCATTGCGGTAAGTGGTGCGCAGCTCGACGCGCACCGGCGCCAGGGCCTCGGCCACTGCAGCGGACTGCAGGGCCTGTAGCACCGCCCCTGGGGCAATCGGCGGCAGCTGGGCCGGATCCCCCACCAGCACCAGGCGGCAACGGGCCGGCAGGGCCTCGAGCAACGCCTCCATCAGCTCCAGATCCACCATCGACAGCTCATCGACCACCAGCAGATCGAGCTCCAGCGGCCGCTGCCGATGCCGGCCGAAACCATCGCCGCGACTCTCCAGCAGCCGATGCAGGGTCGAGCAGGCCTCGACGCCGCCCGTGGCGGCCCGCAGCCGGGCGGCCGCCTTGCCGGTGGGAGCGGCCAGTTGCAGCCGCAGATCCGGCTGGCGGCGCCTCACGGCAGCCAGCAGCTGGGCGACGGTGCTGGTCTTGCCGGTTCCGGGTCCGCCCAGGATCAGCACCAGCCGATGCTCAAGGGCCACCTCGACCGCACGGCGCTGCTGAGGATCGAGGCACTGCAGCACGGGATCGACGGCGGGGCCGTCCGGCTGCTGGCCGGAACGGTCCGCGCTCGACGCGGGCGCCTCAACCGGCTGTGCCTCGGCCAACGGTGCCTTGGCCGGCGGCGTCGGGCCGGCGCCGACAGGCATCCCGGCAGGCCCGGCTGTGGCGGTGACCTCGGCGGCCGCTTCCACGTGGGCTGAGCCCGCTGGCCGCGGCAGCCCGGAGGGTGCAGGCCCGACCCGCTCAAGCAGCGCCGCCAGAACCGCCTCCTGGCGCGCCAGCCAGCGCCGCAAGGCGAGCTGGCCGCCATGGAGCACCAGCGGAGCCTGCGGATCCAGCAGCAAGCGCGAGCGCGACAGGGCGGCGCGATGGCCCTCAGGCCAGGACTCCGGCGTGACACCCGCTGGCGGCGGCCCCGCCAGATCGAGCAGCAGCTCGCCGCGGCAGAGCGCGGCGGTCAGGGCGGCGATCAGTTCCTGCACCAGCGGATCGGCGGCCTCCTGCAGCAGCCGCGGCAACGCCTCGGCCAGAGCCTCGCCCAGGGCCTGCTGCCAGGCGGGGAGCTCGCGGCCGGGCGGACTAGTCATGACACCTCCTCAGCGGGCTGCCAGCCCTCGGCGACCGTGCGGCCAAGAGCGGCATCAAGGGCCAGCAACCGCTGCAGCGGCGGACGTTCCACCATCATTCCGGGCACGTCATCGCCGCGGGCCGCCGTCTCCAGGAGGTCAACGTCCTCTCCGCCCGGCACCCCGCGCAGGAACACGTAGGCATACCCGCCGAGATGGCGCTGCGGGTCGTAGCCGGGCAGGCGCCAGCGCAGATAGCGGTGCAGCGCCACCAGATAGAGATGGGCCTGCAGCGGGTAGTGACTGGCAGCCATCAGCGGCAGCATCGCCGCTCGGCTGTAGTCAGCGGGACCACAGGCCAGCGGCCGCCCTTCGCCATCGCGGCGCCCCAACCAGTTGCTCTTCCAGTCGAGCACCCACCAGCAGTCCTGACCATCAGCGCCGCGGACTGGAACGACCAGATCGATCGCACCGGTGAGAAAGCCGCGGCTGGCGATCGGCAGGGCCTGCAGCCGCCCGGCGTAGTCGACGCCGAAGGCTCCGCCAGGCCAGTCACGGAAGGCGGCGGCCAGACCGGAGGCGCGCGCATAGCCGAGCGACAGATCGAAGCGCAGCTCATTGAGCCAGCCCCCCGCCGCCAGATCCGCCAGCCGCAACCCCGCCAGCGGCCCGCCGAAAGGGCTGGTGCGCACCCGCTCCAGCCCGGCCAGCACCGCCGGACACCAGCTGAGCTCGAAGCCGGAGCGCAGCAACTCCCGCTCCACCACCTCAGCGCATGCCTGCGTCTCGAATGGACGGCTGTAGTCGAGCTGCTCGAGGATCCGGTGCAGACAGTCGCCGGCCTGGGCGCCGCTGGGGAAGTCCGCCAGGGGGCCGAGCAGGTCCGTCGCGGCGGGAGTGAACCCGGCCGAGGCGCCTGCTGAACCCGGATCAGGCGCTGCAGCGCGATCCCGGCTGGCTGCCGCGGCCTCTGCGGTGCTGGTGCTGCTCTGGGCGGCTTCGGTGGCGGCGGTCTCCGGACCGGGCTCCAGCAGCTCCGCTGGCGTCACATCTCCGGTGTCGCGCCCCTCCTCCAGGGCCTGGGGCTGGAGGGAGGCGCCGTGGATCCAGCTGCTGTAACTGCTGCGGCCCCAGCTGCGGTCGAGGCTGCGCCTTGGCACCGGGCCGAGCTGCAACGGCGCCGCTGCCGCGTCCGAGGCCGCCTGCGCACATGGCGTCGAGGTCGCCAGCGAAGAGCCCTCCACCAACCGGATCGGCAGCCCGCGGCACTCGATCTCCGCCTCCAGCCGCTGCCGCCACTGCGAGGCCGGCGCCAGGGCGATCCAGTCCTCCTCCGGCGGCGCCAGCGGCTCAGCGGCGAACAACCAGCTCAACAGCGGTGAACACTGCTGAGCCTGAGCCGGCCCCCAGGCCAGGACCAGCAGATGCTGCGCACGCGTCAAGGCCACATAGGCCAGCCGTTCCAGTTCGCTCTCCTCCGCCAGCAGCCGCTGTCGCTCGGCGGCGAAGCCCCGGCCCCAGTGCAGGTTGACGTGCAGGTCGAGCACCGGGCCGCTGCCTCCCGGGGGTTGCCAGCGCCGGCCGATCCCCCTGGAGCCGACGCTGCTGGAGGATTGCCACAGGAACGGACAGACCACCACCGGGAACTCCAGCCCCTTGCTGCGGTGGATGGTGATCACCGAGACGCTGCCATCGGCGCGATCGCTGTGGGCCTGATGCTCCTCGGGCACCTGACGGTCGGGATCGAGGCGCAGCCGCCGCAACCAGTCGGCGGCAGCCGCCAGCGGCAGCTGCTCGGCGTGCAGACGTCGTTGCACCAGTTCGCTCACCTGCTGGAGGTCGGCCGCCAGGCGGCCGCTCAGATTGAGGCGGGCCAGGCCCTCGGCCGCCAGCAGATCGGCCAGTCCCCCCAGCAGACCACGCCGGGACAGGTGTTCGCCCATGGCCGACAGCCGGCCCGCCAGCTGCGCCCACTCCACGGCGGTGGCAGCGGCGAGGCGTTCGGCGCTCCAGGCCAGCAGCGGCGAGGCGGCCAGCAACCGCAGCCGGTTGGCATCGGCCGGATCGGCCAGCGCATCGAGGAAACGCTGCAGGCAGGTGGCAGCCGGTGAGCTGAACACATCGGCACGGCTCACCAGACGGCTGGCGATGCCCTGGCGCTCCAGGGCGGCACGCAGCGCCTCGGCCTGGCGATGGTTGCTGACCAACAGGCAGATGTCCTCGGCGGCCAGAGGGCGGCGCCGCTCGCCGTCAGCCAGGGTCAGACCGCGCTGCAGCAGCGCCTGCAGGTGGCGGGCGATCAGCTCCGGCTGGCCGCGCTCCAGCTCGCTGCGGGACGGATGGGCGTGCTGGCCGGAGGCGGCCGGGGCCTCCTGCGCAGCCTGCTCCGCCAGCCACAGCAGCTCGATCGGTGGTCCGTCCGGGCCATGGCGACTGGAGCGTGCCGTGACGCAGGGGACCTCCAGCCCGGAGCGGCGCAGGCCCGGCTGCATCAGCAGATTGAGGCCGTCGATCAGCGCTTCGCTGGAGCGGCGGTTCTCGCTGAGGGCATGGCGCTCGTCAGCTGTGGCGGCCGCTTCGAGATAAGTGCGCAGGTCACCGCCACGGAAGCGATAGATGGCCTGCTTGGGATCGCCCACCATGACCAGCAGATGCCGGCCACCGCCGAAGGCACGGCGCAGGATGCGCCACTGGATCGGATCGGTGTCCTGAAACTCATCGATCAGAGCGGCGCGGTAGCGCTCCGACACCGCCTCGATCAGGGGTGAGGGAATCTGCGGATCCGGGCCTGGATCGAGATCCGCCAGCAGCTGGGAGAAGCTGCTGACGCCGCGGCGGTCACGGCGCCGCTGCAGCTGCAGGCGGCAGTGATGCAGGGCGTGCAACAACACGGCCTCGGCGGGGCCCTCCAGCAGCGCCGCGATCGCCTGCATCAGCTCCGGCTGCGGCAGGCGCACCTCCATGGCGGCGTCAGCCTCGGCCTTGCGGGCCGCCCGGCTGAAGGTGCCAGGGTGGAAATAGCCGCCGAGCAGCTCCTGATCGAGAGCGGCGAGGTAGTCACCGTCAGGCGGCTGGCCGGCGATCCAGGCGTCAAGCTCGGCGCAACGGTCCTTCCTGGCGGTGGGGGCATAGGGCTTGCTGTCCTTGACGCCCTGATCGCGCCAGCGCCGGGCTTCGTCGAACAGGCTGTCCTGCAGGGCGCGACCGTCCTGCTGCCAGTGCTGCCGGAAGCTCTGCCAGCGCTCGTGCCACAGCGGCAGCAGCACCTCGATCAGCGGGCTGTCGGGGCTCACCCCTGCAGGCAGAGGATCGAGCTGCAGGGCGGGATCGCCATCGAGCTGGCGCAGCAGGTGCTCCAACAGCGAGGGCTGCAGACCGCAGCGGCGCAACCCCGCCAGCAGGTGGGTGGGCAGCGGCAGCACCTGCTGACGCCAGTAGGCATGCACCACCTCCTCGACGCCGGGATCGTTGGGGTCCTCCAGCTGCAGCTGGGGGGTACGGCCGGCACTGAGCGCCTCGCGCACCAGGGTGCGGCGGCAGAAGCCGTGGATCGTGGTGATGTCGGCGGCGGCCAGGTCCTCGAGCGCCAGAAGCAAACGAATGCGCAGTCGCTGACGCGGCTCCTCCGGCAACAGCAGGGCGCGCTGCACCCAGGTTGCGAGCACGGCATCAGCCGCCACGGGCGGATGGCCCTGGTCCGCACCATCGCCATCGGTTTCGTCGTCGCCTGGGTGGACCGTGTTGCCTGGGTGGACCGTGGCGGCCTCGGCCCGCTCCAGGGCGGCCAACCCCTGTTGCAGCCGACGGCCGATGCGATCGCGCAGCTCCGCAGCCGCCGCCTCGGTGAAGGTGACCACCAGGATCTGGCTGAGGCGAAGCCCCTCCTCGCTGACCAGACGCAGCAGCAGATGGGCCAGGGCGAACGTCTTGCCGGTGCCTGCACTGGCCTCCAGCAGCCGCAGCCCAGGCTGCAGCGACAGGTCGTTGGCATCGAAGATCGCTGCACTCATGCCCGACGCCCCCGGGTCGCCGGTCGGGCCGCGATCGCCTGCTGGAACGGCTCGAACAGGCTGGTGGCCGAGTCAATGAAGGGCTCCTGGATCAGCTCGGCGGCACTCAGCTGAGCGCCGAAGCAGACCACCATCGCCTCGTCCTGCCGCTCGCCGCGCAGCTGCACGCTGCCCTCCCAGATCTGGGCTGCCTTCTGGAGGCCGCTGCCAGGGCAGGCCTGCTCCGCCTCGAACCAGGCCCAGCCGCTGCGGGGCGGAACGGGCCAGCAGCGATTCAGGCCCTGCTGCTGACAGAGGCGGATCAAGCGATCCAGCTCCGCAGCAGCCGCCTGCGGCTCGGGAGCGTTCAGCGTCGTGGTGATCTCGAAGCCGTTGCCCTTGCCGCGGCTGATCAGCACGGCGCGGGCCGGGGCCTGATCCGGCGGCGCCGCCGCGCTGGCCAGCAGCAGATCGAGCCACAGCGACAGCTGCTGGGCAATCGTGGCGCGACCGCAGTGCTCCAGCAGCAGCGCCGCGCCACGACCGCTGACCTGGTGGTGCCAGGCACCCCAGTGCAGCGGCAGGGACCAGGGATCACCGAGGCCGACCAGCACGCTCTGCAGGCTCTGCCAGCGGCGGTCCAGGTCCTCGACCTCAAGCGCCCCGGCGGCCAGGGCGGGCAGCCGTCCGCGGCCGTGCTGACGCTGCAGCCAGTCATCGGGCGTCTGCGGGGCGTCTGCGGCGGCCAGCCGCTGCTGCTCCAGCGCCTCGCGCAGCAGCAGCGTGCGCTGACGCTCCTCCAGCTCGAGCGCCTCGAGATCGCCGCTGCGCTCCTGCCACTCCCGCGGCCGCATGCCCAGCTGCTCCAGCCAGTGCCGCTGCGGATGCATCAGCCAGGCGCGCAGCGTCTCCAGCTCCAGCGGAGCGGAGCTGGCCTCAGGCCCGGCGGGCTCCGCAGTGAAGGCCAGGCCCAGAGCAGGCTGCAGGTCACCGCGATCGAGCGCCAGGCGGGCCTGCAGCAGACGCCGATCGCAGCTGGCCGCTGGCCTCCCGCCAGCGGGCCGGAAGTTGCTGCGCTCCAGCGGACTGGCGCTGTGGGACGTGAGCAGCTGATCCGCCGGCTCTCCCAGGACATCGCGCAGCCAGTCGAGCCACTGACGCACCGGGGCTGCCGGCGGCAGTTCCTCGCCGGTGCGCTCGTCGCGGTTGCTCCAGGTGATCAGCAGATGCTGGCGCGCCGAGAGCAGCGCCTCCAGCAGGATGTAGCGGTCCTGGTCGGCGGGATCGGCATCGCCGAGCTGGCGCTGACGCCCCATCAGGTGGAAGCCGGGGCGCAGCCGCTGACGCGGAAAGCTGGCGGCATCGAGGCCCATCAGCACGATCACCTTGTGGGGGATGGCCCGCATCGGCTCGAGGGCGCTGATCGTCAGGGCACCGCTGCGGTGGCCGAAGCGGCCCGAATCGGCGGCCAGGGTCTCCTCCAGCACAGCGGCCACCACCGACACCTCCAGCGCGCGCGGCAGGGCGGCCGCAGGGGCCAGGCCATCGGCGATCGCCGTCAGCAGGGTGGGCAGCTCTGCGGCCGCGTCGCCGCCCTCAGCGAACAGATCGGCCACCAGCTGGCGCAGCAGCTCGGCCCAGGCCTTGGCGTCACGGCTGCGGGACAGGCGCCGCAGCCAGTCGCGCAGGCGTTGCAGCAGATGCAGCCAGCGGCCCAGCAGCTCCAGCGGGATCCGGCTCTCGGCCGGCGCTGCGGCCCCGTCCGCTCCCAGCGCCAGGCCCGGCGTGGGAGGCAGCACCAGCGACAGCAGCAGCCGATCCATCGCCCAGCCGAGGCTGTGGGTGCCGTCACCGCCGCGCTCGGCGGCATCGAGCCCCCAGCGGAAGCCCAGCCGCTGCAGCTCCCGCAGCAGCCGGGCGACATCGGCGGGCTCCAGCTCGAAGCGCTGCTGCAGCGGCCGGCAGCTCAGCAGTCGCTCCAGGCCGCTGGCGCTGAGCCGCTCAGCGGCGAGCTCAAGCAGGGTCAACAGGGTGCTGGCCAGGCCTGCCTCCGCCTGCTGGCTGCGATCGGTGAGCCGCCAGGGCAGCGACACGCCGGTGGCCTCCGTGTCGCTGAACACCGCCGCCAGCAGCGGCGCGATCTCCTCCACCTGGGGGGTCATCACCAGGATGTCCCGCGGTTCGAGCTGTGGGTCGGCGGCCAGCAGCTGCAGCAGCCGATCGCGCACGATCTGCACCTGGCGCAGTGGGCCGGGACAGGGATGGAACTCAAGGGAATGGTCCCCATCGGCCAGCTGCAGCTGAGGCCGCAGCTGGGGCGCCACCAGCTGCTCCTGCAGCTGAGCCAGCAGCGGAGCCGGCTCGCCTGCGGCCGCCTCTGCCGCCACGGCGGGCGCGACGAACAGCTCCGCATCCTGCTGCTCGCCCAGCTGGGCCTCGCCGGTTCCCTCCAGCAGCTGCTGGAACTCGGCTCCCAGGCGACCGAAGCGGGCCTCGAGGGCAGGGGCCTGGCGCAGCCATTCGCCCTCCAGCGGCAGGCGCAGGGCCAGGGCATCACGCAGCTCCTGGCGTCGCTCGCGGCAGCGTTGCCACAGATCGGCGCAGGGGGTGAGCAGATACAGGTCGACCGGCAGGCTGCCGCTCAGGGCCTGCAGCAGCCGCACCTGCAGCGGCGCCAGGCTGCTGAGCCCGAACAGGCGCAGGGCGCCGCCGAGGCGGTCCTGCAGATCGGCCGGCAGGCGCGGATCGCGGCGCAGCCTCGCGATCGCCCGCTCCGCCCGCAGGGCGAAGGGCTCGCGCTCGAGGTGCTGTCGCAGGGCGGCGTAGAGCAGAGGCTGCCAGGCCTGGCCGGCCGGCAGAGGCAGCCCCTGCCCATCGACCGCCTGCCCGGCCTCCCAGGCCGCCAGCAGCTCGGGGCGGTAGAGGGCGTAGTCGTCGAAGGCATCGGCGATGGCGCGGGCCAGCTGCCAGGTGGCCAGATCCAGATCAGCGGCGCTGCCGCGGGGGGCCAGCCACTGACGCAGGGGCTCTCCGGCTTCGGTGTCGGCCAGGGGCGGCAGCAGCTCCAGCAGCGGCCAGACCAGCTGGCTGGCCCGCCAGGGATCCGGACCGGCCGCGACAGGGGACTCGCTCAGCGCGTCAACGATGGCGCCGAGATGGGCGGCGGGAAAGGGAAAGCGCAGGTGGGCGACGATCCCTCCCAGGCGCAGGGCCAGCTGCTCTCCGAGCCAGCGGCTGGTGGGCCAGGTGTTGACCACCACCTGCAGCGGCTGCAGCGGTGGGGGTGGCGAGAGCAGCAGCTGCTGGCCGAGCAGGTCGGCAAGGGTTTCGGCGCGGTTGCTCCGGAAGATCGTCAGCACGGCGGCAGTGAAACCGGCTCAGCGAAGCAGCAGCGGCAGGGAGAGGGAGGAACCGGGACGGTCGCCGCTGAGACCCTGGACCTGACGCACAACCCCGGTTTCGGGGCAGTACGCCGTGAGCGGGCCGCCGTAGCAGGCGCCGGTGTCGATCAGCACGATGTCGCGGATGTGGCGCACCTTGGGCGCCGGGGTGTGGCCGACGATCACCTTGCCGAAACGGCCGTCGTAGTGCTGCCAGAAGGCCATGCGCACGGTCAGGTGCGGCTGCCAGGTGAGCGGATCAAAGCCGGCATGGGTGGCGGCCCAGCCCTCGCCCCAGTGGACCAGGGGCAGCTGCTCGAGCCGCTCCAGCCAGCGACGGCAGGAGCGACCGCCCAGCTGGCGGTAGGTGTCGCTGCCTGCCAGCAGCTGGCGATCAGCGCAGACCTCACCGCGCAGCAGCTGCACCAGCCGCTGTTCATGGTTGCCCATCAGCCAGACGCCCCGACCGCTCTCGACCAGGTGCCAGGCCAGCTCCATGGCGGCCTGGATGCGCGGACCGCGGTTGATCACGTCGCCGCAGAGAACGAGCCGGTCGCTGGCCGGCAGCAGGGCGACGAGATCGAGCAGCGAATCGGCGCAGCCGTGCACATCGCTGATCACCCAGTGCCGTGCGGTTGGCAGCAGATCAGGCGTGAGCGCGGCGGCCGGCGTGAGCTCCGGACGTGGACTGCCCGATGGCGCACCTGGCGCTGTCGGGGTGATCGCTGGCGGCGACATCGGGCAAGTGCGATTCCCTACTTTTGCCTGCCCGCTGTCCCGCTGTCAGCCCCCCCGCTCGAGATGCACCACTGCGCGGCATGGCGACAGGGCTGAGCGGGAGGGCCAGACCGCCTGCGCCGCCGCAGACGACGGGGCCCGCTCAACGCTGATACGGTGCCGGTCCTGCCCGATGCCTCGATGGAGCGCGATCTCCGGTCCCTGCCTGTGACCCAACGGGTCGCCCTGCTGGTCAAGGCCCTCGATGGCGCCAAGCGCACCAACGAAGCCCTGGCGGTCTGCCAGGACGGTGAGGCGATGCTGGATGTGCTGCTCAACGCGTCGGCCAAGCTCGGTCTGGGGCTGACCCGACAGGACCTGGAGAACACCCCACCGATCCGGGACTGGGTGTGGTGGAAGAACAAGGAGGCGGTGTTCACCGTCGGCGACCGCAAGCCCCGCTACCAGCAGGATTCGCCGGCGGCCCGGCCCGACACCCCCCAGCCCGGCTCGCAACGACGCAAGTTTCTGGGACTGTTCTGACCGTGACCTGAGCGTCACCGGCACAGTCGCTGCGCTCGGCACACCCAGATCGAAGCAGGCGATCGCGGCAGACAATTGCAGCAGGCAATCGCAACAGACAACGCCCACTGGCAGCTGCCGCTTGAGCTGAGCGACCAGAAGGGGCCGTGCAGGACGCCTCAGCCCAGAACGATGGAGTGACGCCGCCGCGGGACCCGTCGCAGCGGCAGCGTTGCCTGGCCCAGGACGCTGGGGTGTGGGCCAGGGCGACAGGCCCCGCATCGCAGCGCC
>CAYNGR010000012.1:22851-34344 GCA_964396755.1 uncultured Cyanobium sp. | reverse complement strand
ACTAGGCGCTGCTGATCGGCTGGTATGGGCAGTGGGAGCCTCCCAGGCAGTCCACGGCTATGGATCCCGCCTTCTTCCATCTCTACAGGAATGGCGTCGAATTGCTTGGGCCTGCCGGTCTGCTGATCGGCCAGCGCGATCTGCCGCGCAGCCGCAATCTCGTCAGTGCCTATGACCTGGTCCGCATGATCTCGATGCTGGGGTGGCATCATCAGCTCAGTCAGAACACACGCCTACCGGGTGCGCAGTGGAGCAGCCTGGCGACCTTGGTGGAGGGCCTCGGCCAGGACACGGCCCGCTACATCGATGTCGCCCTGGAGCAACTGGGGCTGCAGCGCAAGGTCGCCGAGCCGGTGATCCTCTCGAAGTTGGGCTACGGCGCCGAGACCGACGACCCCTGCATCGATGCCCTCAGCTACGTCGCCTTCGCCAGCTTCCAGGACACCCGCACCAGCCCGGCGAGGCAGCGCTGCTTCGCTCTGGCTCTGCGCGTTCCCACTCGGCCCGGATCCGGCCTTGCCGCCGATGCCCGTAAGGGGCAGAGGTCACGGAAATCGTGTGCCGTCTGTTCGCCGAAGATCTGACCTGGGGCTGGCGGCTACCCACCCCTCGCGCCTTCACACTCCGTCACCTGATGATGGACGCAGCGCGCGCCTGCGCTGCCCCCTGCCGTGCCCCGCCCATGTCCGTCGCCTCCCCAGCAGCCGGTCCCGCCACCGATCGCGCCGCCTACGACCGCGCCGACTGGGCCAGCTCCTTCCGCAATGTCGGCCTCGAGCTCGACGACGTGCCGCTGCAGGCCGCCCGCGGTGCCATCCCGCCCGAGCTGCAGGGCACCCTTTACCGCAATGGTCCCGGACGGCTGGAGCGGGGCGGCACCTGGGTGCATCACCCGTTCGATGGCGACGGCATGATCACCGCCATCCGCTTCGAGGCCGGCGGCGCCAGCCTGCGCAACCGTTTCGTCCGCACCGAGGGCTGGCTGGCGGAGGAGCAGGCGGGCCGGGTGCTCTACCGGGGCGTGTTCGGCAGCCAGAAGCCCGGCGGGCCGCTGGCCAATGCCTTCGATCTGCGCCTCAAGAACATCGCCAACACCCATGTGGTGCGCCTCGGCGATCAGCTGCTGGCCCTGTGGGAGGCGGCCGAGCCCCATGCCCTCGACCCCGACACGCTGGAGACCCGTGGCCTCAGCCGCATGGACGGGCTGCTCAAGCCGGGTGAGGCATTCAGCGCCCATCCGCGCTTCGATCCCGGCCACCACGGCGCGCCGCGCATGGTCACCTTCGGGGTGAAGACCGGTCCGCGCAGCACGATCCGGCTGATGGAATTCGCCACGCAGGATGACTCCGCGGCGGGCATCCAGGCCGGTGATCTGCTCAGCGAGCGCCGCGACAGCTTCAACGGTTTCGCCTTCCTGCACGACTTCGCGATCACCCCCGACTGGGCGGTGTTCCTGCAGAACGCCATCGACTTCAATCCGCTGCCTTTTGTGCTGGGCCAGAAGGGGGCGGCCCAGTGCCTCAAGTCCCGGCCCGGCGGGCAGGCGAAGTTCTGGCTGATCCCGCGCGACAGCGGCGCCTTCGCCGGCCAGGCGCCACGCATCATCGACGCGCCCGATGGCTTCGTGTTCCACCACCTCAACGCCTGGCAGGAGGGCGAGACGCTGGTGGTCAAGAGCATTTACTACAGCGATTTCCCCTCAATCGGCCCCGACGACGACTTCCGCGCGATCGACTTCGATCTGATTCCCGAAGGATTGCTGGAGCAGTGCAACATCAATCTGGCGGATGGCTCGGTGAGCACCACGCGCCTCAGCGAGCGCTGCTGCGAGTTCGCCATGGTCAACCCCGAGCGCGAGGGCCTGCCGGCCCGCTACGCCTGGATGGCGGTGGCCGAGCGCGAAACCGGCAACGATCCGCTGCAGGCGCTCAAGAAGCTCGATCTGATCAGCGGCGAGCGGCAGGTGTGGAGCGCGGCGCCGCGCGGCTTCGTCAGCGAGCCGCTGATGGTGCCCCGCCCGGGAGCGAGCAGCGAGGACGACGGCTGGGTGCTGTGCGTTGTCTGGAACGGCGCCCGTTGCGCCAGCGATCTGGTGATCCTCGCTGCCGCCTCGATGGCGGAGGTCGCAGTCGTCGAGCTGCCCCTGGCGATCCCCCACGGCCTGCACGGCAGCTTCGTGCCGGCCTGACGGGAGGAGCTGCTGCGGCCAGGAGCTCCCGGCCGCTCCGCGGCTGCCGGGATGGCTCAGGGCCTGGCCAGCTCTGGCTGCCCAGCCGCGCAGGGCCCTGCTGGCTGAAGTCGACTCAGGCTGGGAGGCAGACGAGCGGCAGTGCCGCGGCAGCCACCGCTGGGTCAGCGGCGGCGGGCCTAGGGCTGGAGCAGTCGCCTCCACCCCATGCCTCGCTTCAACCCGGATGATGCCCTGCACGATGGGCTCGCGCAGGGGCGTGCCGCTGCCGATCCCGAACCCCGCCGCGAGCAGCAGCGGGCCCAGGCGGAACGGCGCGCCGCCGACCATCAGCAGGCCGATACCGGCCGCCATGACGAGGACCGCTCCCGGCCGGCGTCGTACAGCCGCAAGATGCACTGACGCTCCAGGGCAGTCCCTCCGCCCAGGCTCACGGCCCGGCCCGGTGGACATGGGCGCCCCGGGCAGCTGTGGATCGCCAGGAGGCAGGGGGTGAGCACGGCCGCCGTTGCGCCGTCGCCCGCCCGCGCTGCAGCCCGGGCAGGACGCAGGGTCGGGCGGCCACAGAGGGGCTTGGCTGCAGCGCTGCCGACAGCGCAGTGATCAGCGATGCGCCTGGTTGGAGGACGCCGAGGCCAGCGTGAGTCGCAGCGGGCCTCGCTGGCCAGCGGGCGCCTCGTGGCCCGGGCCTGCCGCCGGTCGGGTCGTGCCGGAGCCAGCGCAGCGATGGCTGCAGCAACCTGCGTGGCGGCGTCAGAGTGGCCTGGCTCGGGCGCTGACGCCATGCCCTGGTTCATCAAGCGCGAGACCTTCCTGCGCCCCTACGCCGAACTGCGGCCGCACCTGCAGGCGCACCGGATCTGGGTGGAGCAGCTGCGCCAGCGCGGCCTGCGCATCAGCAGCGGCTATCTGGTGGACGGCGATGGCCGACCCGGGGGCGGCGGCCTGCTGCTGCTGGAGGCTGCTGATCACGCCAGCGCCGAGGCGCTGATCCGGGAGGATCCGGTGGTGGCCAGCGGCCTGGTGGAGTGGAGCCTGCACCTGTGGGTCGGCGCCGTCGGCGATCTGGGGGTGGGCTGAGGCAGGCGGCCGTGGCCGTCACTGCCTGACTCAGCCCCTGCATCCAGACGGGGTCGGGACGCTGGCCTTCAGCCGCGCAGATGGCGGCTGAGACTGGCCGGCGAGAACAGGAAGCCTTCGGTCTGGGCGATCGCCACCACGGCACTGGCGTCGGCGGCGGCATCGACCCTCTGCTTCAGGGCGGCATCGCTGTCGACCTTGGCCAGGAAAGCGATCAGCTGAGCTTTTGACATGCGGGACACCGATAAGTTCCTTTGAAGGGTAGTCCTCGTTGCCGGGGTGCGCTGCCTGGATCGGCCTCATGGCTGAGGTGGTGCCGCAGGGGTGCTCACGTGGCGGCAGGTGCCGAGCGTGCCAGCCATAGGCCCAGGCCGCTCCACAGGATCACCAGCGCCAGGCAGACCGCGCTCCACACCGGCAGGCCCCAGCCGTCCACGGCCAGCGGCGCCACCACGGTGATCACGCCGCCCGCCAGAAAGGGCTGCAGCAGCAGCTGTTTGATCGAGAACGGCGTGAGGCTGCCGTTGACGTCGTCGGGGTCAACCATGTTGAGCAGCAGCAGGCCGCTGGCGGCCACGCCGGTGGCCTGGCCGAACTCCACCAGACCCCGCTCAAACCAGCTGGCCGGCAGGATGCGCGGCGCCAGCAGCAGGATCACCGCCAGGTTCCACACCAGGCCCACCACCGCCAGCACCGTCAGCGGCAGCCAGTCGCGGGCCAGCAGCGACAGGTCCAGGCAGGCGGTGGCAGCGGTGATCAGAAGATCGGCGCTGAGGGTGCCGACGCGCCCCTGCAGCTTCGGCAGCACCAGATCGGTGCGCCCGGTCCGCTCCAGCACCAGCCGCACCAGCAGCGAACCCAGCAGCGCCAGCGGAAACACCGGCAGGGCGTCGACCACCATCGCCAGCAGGCCCCCCTGCCAGGCGGCCAGCAGCCGCAGGCCCGACAGCATCAGCACCCCGATCAGCACGGCGCTGCCGGTGAGGGCCAGGTTCACCGCCACGCCGGCGGCCCTCAGCGGTGGGGTGGTGTTTGCCGAGGCGGCTCCCGCCGGGTCGACCGTGGAGGCTGCCTGCGTCGACAGCTGCGTTGACAGCGGCGCCGGCCTGGCAGCGGCAGCCGGGTCCGGGAGGCTCTGGAGTGGCTGCGCCGTCGGGGCATCAGGGTCGCTCGCTGCCGCTGCCAGGCCGCCCGCGGGCGCCAGCACCCAGCCCAGGCGGCGGCCGATCAGCACCAGCAGGCCGCCCACCAGGGTCGAGGCCAGCAGGCCCACGGTGGCCAGGGCCAGGCCCAGGGCCTCGCCGCTCTCCAGTCCCAGGCGTGCATAGGTGGGACCCATCGCCGCCGCCGAGCCGTGGCCGCCCTCGTAGGCCACCTCGATCAGGCAGGCCATCACATCCGGTGCCCCCAGCAGCGGCTGTAGCAGCAGCAGCACCGCCAGCGCCGCCACCAGGTACTGGCCGAAGGCGAGCGTCAGGGCCAGCAGCATCTGGGCCGAGAGCGGTCGCCACAGGCCCCCCAGCGCCGGCAGGGGCTTGCCCAGCAGCAGGCTGGCGAACACCAGCGTCAGCAGGATCAGCGGCAGCTGGTCCCACAGCTGGATCACTGCCGGTGGAATCAGCGGCAGGGCGCCGGCCGGGGCAATCAGCAGACCGAGCCCGCCGGCGAGCAGGGCTTCGGGGATGCCCCACTGGTGGGTGCCGAGCAGGCGGCCCAGGCCGGTGCCCAGCAGCAGCAGCAGGCCCAGCAGTCCCAAGCCCAGGCTGAAGGTGGGCAGGCCCGGCAGCAGCGCCCTGAGGCCATCGGACAGCCCGCCGCCGGACAGCTCCCCCAGGGGCATCAGCAGGCAGGCGATCGAGGTGGTCAGGGTGGTCACCGGACAGGGAGTGGAGGAGGCATGCAGACCAGGGCCCATCCCCTGTCGGCGGCGGGGGACCGGCGGCAGGGGATGGAGCGACACCTCTGCCGATGGCGGGATCGCCGGGGCCGTCGGCGCTCAGGCTGCCATGGGGATCACTCGGGGCGTCGTTCGGCCTGCGCCGGAGCGGCCGTCACGGGTGTCAGCGCCTGCCTGCATCACCTGAACGGAGGGCGAGGCCAGGACGGCATCGTCGATGACCCGCTTGCGCCCCCTTTGCGGTGGCCTGGTCTCTCCAGCCCGATCGGCGCTTCATGGCAAAGGCCGTCGCCGCGGAGGGGCGAGACCGCCTCAGGCGCACTCCGGCAGCCCGAAGCGCTCGCGGAAGAAGGCCTCGCTGCGCTCCAGCACCTGGCGCTGCACGGCGGCGTCGCGGAAGCCATGGCCCTCGCCTTCGAACAGCTGCAGCTCCACCGGCACGCCCCGCTGCCGCAGCCGCTCCACCATGGCGATGCTCTGCTGCGCCGGCACCACGGTGTCGTCGAGGCCGTGGAAGAACAGCAGCGGCGCGTTGATCCGGTCCACCTGCTGCAGCGGCGAGCGCTGTTCGTAGAGGGGGCGGGCCTGTGGCCAGGGGCCCACCAGGGAGTCGAAGTAGCGGGCCTCGAAGCGGTGGTCGCCCTCGGCCAGAGCAGTGAGATCGGTGACGGGATAGCGGATGGCGCCGGCACGGATCGTGTCGCCTCGCGCCATGGCCGCCAGCACGGTGAAGCCCGAGGCGCTGCTGCCCTCCATGGCGATGCGGGCCGGATCGGCGCGGCCGGACTCCACCACGGCCCGCGCGGCGGCCAGGCAGTCGTCCACATCGACCACGCCCCAGCCGCCGTCGAGGCGTTCCCGGTAGGCGCGGCCGAAGCCGGTGGAGCCGCCGTAGTTCACATCGACCACGCCCCAGCCGCGGCTGGTCCAGTACTGGATCGTCAGGCTCAGGCCGGTGCGGGCCATCGCCGTGGGGCCGCTGTGGCCGCGCACCAGCAACGGCGAGGCCGGGCTGGCGCCGCCGAGCGGCGGGTAGTACCAGGCGTGGGTCCTCAGGCCGGCGTGGCCGCTGAACCACAGCGCCTGCGGAATGCTGATCCGATCCGGTGTCAGGGCCGGGGCCGCGGCCGGCCGCTGACGCCAGCCGCCGCTGCTGCAGTCGAGCTCGAGCAGGCCGGGGCCGTCCAGGGGGCCACTGGCGATCGCCACCAGGCTGCCGGCTTCGGCCGCGAGGGCCGCCAGATCGTCGAAGGGCAGTGGGATCGGCCGCCACTGCAGCGGGCCCTGCCGGAGGGAGCCGGTGTCGGCTGACGTTCCCGCCTGGGTGGACGGCGCTGTCCCGCTTGTGGCAACGCAGGCGGGCTCCGTCGCCGCGGCGCCCTGGCCATCAGCCGCCGCCGCCGTTTCAGACAGGGCTGTCGCTGGTCTGGATGCCGCGGCTGCGCCATCGCCGGCCGGCACCAGGGCGCCCAGCTCCCAGCGGCCGTCGCGGCAGGCGGCCGCCAGCAGCTGACGGCCGTCCCAGGCCGTGGTGCGCATGCCGTAGACCCATTGGGGCATGGCGAACTCGGCCTGCATCGGCAGCAGGGGGCGCCAACCGGGCGTCGATCCAGGCCCTAGCCGGGTGGCGTCCGACAGCAGCTCGAGGTTCCACCAGCCGCTGCGGTCGTTGGCCACCACCAGATCGCTGCCGGCCCACAGGGGCTGGAACACCGAGGCGGCCTCGGCATCGTCCGGAGCGCTGCCGGCGATCGGGCGCGCCTCCTGCAGATCGCCCTGGTCATCGATGCGGCCGAGCCAGAGCTGGCTGCGCTCCCAGGGCATGCAGGGCTGACGCCAGCTCAGCCAGGCCAGATGGCTGCCGCAGGGGCTGAGCACGGCGTAGCCGCAGAAATCGGGGCTCTCCCACAGCAGGCTGGGATCCCCGCCGGCCAGCGGCACCGAGACCAGCCGGTCGCGGCCGTCCTGCTCACACACGCCGATCCAGCGCTGGCGGGCCAGGTCGACCAGGCCATCGCCGAAGAGCGCGGACTGCGCGCTGCCGGCTGCAGGGGCCGCCTCAGGCGTCAGCCGCTGGGGCCTGGGGGGTGTGGTCCGGCTCCGACCAGCGCCGTCGATGCCGCCCAGGTCCAGCCGCCACAGTGAGCGGCCCCCGTCGGCCACCACGACCGCTGTGTCGCCGGCCAGGCCGTAGCTGCCGCCGCCATAGCCGTGGATGCGGCTGCGCAGATCCAGCTCCGGGGTGAGCTCGACTTCGCGAGCGTCCGGGGTGCGCAGGCGCAGCGTGGTGCGGCCCCGCTCGGCCGGCAGCTGCTCCAGCCAGAACAGGCGACCGTCCAGCAGCCGCGGTTCCTTGAGCACCGGGGTGGCACCCAGCACCAGCTCCGCCGCCAGAGGGCCGGCTGCGCCTGTGGACTGGTCCGCCTGCTGCCCCGCTGGCTCCACGCTGGTCTCCATCGCGTGCCTCCTAGGATGAACCTCAGTCATTCCCTTGATTCCTTGGCGCGCAGCTTCGCCCAGTTGGCCCGAGCAGCCGAGCAGGGCAACCGCACCGTTCAGGTGCCCAAGCAGCCGCTCGAGTCGCCGCCGCTGCCGATCCACACGCTCGGCTCCAAGGAACTGCGCACCAGCGCCAAGCGGATCAGCAAGGTGGATGAAAGCATCCGCGATCTGGCTCGCGACATGCTGCGCAGCATGTACACCGCCCAGGGCATCGGCCTGGCCGCTCCCCAGGTGGGCATCCACAAGCAGTTGCTGGTGATCGATCTCGACATCGAGGAGGCCGCCACGCCGCCGCTGGTGCTGATCAACCCTGAGATCTCCGCCTTCGGCTCCTCGCTGAACACCTACGAGGAGGGCTGCCTGAGCATCCCCAAGGTGTATCTCAATGTCGTGCGCCCCTCGATCGTCGAGGTGAGCTATCGCGATGAGCTAGGCCGTCCGCGTCGCCTCAAGGCCGACGGACTGCTGGCCCGCTGCATCCAGCACGAGATGGATCATCTCAACGGTGTGCTGTTCGTCGATCGCGTCACCGACGAGCTGAGCCTCAATGAGGGTCTGAAGCAGCAGGGCTTCGACCGAGGCGACGTGCACTCGATCCGCTGACCCGATCCATCACCCTCCATTCGCCATGCCGATGAAACCCCTCGCCGGGCTGTTCCTGGCCCTGGCCTGCGTGCTCGGCATCGCCGCCACCGGATCCGTGTTCGAGCTGGCCTACGGAGATCCTGATCTCGGCGTGCAGGCCACCCGGCTGATCCTGGGAGCCAGCCTGCCGGGCACGGTGATCGCCCTGCTGGTGGCGATCCGCATCAACAAGCCGGCCTGAGCAGGTCGGAACACGTCGGCCCGCCGAAGCCCCGCGGGAGACGCCTGCAGGCAGCTGAACTGCGCCCGTCCTGCCGGCAACGCGCCGCCCGGGGGAGGGGTGGCTGCTGCTGCGGTGGCCTGGGGTTGCCTGTGTGGCCTGGGGAGGCAGATGCCTGAATCAGCTCTGCAGCCCGCTCCTGCCGCAGGCTCAGGCCGCTTGGCCTCTGGCCTCCAGTCGCCAGAGGGCATCCCTGCCACGCCGCTGCGGGAGCGGATCACTGGCGGCGGTCCCGATTGAACGCGGTGCGCGCTCCCGGCGGTGCCGCGTGAGCGGCTGAAGGCGGCAGGGGAGCGCATCGGCCGGGCTCGCCCGTGGCCGGCTGGTCCCAGGCAGCCCAGCCCAGAGGGAGGAGCGCCGGTTCCGAGGGACTGCTGCTCCAGGCCCTGCGGCTGCTTCGGGCCCTGCGGCGTTGCGCCTGAGCGGTCCTCACCGGTCACTGCCGCCCGGCCTTGGTGTCTGGGTGCAGCCAGGGCTCCGCAGAGAGGCGCTCAGGCCGGGGGATCCGCCGGCAAGCCCGTCCAACCCGCTCCGGCGGACCTGGCGTCCCCACCGCTGGGCCATGGCGTCTGCCCGGGATCCGCCCTGAGCGTGACCCGAGGCTGGGGCAGCCGGAGCCGCCGCGCAGCGTGCTCCCGGATGCAGGCCCCCTGCCCAGTGGGCCGCTTGGCCCCGGCCCCAGTCAGGCGGCCAGGCCGGGAAGGGATGGCGTCGGCCAGCCCCGCGCTGTCCGGGGCCTGCGCCAGGGTGACGGAACCTGCGACTCAGGCCGGTCTTCGGGTTCCGGCCTGCAGGAAGCACCTGCCGGCACCGGGTCCTTGGCGCCATGCGGCTGGATCCCGGCAGCCGATGTCGTCGGGCCATCTGGCCATTGGGCCGTCGGGCCAGAAGGCTGGGGCGCGCCGCTCCGGAGGCCGGTGGTGGTGGCCAGGCCTCGGTTCGGCTCAGCTCGGCTCCAATCGCCGGGTCCGGTCGCCAGTCCGGCCTGTTCAGGCACCGCTGCGGCGGGCCGGGGGCGCCAGTCTGCATACGATTCCCCCTGCTCCTCGCCCTGGCAGCGTCGTGACTCACTCCCTGCGTTCCGGGCGGCTGCGCCGCTCGCTTCCCGCCGCGCTCCCGCTGCTGCTGGGACTGACGGTCTGCCTGCCGAACGGGCAGGCGCGGGCCCAGCAGGCTCTGTTCGGGGCCAGCGAAGTGGAGCAGCAGCGGTTCGTGCTCGTGGCCGCGCCGATCGGCAGCAGCGGCAACCGCTATCAGCTCAACATCTATGAGCAGATCAACGACCGCCGCCCCTGCTTCTCCACCGCCAGCAGCCTGCCGTCGCCGGTCAATCCCCTGCTGGCCACCTTCGATTTCACCGGCATCTGCGGGCGATACATCGATGCCAACGGCTATTCCCTGCGGGTCGGAGGCACGGATCTCGCCACCTCTTACAGGCTGATGGTGCGCAGCGAGCCCAGCGGCACCGTGCTCATCGCCCTGCCGACCAAGGCCGGAGCTGGCCCTGAGATGGTCGTGGCGCGCTCCGGCGGACTGATCAGTGGCTTCCACAAACTGGAGCCTGAACAGGGCTGGCGCCTGATGCGGCGCACCTACGCCGGTCGCCGCCTGGGACATCTGTACGTCTACAACGACAGCTGGCCCCTGCCCGCCACGGGAACAGGCAGCGCGGCGGCGCAGCCCCCCGCCCAGGCCGGCACGGGCGTGATCGCTCCGGCGGGTGCGAGCACAACACCGCAGCCTGCCCCGCAGGCAGGGGGCGGCGCAGGCCGAGAGGGATCGTCCGGGTCTATGGCGGCGCCGGCAGTCCAGGAGCCTGTGCCCGCCCAGGGCACAGTCCCGATGGCACCGGCTGCTCCCACCCCGCCACCCGGGCTCTGAGGGGGGCGATCGGGCGCTTGCTACATTTCCAGACTTCGCATCTCCCAGCAGCACTTCATGACCCAGGTCACGGTCGGCGAAAACGAAGGCATCGAGTCGGCGCTGCGACGCTTCAAGCGCCAGGTGTCCAAGGCCGGCATCTTTGCGGATCTGAAGCGCCTGCGTCACCACGAGACGCCGACGGAGAAGTACAAGCGCAAGGCCCAGCAGCGCCGTCGTCGCCGCTGAAGCAGGCAGGACAGCCCGTCCAGGCTTCCAGCCCAAAGTCTTTCAGGACCCTCCGGGCCAATCCGCCCGGGGGGTCTGTGCTGTGTACCCGCTCATCCGCGCTCGTCAGCCTCGGCGCTGCGTCTGTCGCCAGATCCTGAAGGTGGCGTCGGCACCGGGTTGCTCCTGGATCCGCATCGGTTCCATGCCTGCATCCTCAGGGCTCCCGCGGCCGGATCCGCTGCCCGATCGGGTCAGGTCGGCAGTGCATCTGAGTCGGCAGCGCATCTGAAGGGGTCGCGAGGTGGCTGCCGAGGCCGCAGCGCATGCCTGCCGAGCGCCGCCTGACTGGGCTGCACAGCTCCTGACTGGGCTGCACAGCAGTGGAGACAGGACTTGGCAGCCCCGCTGATCACC
This sequence comes from uncultured Cyanobium sp., assembly GCA_964396755.1. Classification (GTDB taxonomy): domain Bacteria; phylum Cyanobacteriota; class Cyanobacteriia; order PCC-6307; family Cyanobiaceae; genus Cyanobium. Next base: position 23,307 of record CAYNGR010000012.1, on the reverse strand, counting down.
ACGACCAGGTTCTCCGGCAGCGCCGTGTCGTCCGGCCGCGGTGGCTGGCCCCGAACGCCTGGCTTGAGGGCCGGAGAAGACCGGGCGGAGCCAGAGGGCACGGGTCGCGGCGGGCTGTGCGCCTGGCGTTCAGACCGTGTCGACAGGCCATGCAATGGCCACGTCAGCGGGGTGTGGGATCCCCGGCTGGCTTCCGGCTGAGATCGCCCGCTGCGGACGGCGGTGTGCTGCGCCCAATCCGAGGCAGGGCTGGACGGATGGGCGGCGCGGAGTGAGTCAGCGCAGGTCCGCTCGCTCCACGACGCGACTCTGCAGGCCATGGCCGCTCAGCCACGGGCAGACGATCCGTCCGGCAGCAGTCGGGCGCCTGCCACTCGACACCCCTGCACCGTCGAGGCAGGACGGCGGCTCATGAACCATCGCGTCTGCCTGTCTGCCTGTCTGCCTGTCTGCCTG
>CAYNGR010000012.1:15303-22751 GCA_964396755.1 uncultured Cyanobium sp. | reverse complement strand
TGAACCATCGCGTCTGCCTGTCTGCCTGTCTGCCTGTCTGCCTGTCTGCCTGCGCCCTGCGCTCGGGGAACAGGGCTCATGGGTGCCTGGGCGGCGGCGGGGGAACCACGGCGTCAGCGGGCAGCCCGGTCGGTGTGGCCTGCACCCAACGCTTGCCTGCAGATCCTGTCGAGACCCCGATACAGCCCAGGCCCACTCAGCCCATGCCGACGTTGCATGAGGTTGCGGGGCTGGGACAGGGGCTGCTGGGAATGCCGAGCCTCAGCACGGAGCTGGCTCCGATGCCTGCCAGGACGGGCCTGATCAGCGCCAGCGGTTCCCAGCGAGAGCTGATCTGGGGATGTCGGGAGCCGGGGGGCGGAGCGGGGCGGCCATGGATCCGCCGGCCTGCCGCCATGGCTGGGACGAGCGGGAGTGGCCTGGAGGCCTCCCCCTCCCAGGCGTCTGAGCCGGCAGGCATTCAGGCAGAACCGGTGCTTTTACCTGTTCCCGATCCCTGACATGCCCCCCATGCTGAGACAACCCCACGCGCATCAGGCCATGGCTCAGGTTCCTGCATCCTCCGGCGATGCGTCCCATGCCGCCCTGCTCCATCCCGGCTCCTCCGGGGGGCTGGCCTCCTTCGGCCAGTGGCTGGCGGAGATGTTGAACCATGCCTTCGGCAATCCCCGCGAGGAGGCGGCCCATCAGCCCCCCCTGGTCGGGGTGCAGCCCTACCGCGACCGGCCGCGTCGACGCCGGAGCTTCTGAGGCTGCGCTGCAGGCCTCTGGTCTTGCCCCCGCCCCGGCGCTCGTGGTGCCGGGGCGAACAGTTCGCGCCAGGTCCCCCCGCCCCATGCTGCGCTGCATGACCTGCTCCCTGCAGTGTTCAGTCCCCAATTGGTTCAGTCCCCCACTGCTGCGGCCCTGCGCTGCAACGGTGGGGGCACCCCTGGCCTGAGGAGACCTGCTCAGCGCCGGGTTCCGCTCGGCCGCGTCGCCGCTCTCCTGCAGTGCTGACCCCGCAGCGTCATCTCTGAGGCGTCCGCCGCTCAGCTGTTCATCAGGTCGAAACTGCGGTAGGTCAGCGCTTCGCCGATCGCCTCCGGCAGGATCTGTGGCTGCTCCGCCAGGTCGGCGATCGTGCGCGCCACCCGCAGCAGCCGCAGGCCGGAGCGGGCCGAGAGGCGCCGCTGTTCCACGGCCCGTTGCCACAGCTGGTGCGCTGCCGCGCTGAGCTGCACCACCGCCGCCAGCTCCTCCCCGTCGAGGGCGCCGTTGCAGCGGCCGCCGGGGTTGCGGGCCCGCATGCGCGCCCTGGCCTGTCGCACCCGCGCCGCCACCACCTCGCTGCTTTCCGGGGCCTGGCAGCCGTCCGGCACGACACAGCCCGCCGCTCGGCCGGCAGGTCCACGCGGCGCCGTGCCGACTGTCTGCGCCGTTCCCTGGGCTGGGCCTGGCGGGCTGCAGTCCCTGGCGAAAGCTGTGGTGCGCTCAGGGCGGCTGCCGTGGCAGGGCTCCTCGCGTCGTCCCGAGGCCTTGCTGAGGGAGGCCTCTGCATGGGGCCGGCTGGCGAAGGGGGCGGCCAGGGCGGCGCTGGAGGGGCGGCGCATCATCACCTGCAGATCCAGCCGGTCGAGCAGCGGGCCGGAGAGGCGACCCCAGTAGCGGCGCCGCAGGCCCTCGCCGCATTCACAGCTCCCCTCCGCATCGCCGTAGCGGCCGCAGGGGCAGGGATTGGTGGCGGCCACCAGGGTGACCCGGCAGGGAAACCGGCAGCGTTGGCGGGCGCGGCTGATCAGCACCTCCCCCTCCTCCAGGGGCTGGCGCAGCAGATCGAGGATGTCGCGGCGGAACTCCGCCAGTTCATCGAGAAACAACACGCCGTGGTGGGCCAGGCTGAGCTCTCCCGGCATCGGTAGGGAGCCGCCGCCGATCAGCGCCGCTCCCGAGCAGCTGTGGTGGGGGCTGCGGAACGGCCGCCGGGTGATCAGGCCGTCCTGATGCTCCAGCAGCCCCGCCACTGAGTGCAGCCTGGTCACCTCCAGGGCTTCGGCGCGCTCCAGCGGTGGCAGCAGCCCCGGCAGCCGCCGGGCCAGCATCGTCTTGCCGCTGCCCGCCGCTCCCACCAGCAGCAGGTGATGGCCTCCCGCAGCGGAGATCTCCAGGGCACGGCGGCCATGGACGGCGCCGCGCACCTCCGCCAGATCCGGTCCGGCCCGCTCCCGGCCCGTCGGTGCCGGAGCCACCGCCGCTGGAACGCGATCGGGATGGCTCAGCAGCTGCAGCACGCCCTCCAGATCGGCGGGTCCCCACACCCGCAGGCCCTCCACCAGTGCCGCCTCGGCTGCATTGGCGGCCGCCACCACCAGGCCGCGGGCCCCCGCCTGTTGGGCGGCCATGGCCATCGCCAGCACACCGCGGATCGGCCGCAGCCGTCCGTCGAGCCCCAGCTCCGCGGCGCTCCAGATTCCCTCCAGCCGGGCCGGCGCCAGCTGGCCGCTGGCCACCAGCAGTCCCAGGGCGATCGGCAGATCGAAGCCCGGCCCGGCCTTGCGCAGATCGGCGGGAGCCAGGCTGACCACCACGCGGGTGAGCGGCACCTTCAGGCCGCTGTTGCGCAGGGCGGCCCGCACCCGCTCGCGCGCCTCCTGCACCGCGGCATCGGGCAGCCCCACTAGCTGCAGGCCCGGCAGGCCCGGACCGATGTCCACTTCCACGTTCACCTCCACGGCCTCGAGGCCCCGTAGAGCCGAACCGCTGCAGCGCGCCAGCATCTCGTTCGTTCCATCCCGACAGGAGTTCAGTGCCACCGCCTGTCCCATCGCCAGTGCTGACGGCCCTTCCCGGGGATGGTGAGGGAGCAGAGCCGGCGCTCAGGCGGCCCCTGCACGGCCCGCGTCCCGTGCAGGTCGGGCGCTGGGCTGCTGGCGCGATGCCTCAGCCAGGAGGCGGGGCCGGGGTGAGGCGTGCCAGCCGGGGGATGGCTCCGCGGCCGCGCGGGTCGATGTCTCGGCCATGCCCCCGAGACACCCGGCGGCGATGGCCCGATGCCGCCACAGGGGGGGCGAGTCGCGGGGCGGCCCTCCCGACTCCAGAGATGTGTGTTCGTTCGGCGATCGCCTGCTTGAGGGCGCTTCAGGCAGGATGCCCAGGCCAGCAGGTGCGGTCCCTGCTCCCTGGCAACGCGGCCTCCAGGCCGGCTCCGCCGCCGCTGCCCTGCGGCGCCGATCCTTGCCGGTCTGTGCCGCGCAGGGCTGCGTCGGCGGCCTCTCACGGTCCATCCTTCCTCCAACCCTGACCGCCCCTGGCGGTGACCACCGATGTCCAGCGAAACCCAGGGCGGCGACACGATCTTCGGGCGCATCCTGCGCGGCGAGATCCCCTGCGACGCCGTCTACAGCGACGAGCACTGCCTGGCGTTCCGCGATGTGGCGCCCCAGGCCCCGGTGCATGTGCTGGTGATCCCGCGCCAGCCGATTCCCCGCCTGGCCGATGCCGCCGCGAGCGATCAGGCGCTGCTGGGGCACCTGCTGCTGGTGGCCGCGCGGGTGGCTCGCCAGGAGGGTCTCGAGGATTTCCGCCTGGTGGTCAACAGCGGCGCTGGCGCCGGTCAGACCGTGTTCCACCTGCATGTGCATGTGCTGGGCGGTCGTCCGCTGGCCTGGCCTCCCGGCTGATCGAATGCGGCGCCGGATCGGCTGGCTGCGGCGCGGCCCGGCGGCTGAGCGGCGACAATGCCTGACATCCGCGGATGCGCATGGCACCCCTGAAGGCGTTGCGTGAGCAGCTCAGCAAGCTGCAGCGCCTGGCCCAGCCCTACTTCCTGCCCCTCGACGGCGGAGGTGCCGGCAGCGGCTGGCAGTTCCTGCTGCTGATGGTGGCGATGGTGGCGGTGGTGGTGGGCACCACGCTGTTGCTGCTCACCGGAGCGGTGGCCCTCAGCGGTGCCCTGATCCCCAGCCTGCAGGCCCGTTTCCTGCCGGGGGTGCCCGAGTGGGTGGCCGGCATCTGGGCCGGGCCGTGGGGCAAGGGGGTGATGGTCGTCTTCATCGGCGGCGTGCTGGCGTTCCTGTCGCTGCGCCACCGGTTGCGCCAGGGACGTTGGGTGCCCTGGCTGCTGCTGGCGCTGATCGTGCAGCTGATCCTGGTGATCAACGGCATCAATGTGGGCATCAGCTTCGTGGCCCGCAACATCGACAACGCCCTGGTGGCGTACCAGCAGGATGAGTTCTGGAAGATCGTCGCCATCTATGCGGGTTGCCTGGTGTTCGCGCTGCCGATCCGCGCGTTGCAGAGCTATCTGGTGCCGAAGCTGGGTCTGCTGTGGCGCCAGTGGCTGACCAGCCGGCTGATCGGCCGCTATCTGGAGAATCGCGCCTATTACGTTCTCAATCCCAACGACGAAACTCAGGAGGAGATCGATAACCCAGACCAGCGTATCTCCCAGGACGCCAACAGTTTCACGGCTCAGAGTCTGTCCTTCACCGTCGGTGTGTTCGAAGCGCTGCTGACGTTCGTCAGTTTCGTGATCGTGCTCTGGACGATCAGCAGCCAGCTGGCCCTGGTGCTGCTGGCCTATTCGGTGATCGGCACCGGCGTGATCGTGTTCGCCGGCCGGCGTCTGGTGTTCCTCAATAATCAGCAGCTCAAGCTCGAGGCTGACTTCCGCTACGGCCTGGTGCACATCCGCGACAACGCCGAAGCGATCGCCTTCTACAAGGGCGAGGACGTCGAGCGCCGCGAGGCCGACCGCAGGCTAGGCGGGGCGATCGCCAACTTTGATCGCCTGATCATCTGGAGCGCCCTGATCACCGTGATCCAGCGCTCCTACGACTACTTCTCGCGCTTCCTCCCCTGGCTGGTGATCGCGCCGCTCTATTTCGCCAAGCAGAAGGATTTCGGTGTCTTCGGTCAGGCGGGAATCGCCTTTTCGCAGGTCTTCTTCTCGGTCAGCTTCATCGTCAACAACATCACCGAGCTGGCCTCCTTCTCCGCCTCGATCAGCCGTCTGGAGGGATTCCAGACCAAGGTGGAGAAGATCAGCGGCCTGATCGGCCGCGGCGAGGCCCCGGCTGCGGTGCCCGCCGCCGTCTCCACTTCGATCCTGGTGGAGCATGTCGATCTGGTGCCGCCGCGCAGCAACCGCCGGCTGATCCACGACCTCAACCTCAGCATCGCCGCGGATCAGCGCCTGCTGGTGGTGGGTCCCTCCGGGTGCGGCAAGACCTCCTTCCTGCGTCTGATCAGCGGTCTGTGGAGCCCCGAGGCGGGCCGGGTGCAGCGCCCACCCGAGGGAGAGCTGCTCTTTATCCCCCAGAAGCCCTACATGCTGCTGGGCAGTCTGCGCGAGCAGCTCTGTTATCCCCAGTCCCCCGACCGCTTCAGCGACGAGCAGCTGCGTCACGTGCTCGAGGAGGTGTATCTGCCGGATCTGATCCAGCGCTACCCGGATCTGACCGTCAAGCAGGACTGGCCGCGGCTGCTGTCGCTGGGAGAGCAGCAGCGGCTGGCCTTCGCCCGTCTGCTGCTCAACGGCCCCCGTTTCGTGGTGCTCGACGAAGCCACCAGCGCCCTCGACGTGACCACCGAGAAGCGGCTTTATCAGCTGCTGGTGCAGCGCGAGATGGCCTTCGTCAGCGTCGGCCACAGGCCCACCCTCACCGAGTACCACGACACGGTGCTGGAGCTCGATGGTCAGGGGTCCTGGCGGCTGCTGCCGGCCGCGGGCTATACCTTTGGCCTCCCCACCTGACGACCGCTTCCACCCGCGAACCGATGCCTGACAGCGCCCCTGCCGCCGCCGCCAGTCCCGACCCCCCCGCGGCCGGGGCCGATCAGCCCGTGGCTGCGGCCCCGCCGGCCACCAGCGCCACCACCGGTGATGCCCCCGCCTTCGGCTGGAGTGCCTATGCCGAGCGCATCAACGGCCGCTTCGCGATGCTCGGCTTCGTCGCGGTGCTGCTGATCGAGGCCCTCAGCGATGACACCTTCCTGCACTGGGCAGGCCTGGTCCCCTGAAGGGTCGGGGCCTCACGGCAGGGTGATCAGATCGATCTGCCAGAGGCCGTTGCGGCTCACCTCCACCGCCAGGCTGCGGCCCTCGGGATCCATGGCCACCCGCCTGGGCACGCCATCCGGCTGCAGCGGGATCAGTTCGAGGCTGGCCAGGCTGCGGCGGTAGAGCACCAGTTCGGTGCGTCCCTGCCGGTGACGCACCAGCGCCAGGCGCTCGCCGCGGGCATCGCTGCTGACGCTCAGGGGCTGGGCGTCGGGTCTGTTGAGGCCGGGCACGGGCAGTGGCAGGCGGCTGCGCAGATCCACCAGCACCACCTGCTCGCGTCCCCCCCGGCCGCTGATCAGCGCCAGCACCGTCTCCCCCAGCGAGGGAGCGCGGCCGCTGCCCGCCTGTTCGATCGCCCGGTCCAGTTCCGGCAGGGGTCTGGCCGTCTCGCCCATGCAGCCGGCCAGCACGAGCGGCAGAGCGGCGAGCAGCGCCAGCCGGGTCAGGCCGCCGCGTCTCCCCGGGCCGGGCGGGAGGGCGGCGTCCGGCATCGGTGGGCCAGCTTCCCGGCCTGACCGGGCGCCGGCGTTGCGGCCGCTGCTGGAAAGGCCGGCCAGGCGATTGCCCGCGGCGGGAACGGTGCCGTTCATGGCGCCTGAGGGGCGGAGCCGCCTCCCTGAATCCGCAGGCCTGCGGGCAGGTCGGGTTCCAGCAGGCCACTGAGATTGAACAGGCGCAGGCTGCTGCGGCCATCGCGCCACACCTCGATCGCCAGGCTGCGGCCGTCCGGCGAGAGGCTCAGCCTCTCGGCCTCCTGGCCGGGCGGCAGGGGCAGGCGATGCAGCTGGCCGCTGGCCCGGTCCCAGACGAGCGGCAGCGAGCGCTGACCCTGCCGCACCAGCAGCGCCAGATAGCGGCCATTGCGACTCAGTGACGGCGAGCGATGCGGCGTCCAGCGGTTGAGGGGGCCCAGCGGCAGCAGTCGGCCGGAGGGCTGCTCCTGCAGCACCACGCTGGGGCGCCCGCCGCGGGCCATGACGCTCGCCAGGATGCGGCCCTGGGCGCTGAGAGCGGGATCCTCCCGGTTGCGATCGCCCAGCGAGGCGGTGCCGGCGCTGCGGCGCATGCCCGGCCAGGAGTCGCAGGCGCAGAGGGGCAGCAGCAACACCAGCGGCAGCAGCGAGACCAGGGGACGCCTCCACGGCCAAGGCGTCCTGCCAGCCCCGGCGGTTGCCGCTCTCCTCGGAGCCGCTGGAGGCGGCTCAGGGTTGGCCGCAGCATCCGTCGCCGGTGTGGATGGAAGCCCGGATGGCCGCAGCGGGCCTGCCCCTCCGCCAGCTGCGCTGATGCCCAGCAGATTCAGTTCGCCGCACAGCCGGCTGCCCAGTCGGTTGCAGCGATTCAGCCCGGCCGGCTCCACGCCGGGCTGCTGCCGGCCTGTCTGATCGGCTGGGCAGGGGACCTG
>CAYNGR010000012.1:8082-15203 GCA_964396755.1 uncultured Cyanobium sp. | reverse complement strand
GGGCAGGCGTTCGCCCGCCAAGCAGGCCGATCATCGGACCGCCGACTCGGGCACGCAGGCTCAGTCGTCGAAGCGGGAGCTGTTGTCGCGTCCGCCCGGCGCGGCGGCGCTGCGCGGACTGGTGGCGGAGGGAGGGGTGGCGTCGCGGCTGCTCCGGCCGGCACCGCCATCGAGGGGCGAGAAGTCGGCATCGCGCACGCCGGAGTCGGCACGGCTGTCACGGCGCAGCGGGGTGCCCTGGGGGATGCCACCGCGGCTGTCGGGGCCGGGTTCGGAGCCGTAGCCGGGGCGGCCAGCCGCTGCGGCGGGATCGGACGGGCGTCGGCTGCCTCGGCTGACGGCTTCGCCGCTGGCCACCGGCCTGCTGCCGCGACGCGGCTCGGGCCCGCTGTCGCGCTGCTGCCGGCGGGCGCCGAAGGGAGTCGAGCCGCTGGGGGCACCGCCGGCGCTGTAGCGGCTGACAGGCGGGCGTCGCTCTGCTTCGTCCTGGTCACTCCAGCTGGCCGCTCGGCCGCCGGCAGCGCGATTGTCCGAGGCAGGGGCGTCGCGGCGGGGGCTGTCCCAGTCCTCGGGCTCACCGCGGCGACTGGCGGCCCGCTCGGGGATCGCGGCACGGCTGGAGCGGCGGGGCTTGTAGAAGTCCTCCTCCTCGTCGCGGGAGCGGATGCGGCGACGGATCGGCTCGCTCTGATCGAGACGCTCGCGGTCCCAGTCAGAGCCGCCGCCGAGTCCGCCGCGCGGGCGGAACGGAGCCGGCTCCTCCTCGTCGAAGTAGGCCGAGCGGCGGGCCTGTTCGGTGGTCACGCCGCGCAGGCGCACGCTCTCATAGGCGAAGAAGACGGTGCTGCCGGCGAGCAGGAACTGGCCGAACTGCAGGATCGGGTCGAGGCGCCAGCCCTGGAAGAACAGAATGCCGCCGCAGAGCAGACCCACTGCCGCGAAGAACACGTCGTAGTCGCGGGCCAGCGCGGGTTTGAAGTTCCGCACGAAGTAGAGAACGGCACCGCCCACCGCCAGCACGATGCCGACGATGGAGGCCCAGTTCAGAGCGGCATTGACCAAGGCGGACCCTCAGGGGCATCAGCAGAGGCTCACTCTAGGACTGGCGTCGAGACGCCTTGTGGCGCTTGCTGCTGCGGCGCTGCTGAGGAGAAGGGTTGCCGCTCTCGGCGCTGATGGGCTGTCGCTGGCTTTGCTGGCTGGGCGTTGGGCGTCTGGATGGCTGGGGCTGGCCCATGGCTGATGGCTGCGCAGGGAGGCAGGCCTGCGCGGGCGCAGAGCGACGCCAGGCCAGGGTGATCCGAGCTGGCTCGATGCCGGGACGTGGTGCTGCCTTTGCCTGGGGCCTGGAGGCCAGCTTGACCGTCACGCCGGGCGCCGTGGAGAGGGCGCTGCAGCCGCTGCTTTGTCGTGCCCTCAGGCGCCGGCGAGAAGCCTGCGCCGGCTTGGGTCTGTCGATCGCGGCGCCTGCGGCGAAGAAGCTGTGGGCAGACCCCAGGGCCCCTCGCTGCAGATCTGACCGTTGCCAGGGATGTGTGGCCCGTTGGTCGGTGGCGCACCGATCCGCTGGTGCGGGACGCGGGTGCTGCAGCTCCAGCAGGCCCCGGACCAGCCGGGCATGGGACTGGGTGCCCGCTCCTGCCGATCACGGCTGCGCACAAAAGCCCCACCTGCCGGGGCCCGTCGGAGGGGCCAGTGCGGCAGGCGGGGCTGGGGAGGGGCGGCGTCCCGTCGCGGCAGCTCAGAGGCGGCGATCCAGCCGGTCGTTCTGACTGATCAGGAACAGGGCGATGCTGACCGGGATGACCACGATCATCGCGCCGTACACGAGACTGCTCAGAAAGTTGGCCAGGGAGGGGGTCATGGCGCTCGATCGGTCGTGTGGCTCGGGCGATCTTAGGCAGCTCCCCCCTGCTCCCTACGATCGGGGCTTGCCTGCTTAGAGCTTTGTGACGGCGCCGGTTCTCTCGCCTCAGGTCCTGCTGCCCGTGCTGCACAGCGCCGTGGGCCTGCTGCTGGGGGCCTGGACGCTGCTGTTCCTGTTCCGGATCGTGCTCACCTGGTACCCCCAGATCGATCTGAGCCAGGGGGCGCTGCGGCTGATCGGCGTGCCCACTGAGGCCCTGCTGACGCTCACCCGCCGTGTGATTCCGCCGATCGGCGGTGTCGATGTGACCCCGGTGGTCTGGGTCGGGCTGGTCAGCCTGCTGCGGGAACTGCTGGTGGGGCAGCAGGGACTGCTCACCCTGGCTCTGCTGCGCAGTCAGTCGCTGGCCTGAGCTTCGCCGGTAGGCCTCAGAGCATCTCCTGCTCGACGAACTTGGTGTGCACGTCGCCCGCCTGAAATTCGCGGCGATCGAGCAGGGCCAGGTGGAAGTCGATGGTGGTGGGAATGCCGGTGATGGCGCACTCGGACAGGGCGCGTCGCAGCCGGCGCAGGGCGTGCTCCCGGTCCACCCCCCAGACGATCAGCTTGCCGATCAGCGAGTCGTAAAAGGGCGGGATCTCGTAGCCCGTGTAGACGTGGCTGTCGATGCGCACGCCGGGCCCGCCGGGGGGGAGCCAGCCGGTGATCTTGCCGGGGGCGGGGCGGAAGTTGTGGGCCGGATCCTCGGCATTGATGCGGCACTCGATCGCATGGCCCTCGATGCGGACATCCTCCTGGCGGAAGCTGATCGGTTCGCCGCCGGCGATGCGCAGCTGTTCCGCGATCAGGTCGATGCCGGTGACCATCTCGGTGACCGGGTGCTCGACCTGGATGCGCGTGTTCATCTCCATGAAATAGAAGGCGCCGTGGCGGTCAACCAGGAACTCCACGGTTCCGGCGCCCTCGTAGCCGATGCTGCGGGCAGCCGCCACCGCTGCCTCGCCCATGCGGCGGCGCAGTTCGGGATCGAGCCCAGGGCTGGGGGCCTCCTCCAGCAGCTTCTGGTGGCGGCGCTGGATCGAGCAGTCGCGTTCGCCCAGATGCACGACGTTGCCGTGCCGATCGGCCAGCACCTGCACCTCGACGTGCCGGGGCCGCTCGATGAACTTCTCCATGTACAGCCCCGGGTTGCCGAAGGCTGCTTCTGCCTCGCCCTGGGCGCCGCGGAACAGGCTCTCCAGCTCTGCGGCCGAGGGCACCAGACGCATGCCGCGGCCGCCGCCGCCGGCGGTGGCCTTGATCATCACCGGATAACCCATCTGCTCGGCCACCCGGGCCGCCTCGGCGGGGCTCTCCAGCAGGCCCTCGCTGCCGGGGATGGTGGGCACGCCCACGCCCTGCATCGTGGCCTTGGCGGTCGACTTGTCGCCCATGGCCAGGATCGAGGCCGGTGAGGGACCCACGAAGGTGATGCCGTGGTCCTGGCACTTCTCGGCGAAATCGGCGTTCTCCGCCAGGAAGCCGTAGCCGGGGTGAATGGCGTCGGCGCCGCGCGAGGTGGCGGCCGCCAGGATGTTGGGAACGTTCAGATAGCTGCGGCTGCTGGGGGCATCGCCCACGCAGACGGCTTCGTCGGCCAGCTGCACGTGCAGGGCATTGCGGTCCACCGTGCTGTGCACGGCCACGGTGGGGATCCCCAGTTCTCGGCAGCTGCGCAGGATCCGCAGGGCGATCTCGCCCCGATTGGCGATCAGCAGTTTGCCGATGGGCATCCTTGCGGGGGCAGCCGTAGCTGATACAGGCCGCCTGGGACTGTATCAGCGGTGTCCCTGCCGCACGGCCATGAGGGTCCAGCCGGGGCGACGGGTATAGTGCCGGGGTCGGACGGCCCCTCCGTTTCGATGGTTCTGCCTCCGGGCGGTTCCTGCTGCGGTTCAACCGCAGCCTCCCGTCGTTGAGCCTTCTGGCCTTCAACCCGGATCCAGGCGACGACTTCAGTCGTCAACAATGACGCGGTTGTGATTCCACAATCGTGATCACCACGCGGATGTGGTGGAATTGGTAGACACGCACGTTTGAGGGGCGTGTGACTTCGGTCTTGCGAGTTCAAGTCTCGCCATCCGCATTGTTTTCTTCCTCCGGTGGGTCGCTCCTCAGGCCAGAGCCACGCCTCCGGTCGGGGCCCCGGATGGGACTTTTCGCCACCGCAGCGCGCGCAAGAGTCCTCTGTTCATCCCGGCAGTGCGCCCTCAGCCGAGGATCGTGTTGTGGAGAGCTTGAGTCGCCTCTCCCGAGCTCCCTCCTTCCAGGCGGGTGAGCAGCTTCCGGGTCCCGTGCCCCCCGGGGCTGAGCCTGCCCTGATCGTCCTGGTCTGCAATGGTCCCGGTGAGCTGAGCACCTGGGTCAGGCCACTGGCGCGGCTGCTGCATCGCCGCCTGGCTCTGCGACCGGATGTGCCCGGCGCCCCGCTGGCGCTGCGCCTCGTGCTGGTTCCCTGCCCCAACGCCACCGGCAGCGAGCACCGCGTCGCCTCCAGCTGGGGTTGGTTCGATCAGGTGCTGCCGGCCCGCCGCTTCTGGTCACTGCTGCTGCGCCCCCGCCGCCACGGCGTCTGGCCCCGCCATGGGGTGGTGGTGTTCCTGGGCGGCGATCAGTTCTGGACCGTGCTGCTGTCGGCACGGCTGGGTTACCGCCACCTGACCTATGCCGAGTGGGTGGCCCGCTGGCCCCGTTGGAATGACCGGGTGGCGCTGATGGGCCCGGCGGCGGCCGCACGGCTCCGCCCTCGCTGGCGCGATCGCTCCCGCGAGGTGGGCGATCTGATGGCGGATCTGTCTGAGGCGTCCCGCAGCGATGATCCCTTGCCCGGCGGGCCCTGGGTGGCGCTGCTGCCCGGCTCGAAGCGGGCCAAGCTGCAGGTCGGCGTCCCTTTCCTGCTCGAGACCGCCGATCGGCTGGCGGCGCTGCGGCCCGGATGTCGCTTTCTGCTGCCCCTGGCGCCGACCACCTCCGTGGTGGAACTGCTCCGCTACGCCGGCCCCGCCAACCCGGTGGCGCAGCACTACCGATCCGGCCTGCCCGTCTGGCAGGACGGACTGCTGGTCACCCCGGCCGGCACCGAGATCATGGTGCGTCAGGAGCATCCGGCCCATGGCCCGTTGAGTCAGTGCGCTCTGGCGTTGACCACGGTCGGGGCCAACACCGCCGAGCTGGGTGCCCTGGGTGTGCCGATGATCGTGCTGGTGCCCACCCAGCACCTGCAGGTGATGCAGGCCTGGGACGGCTGGCTGGGCCTGGTGGCACGGCTGCCGTTGCTGCGGCGTCTGCTGGGGGTGGCGCTCACCGCCTGGCGCCTGCGGCATCGCGGCTTCCTGGCCTGGCCCAACATCTCCGCCGGTCGTCAGGTGGTGCCGGAGCGGGTGGGGGCGATCGAGCCGGCCGCCATCGCCGCCGAGGCCGCCGCCTGGCTGGAGCAGCCCAGCCGCCTGGATGCCATGGCCGAGGACCTGCGCAGCCTGCGCGGCCGCCCCGGCGCCGTGGCGGCCCTGGCGGATCTGGTCGAGGAGCTGCTGCCCGCCGGCGCTGTGCGGCGGCTGCCTGGCTAGGGTCCGGCGCGACCTGCAGACCTGTGATGTCGGATCCCGCCCAGAATCTCCCCGCCTCCGCCTGCGGCGTCGAGAGCGGCCTGGCGCGGGGCGCGGAGGAGGAGGTGTGGCGTCAGAAGCTCACCCCCGAGCAGTTCCGCATCACCCGTCAGGGCGGCACCGAGCGCGCCTTCACCGGTGAGTACTGGAATCACAAGGCTGCGGGCGTCTACCGCTGCGTCTGCTGCGGCACCGAGCTGTTCAGCTCCGCCGCCAAGTTCGATTCCGGCACCGGCTGGCCCAGCTTCTGGGATGGCATGCAGGCCGGGGCCATCCGCACCGTCACCGACACCAGCCACGGCATGGTGCGCACCGAGATCCGCTGCCAGTCCTGCGACGCCCATCTGGGTCACGTCTTCCCCGACGGTCCGCCGCCCACCGGCCAGCGGTACTGCGTCAACTCGGCCTCACTGCTGTTCGAGCCCCGCTGAGCTCCGGACACGTCCTGCAGGCCGGCCCATCGCGGCTGCGGTGCGCTTCTCTTGCGGTTTGAGGACCGCCGCCATCGAGGCTCACGGGCTGCGCCCGCGGTGGCTGCCAGGTCCGCCACCACCGCACAGGATGAGCCTCACAGCCCCCCGGGTTTCAGCGATCCGGCCGTGCTGCCGGCCTGATCCGAGCTTTGGCGGGGTGCTGCGCCGGGGCTGCCCCGCTGCGTGGCGCACGACGGTTCTGCAGGGTCGCTCGGCCGCTGCAGATCGGCTCGCACCTGAGCTGGCGCCGGGCTGCACTGCCGTCGCCGTGGCTCTCGGAGCCTGCCGCTGAACGGTGCTGCTGCCTCAAGGCCCACGGGTTGATGGCAGGAACGTGTGGCAGCGAGCAGGGCAGGCTCGAGTCGCTGGTGTGCCGTTGCGCTCGCCATCGGCCCGGACGGCATCAGCCCTGAGACCGATTGCCGCGGCAGGCCTGGGGGGCCTGGCGATGGCTGCGGCCTCCGATCGGATCGCCTGGCCCGGGGATCATTCCGCCGCGGAGCCGGGGACTGGAGCCCTGCTCAGAAGCTTGCTGCAAGCGCCTGGGCGTGACGACCGGAGGCGGGCGGGCGCCCCAGCACCGTCAAGGCGAGGCGAATCGGTTTCGGGGTGCCTCAATCCGGCCTACCAGGGATCGTCGAGAACCTCGGGCTCCACATCGATCGGCTCGGCCGCCCCGCCGCGGGGTGAGAGCGGACGAGGGGCGCGGCTGTCGCTGTCGCGCTCAAGGCGGGACGATCCCTGCTCCGGGACGGCCCGGCCGGATTGGCCATCGGTCTCGGGTGGCCGCGCCTGAGGCGGAGCCGCGTCCAGGGGCTGGCGAGATCGCGGCTGTCGATTGCTCTGGTGAGGCTCCTGGGCCGAAGGCTCGGCTCCGGCGACCGGCCGGACCTCATCGCGCAGGTCACGCCGGGGCTCGCGCTCGAGGCGAGGGCGATCGTCGCGATCCCAGGTTTCGGGCTCCCGGCGTTCAGGCCCCCGGGGATCAGGCTCCCGGCCAGAGGTCGGGCGTTCGGCCGCTTCCCGGGACCAGGCGCTCGGCCCCGTCTCTGCGTCATCGCGCTCCTGCCGCTGGCGCGCCCCCCAGGCAGGCGGCTCGAAACGGTCGCTGGCCCTGGCGTCCTGCACGAAGCGCTC
>CAYNGR010000012.1:0-7982 GCA_964396755.1 uncultured Cyanobium sp. | reverse complement strand
CGAAGCGCTCGTCCTCGAACCGTTCGGCACGGCGGCGCGGCGGATTCATGTCCTCCTCCCGCTGGCGCCAGTCGGGTTCAGGCTCGCGCCAGCCGCCCGCCTGCTGACTGCCGTAGGCCTCATCGCCGTAGGGATCGCGGCGGCGCGAGGGGCCCTGGTCCCGCTCGTCATCATCGAGATAGAGGCGCTGGCGCAGCGGCTCCCGCTCCCGCCGCTCCTCCAGCTCCACGTACTCCAGCTCGCTCTCGGGCAGCACGGCGCGGCTGCTGGCCGGCTGGATGCGGCGCTGCTCCAGGGCGCTGGGGGCGCCTGCCGGCAGCTGGTTCTCCGCCGGGATCATGCCGCTGCGGAAGCGTTCGCGCTCCTCCTGCTCCCAGCTGCCGCCGCCGATGCCCAGTTTCTCCAGCAGGCCGGTGCCCAGCTGCTTGAGCTTCTCCTCGGCGTTTTCGTAGACGATGATCCGGTCGGTGCCACTGCTGACGATCTCGCCCACGGTCAGCTCCCAAGTGCTCAGCACGCCCTCGCCCAGCAGCGGCACGCCGAGGGCGCCGATCACCAGGGTGCTCAGCTCACCGGTCTCGATGTCGAAGCTGAAGCCGAGCACCCGGCCCAGCTGCACCCCCGACTCGGTGATCACCTGGCAGTTGATCACCTTGCTGAAGCGCTCGGGGTTGAACGTCTCCGAGAGCGAATCGGCCGAATCGACCAGGATCACATCGCCCACCTGGCGGATGCTCTCCAGTGGCATCCAGCGCGGCAGGCCAGGCAGGAAGCGGGTCAGCGGGTTGTCGCGCAGGCCCAGAGCCACCACCTCGCGCCGGTCGATGTCGACCACCACCTCGCCCACCACGCCCAGGCGTCGCCCGGTGTCGCGGGTGATCACCTGGGTGCCCATCAGCTCGGAACGCAGCCAGAGCCGGTCGCTCGGTGCGGGCGCGCTGGGATCCGTCGCCGGCGGGATGGAGGAACTCACTACTCGGGCCTCAGTCGGACCATTGTGAACCACCCCGCCAGTCAGGCCGCCGGCGGCAACCCGACCACCTGAGTGTGGGCGCCGCGGGCCTGGGTGACGCCGATCGTGCGCGTGGCGGCGCTGATCATCGGCCGGCGGTGACTCACCACCAGGAACTGCGCGCCGCCGGCCTGGCTGGCGATCAGGGCCGCCAGACGCTCGACGTTGACGCCGTCGAGGAAGCTGTCGACCTCGTCGAGGGCATAGAAGGGGGAGGGGCGGAAGCGCTGCAGGGCGAACAGGAAGCTCAGCGCCGTCAGTGACTTCTCGCCGCCCGACATCGATGCCAGCCGCCGCACCGCCTTGCCACGCGGATGGGCCACCAGGGTCAGGCCACCCTCCAGCGGGTCGTCGGGGTTTTCCAGCTGCAGGTGGCCTTCGCCATCGGAGAGGCCGGCGAAGATCGTGCGGAAGTGGCCGTCGACCTCCCGGAACGCCTCCAGGAAGGCCTCCAGTCGCAGCGTGGCGACGGTCTCGATGCGCAGCAGCAGCTCCTCGCGTTCCTTGCGCAGCACCTCCAGCCGCTCCTCCAGTTCGGCCAGGCGCTGCTCCAGCTCCTCCAGCTCCTGCAGCGCCAGCATGTTGACCGGCTCGAGGGCCTCCATGCGCTGCTGCAGCCGCCGCAGCTCCTCCTGCAGGGCCTCCAGGCCGGCCTCGCGCACCTCCTCGGGCAGATCCGGCCGGGGATCGGGCAGCTCCCGCTGCAGCTGCTCCAGACGCAGGCTCTCGCTGCGCGTCTCCTCCGCCAGGGCCTGGCTCTCCTCCTGCATGCGCTTCAGCTCCCACTGGCGCTGCTGCAGGGCCTGACGTTGGCGGCCCAGCTCGGCCTCAGCGCTGTCGCGGGCACGGCGCTTCTCCCCGAAGCTGGCCGTGAGGCTGCTCTGCAGCGTCTCCAGTTCGGTGCGGCGCAGCTGATCGGCCTGCTGGCGCTGCTTCCAGGCCTCCCGCTCGGCCACCAGGGCGCGCACGTCCTCAGCCAGTCGCAGCTCCTCGCGGGCCTGGGCCGCTGCCTCGCTCTCCAGCCGTTCGGCCGCCAGGGCCCGCTCGCGCCGCTGCGCCAGCAGGCCATCACGCTGCTGCCTTGCCTGGCTCAGGGCCGCATCCGCCGCCTCCAGGTCGGCCTGCAGGCCCTGCCAGCGCTCGCTGTCGCCGCTGCGGCTGGCTTCGGCCTCGGCGCGCTCCAGGGCGGCCAGCTGCTGCTCCAGGGGTTCGATCGCCGCGACCAGCTGCTGCAGGCGCTCACCGTCCTCCAGGCGGGAGGCCTGCAGCTGCTCGAGGCGCTGCTGCCGCTGCTGGGCCCGCTGGCGCTGCGGAGCCAGCAGGCGCTGTGCCGCTGCCCGTTCCGCATCCACCGCCGCCTGGCGCCGCTGGCGCTCCTGCAGGCGGGGTCGCTGCTGCTCCAGCTCCTGGCTCAGCTCCGCCTCGCGGCGGCGGCAGGCGAGCAGCGCCTCGCCCAGCTCCAGCAGGCGCCGCCGCAGCGGTTCGGCCTCGTCGCGCTCGCCGCTGGCGCCGAAGCTCAGCTGGCCGGAGCGCTGCTGCAGACTGCCGCCGGTCATGGCCCCGCTCTTCTCGAGCAGTTCGCCATCGAGGGTGACGGCCCGGCAGCGGCCCAGCTCGCGGCGGGCGCTGGCCAGATCGCTGAACACCAGCGTGTCGCCGAAGACGTAGCGGAACACTTCGCCGTAGACGGGCTCGTGCCGCACCAGATCCACCGCCCGGCCGATCAGGCCCGTCGCGGACTGGCCCGGTCCGCCACCGCGCTGCAGAGCCGCGCCACCACCGGCGCCGCCACCGCCGCGGATGCGGTTGAGCGGCAGGAAGGTGAGCCGGCCGGCACGGCGCTGTTTGAGCAGCTCGATCGCCCGGGCGGCGATGCGGTCGTCGTCGACCACCACCTGGCCGAGGCGGGCGCCGGCGGCCACCTCCAGGGCGATCCGATGCCGTTCCTCCACTTCCGCCAGCTGGGCCACCGGACCGTGGATCCCCTCCAGGCCTGCCTCCAGCAGCAGCCGCAGGGCGCCGGTGCCGCGGCTCTCCTGCAGCGTGTCGCGGCGGCTGTCGGCACGGGCGATGTCCCGTTCGAGTGCGGCCTGCTCCTGCTCCAGCCGGCTGCGGGTGCGCTGCTGCAGGGCCAGGGCCTCCACCAGCTCCTGGATGCTGGTCTGGGCCAGCTGCAGCTCCTGCTGCAGCGTCCCGGCCTCCTGCTCGAGGCCCGCCAGCCGTTGCTCCGACTCCTGCCAGCCGCTCTGTTCCTGCTGCTGCTCGGCGTTGAGTTCGGCCAGGCGTTCCTCCCCCTGCCGCAGCCGCTCCTGGCGCTGCTGCCGCTCGGCCAGCAGCGGTCCGAGGCTCTCCTGGCACTGCTGCCGGTCGCGGCTGCGGCGCTGCTGCTCTTCCAGCCAGCTGCCGGAACGGCCCGCCACCTCGCCGAGACGGCGGCGTGACAGCTCCACCGCCGCCTCCGCCTGGCGGCAACGCTGCTCGGCGGCCTCGAGGGCGGGAGCATCGTCGCTGCCGCTGAGCTCCTGGCGCAGCTGGCGCAACTGGGCCTGTTTCTCCTGCAGCTGCTGGCGCTGGCTCTGCAGGGCCTCGGCCTGGCGCTGGTGCTGTTCGCCCTGGCGCTGCCGCTCGCGTTCGCTGGCCTCGAGGCCGGCGATCTCGCTCTGCACCGCCAGCAGGCGGTCCTCGCCCAGCTCGCGCACCTCCGCCTGCAGCTGCTCCAGCTGGCGGGTGGACTCCGCCAGGGTCGTGCCGGCGGCGGCGATCGTCTCGTGCTCCTCCTTCTGGCGCTGCTCCAGGCCCGCCTGCCGCTCGGCCAGCTCCCGCAGGCGTTGCTGTGCCGCCTCGAACACCAGCAACTGCTCCTGGGCGCGTCCCTGCTGCAGGCGGTTGCGCAGCTCCTGATAGCTGCGGGCCTTGGCGCAGTCGCGCTCCAGCCTCTGGCGTCCCACCAGCAGTTCCTGTTCGACGATGGCGCAGCGCTCCTGGCGCTGCTGGACCTCATCGAGCTTGCCGCGGGTCTGCTCGATGCGTCGGTCGAACAGGGCCACGCCCGCCAGCTCGTCGATGATGCCGCGCCGCTCGCGGGCGCTCATCGTCACGATGCGGGTGACATCCCCCTGCATCACCACGTTGCTCCCCTCGGGATCGACCCGCAGGCGGCGCAGCTGGGTCTGCAGCTGGGCCAGGTTGCAGGCGATGCCGTCGGCGCTGTAGCTGCTGCTGTAGGTGCCGCCGGGCGCCACCCGCAGGCGGCGCGTGACACTCCAGCTGGTCTGTCCCGGCCGGATCCAGGGTCCCTCCTCGGGCGCCTCCAGGTCGGCCTCGGCTGGGTCCGGCTGCCAGTCGTCCAGGTCGAAATGGACCGTGACCGTGGTCTCGGCGGCGCGGCCGTCGCGCAGCATGGCGCTGTTGATCAGGTCCGGCAGGCGGTCGGCGCGCATGCCGCGGCTGCTGGCCAGACCCAGGCAGAAGAGGATGCCGTCGAGGATGTTGCTCTTGCCTGAGCCGTTCGGACCGGTGACGACGCTGAAGCCGGGTTCGAGCGGGATCGAGACGGCGCCGCCGAACGACTTGAAGTGGTGAAAGTCGACCTGCTTGATGTGAACCAACAGGCCCGCGCGGCGAGCCCTCGGAATGTAGCGGAGGTGGTGACGCTGCCAAGTCCCCTCCCTACGTTGAGGCTCAGAGGGTCCGGCCTCGTCCCTGCGGTCGGGGCCGTCCATCGTTCCCAACCCGCCCGCAGCTGCTGCGAGGACTGCCATGGATCTGGAGACCGCCAGCCCCAGCCCCGCCTCTTCCCCCGAGCCCGAGTCGGATGCCCCCGTCGCCGCTCCCGTGCAGGGGGTGTTCCGCGAGCGCTTCGAGACGCTGCTGCCCCGCATTCAGAAGGAGTGGCCCGAGGTGGCCCGCCACACCCTGGAGGCCACCCGCGGCAGCTTTGACCATGTGGTGGAGGTGATCAGCCGCCAGAGCGGCACCACCGCCGCGGGGGTGCGCCAGCAGCTCACCGATCTGCTGCATGTCACCACCGAGCAGGCCAGCCACATGGCCGACAACCTGCGGCCGCTCGAGGAGCAGCTCGAGAGCCTGCTCGATGAGCTCAACACCACCCTGCGCCCGCGCATCGAGAAGCCGGTGCGCGAGAAGCCGCTGCTGGCCATCAGCGTCGCCGCCGGAGTGGGCCTGATCGTCGGTCTGCTGCTGTCCTCCGGGCGGCGCTCGGCATGAGCGGCAACGCCTTCGGCAAGGTCACGGCGCTGATGGCGTCGGTGATGGATGTGCATGTGCGCCTGGCGCTGCAGGAGATGAGCCGCGAGAAGCGGCGCGTCATCGGCGGAGGGGTGTTCATGGCGATGGGCCTGACGCTGCTGACCCTGGCGACGGTGGCCCTGCAGCTGGTGCTGCTGCTGTGGCTGCGCGACCGCTTCGCGCTGGGCTGGGGCATGGCGGCGGCGGTGGTGGCCGGCATCGACCTGTTGCTGTCGGGCGTCTGCCTGCGGGTGGGCGGCCAGCTGCTCAAGGGCCCCTATCTGCCCGAGACCACCGCCGGCCTGATGCGCACCACCCGGGCCCTGACGGGGCGGTCTTGAGGGCCCGCGCCGCCGGCCGCAGCTCGCCCCAGATGCCATCGCTGGCGCTCTGGTCCGGGAGGCTCACCCATGCCTTTCCGTAGTACCGGGGCTGTGCCGGGTCCTGGGCTACCCCTGTCCGCGCTCAGGCCTGGGGCGTCAGCGGGGTGCCAGGCATGCTGGCCCGGATCTCGTAGTTCAGCCAGCGGCAGTCGATGCCGCCATTGCTGACCGGGAACTTGCGGCTGGCCTTCATGCGCAGGGCGCCGGTCAGTTCGGGGTTGCCACTCAGCAGCCACAGGGTCCAGCCGCTGCAGCGCTGCTTGAGCATCGCCCCGAGGTCGGCGTAGAGCGGCGCGAGATCCTCGCCAGCTCCCAGCCGGGCTCCATACGGCGGATTGCAGACCAGCACACCCGGCTGCGGCGGCGGCATGACATCGCGGGCGTCGCCCTGCCGCAGCTCGATCCAGCGCTCCAGACCTGCCGCCTGCACGTTGGCGCGGGCCTGGGCCAGCACCTCCGGGTCCCGTTCCACCCCGAGGACCGGGGCCAGGGGGCTGCCATCGGCGAGCTGGTCCCGGGCCAGGTCGCGCGCCGCGTGTAGCTCCTGCTGCCACAGCTCGGCATCGAAATCGGGCCAGCGCACCAGGCCGAAGCGACGCGCTTGCGGCGCCCCGCCGGCGGGGGCCGGCAGCAGGCCCGGGGCGCGGCCAAGAGCCATGGCGACCGCCTCGATCAACAAGGTGCCGGAGCCGCACAGCGGATCGAGCAGCGGCACCGTTCCATCCCAGCCGGTGAGGGCGATCAGGCCGGCCGCCAGGTTCTCCTTCAACGGTGCCAGGCCCATGGCGGCGCGGTAGCCGCGGCGATGCAGGCTGGAGCCACCGCCCTCGAGGCTGAGGATCGCGACGCTGCCCTGGTGACCGCTGCTGCCGCCGGAGCCGGGGCCGCGGCCGCCGGGGCTGAGATGCAGGTGCAGGCTGAGGTCGGGATCGTCGAGATCCACCGAGGAGCGCGCTCCCCACAGCTCGCGCTGCAGATCGACCACGGCGTTCTTCACCTGCAGGGCGGTGTAGTGGCTGTGATTGAGCTGCGGCAGACTGCCGCTCACCTCCACCTTGAAGCTGCTCTCGGGCGGCAGCCAACGCTCCCAGTCGAGTGCCTGGCGCACGCCGCGCTCGAGGCTGAAGCGGTCATGGCAGGGGAAACGGGCCAGCTCGCGCAGGAAGCGGAAGGGCAGGCGGGCCTGCAGGTGCAGGCGGTACAGGCCCGCCAGGTCGGTGCTGCAGGCCACGGCACGGCGCAGCGGCCGCACCTCGGCGGCGCCCAGGCGGCAGAGCTCCGCGGCGGCGGGCTCCTCCAGGCCAGGGGGGACGACGGCGGTGACGGCGAAGCTGGCGGACACCGGCGCGGGCTGCGGCATTCCCCCACTGTGCCCGTGGACTGCTGACGCGGTTCGGCCATCCCTCCTGGTCGGGCTGATCGCCGCCTCCGGCCACGGGTGCCATGATTCAGGAGTCGGTCCTCGGGCCGACTAGGTGATCCACACCGGTGTTTCGGACAGCGGTTCGATTCCGCTCAGCTCCATTCCCCCGCTCCCGGCTCCACCGGCAGCGTCGCGGGGCTGCAATGGTTTCGACGGGGCATGAGGAGGGTGACTGAAGCCTGCTCGGTGAGAGCAAACCCGTAACAGCGAACAACATCGTTCGTTTCTCCCGTCAGACCGCCCCTGTGGCTGCCTGACTCCTAACGGAGATGGGGTGAGGTCAGCCTTATCACCCAAATGACCCATGGGGCCCTGGAAGGGGCCCTTCCAAGCATGTCCCCGGGGCATTTCGGCGGAGGCCAGCCCGGCTCGATGCCATCGGCTGCGCGGCGCTCCTCGCTGCCTCGACTCCGACTCGCCCATTCGGATGCGGCGGCCGGTTCAGGCCGGTCAGCGTGGCGACCTGCCAATCCGTCGTGGCCCGGTCGATGCGTTCTCCGGCTTGGCTGCCGGCCCCTCTCGCGATCTTCCTGCTGCTGGCTCCTCCTGCGCTCGCGGCCGAGGCGTCGTGGGAGGTGTCGTGGGACCTTCAGCGCAGTCGTCAGGCCTGCATCGATCGGATTCCGGTCACGGCATACCCCACCCTTCAGCACCAGGTCGCCACCTTGACGCGCAATCCCGCCAGGCGCGGGCCGGGCCTCTCTGCAAGCAGGAGATCGGCGAGATCGGCGATCTCCTGCCGAAGTGCGACGCCACTGCCACCGAGCTGATGGCCTCGCTGGCTGATGTGCAGCAGGCCTGTCTGCCCTAGGGCTGTTGACGCTGCGCCCTCCGCCGGTGCTCCGCCGCTGACCTTGGTGTGGTGTGCAGAGCCTGCTCCGCGATCCCGCTCGCTGCGGTTGCGGATTCCGATCGG
>CAYNGR010000011.1:0-34660 GCA_964396755.1 uncultured Cyanobium sp. | reverse complement strand
CCGACAGCACCGAGCCGCTCACCGGTGTGCGCACCGAGGAGATCTACAAAACCTCCCGCCTGGTGAGCAACCTCACCGGCATGGCGGTGCAGCCCAACAAGGCGATCGTCGGAGCCAACGCCTTCGCCCACGAGAGCGGCATCCACCAGGACGGCGTGCTCAAGAACCGGCTCACCTACGAGATCATCGACGCCCGCACCGTCGGGCTGGCCGACAACCGCATCTCCCTGGGCAAACTCTCCGGCCGCAGCGCCTTCCGGGCCCGGCTCGAAGAGCTCGGCTACAGCCTCGAGGGTGAGGATCTCAACGACGCCTTCGCCCGCTTCAAGGAGCTGGCCGACCGCAAGCGCGAGATCAGCGACCGCGATCTCGAGGCGATCGTCAGCGAGCAGGTGCAGCAGCAGTCCGAGGCCCGCTTTCAGCTGCGGCGCGTGCAGGTGAGCTGCGGCACCGGCCTGCAGCCCACCGCCACCGTCAGCCTGGAAACCCAGGACGGCGTCGAACTGACCGAGGCGGCGATCGGCACCGGACCGGTGGATGCCGTCTGCCAGGCGCTCAACCGGCTGGCGCGGGTGCCCAACGAGCTGGTCGAGTTCAGCGTCAAGTCGGTCACCGAGGGGATCGACGCGATGGGTGAAGTGACCATCCGGCTGCGGGCCGATGGGGTGCTCTACTCGGGCCACGCCGCCGACACCGACATCGTGGTGGCCGCCGCCCAGGCGTTCGTCAACGCCCTCAACCGGCTGGTGGCCGGCAGCCAGCGTTCGCCCCTGCATCCGCAGAAAACGCCGCTGCCCCTGGTGGAGATGCCACGGGTCTGACCATGAGCCGCGCACTGCGTCAGCTGCTGCACTGGAGCTGTGGCCTGTTGCGGGTGCTGATCTGGGGCGTGGCCCTGGGCTTCCTGCTGCTTGAAGCGCGTGAGCTGACGGCACAGAGGCAACTGACGCAGATCACGGTCTTCGCGGTTCTGTTCCTCGTGGCGAGCTTCCAGCTGAGCACCGCCCGCTTCCTGGTCACCGGCCCTGAAGCAGGCGAGGCCACGACCGTGCTGCAGAGCGCCTTGGTGATGTTCGTCGCCTCCCTGTTCTCGGTCCTCGACGGCGCCCTCGATCAGCTGTTGGCCTCCCTGCCGGGCGGCGTCGAAGGGATGGCTGCGCCGCTGCTCCATGTCCTGAACTGGGCCATCAACCTTCTGAGCGTCGTTCTCGCCCTGGCTTCGATCGAGTTGTTTTTCTCAACGCTGCGCCGTCTGATCCCCCGGTTCTGAAGCTGCATGGCATGGCCGGAGCGGTCTGACGCGGCGACAGCCACACCGACTTGGCGACAAAACCGCCGCCAGCAGCTGACAGGCGTCCGGCGGCTCGGGGAGACTGGTGGCCCCGCATGCCATTCCATGTCGCTCGAGCAGCTCAAGGCGTTCCTGGCGCGCATGCAGGCCGACGCAGCCCTCAAGCAGCAGGTGCTGGCCGCCGCCACCGCCGATGACGTCGCACAGATCGCACTGAAGCTGGGCTTCGAGTTCTCCGGCGATGAGCTGCTGCGCGTCTCCGGCCAGAAGTTTGACCGCGTCACCGTGCGCAAGAACGACATCCCCGGCGAATACAACTGAGCCCGATGTCCCTTTCCTCCCCTGAGCTGTGGCTGCTGCGCCATGGCGCCACCGAGTGGGCCCGCAGCGGCCGCCACACCGGCCGCACCGATCTGCCGCTGCTGCCGGAGGGGGAGGCGGAGGCTCGGCGACTGGCGCCGCTGCTGGCGGCGCAGCGCTTCGATGCGGTGCTGGTGAGCCCGCTGCAGCGGGCCCGACGCACCTGCGAGCTGGCGGGGCTGGGGGAGCAGGCAGAGATCTGTGACGACCTGCGCGAGTGGGATTACGGCGACTACGAAGGTGTCACCACCGCCGAGATCCGCCGCAGCGTGCCGGGCTGGACGGTGTTCAGCCATCCCTGCCCCGGCGGCGAGACGATCGAGCAGGTGGGCGAGCGCTGCCAGCGGCTGCTGCGCCTCTGCGAGGCCCGACTGGCCGACCGGGGGCGGCTGGCCCTGTTCGCCCACGGCCACATCCTGCGCTGCCTGGCGGGCACCTGGCTGGGCCTCGGCCCCGGCGGTGGCGCCCTGCTCAGCCTCTCCACCGGCACGATCAGCGTGCTCGGGCGCGAGCGGGAACAGGCGGTGCTGCTGCGCTGGAACGCCCCGGCCCACAGCGGCGAAGCCTGAACCGACCCCAGCCCCAACCTGAGAACAGCTCAAGCCGATGGCCGCGGCCGGGACATGGACCGGGAGCGGGCCAGTGCAGCCAGGCCGAGGTCGGACGGGGCCTCCATCAGCTGGCGATGGCTTGACGGCGCAGGCCCGTGGGGCTGGCCAGTGGGGCTGACCGGCTCAGCCCGTGCAACCGATCCGAGCCAGCCGGGACAGGCGCCTCAGCCGGGAGAGGTGGACGGAGCCGCCGGGCCGGCGGCCGGCGGCGCGCTGTCATCGAGCTCTGTCGGCGTGCCGCAGGCGGAGCAGTAGGGATAGAAGGCCGGGTGATGGTGATCGCAGCTGCGGCAGTGGGTCTGGATGCGCAGGCCGCAGTGCATGCAGTAATCGGGCAGGGGGGCATCGGCGCCGCTGAGGAAGCGCTCACAGCTGGGGCACTGCCGCCGCGACAGGCTCTGCAGCGCCTTCTCGTAGCGGATCTGCTGCAGGCGCTCCTGCTGAGGAGCCTGCTGCTCCGACTGCTTGCGGCGCAGATAGGCCCGCAGCCAGCGCATCAGCGCCCGCCCACCCAGATAGGTGAGCAGCGCACCGATGCCGTAGCGGATGTAGGCCCCGAAGCTGGGCAGATAGGGCACCAACTCCACAAAGAAAGCGTAGAGAGCGAACAGCAGAAAGCCCCAGACGAACGGCCACTGGTCACCGCCGCGATGGCGGCGGAACAGCTGCAGGGCCAGGAGCAGCACCGGCAGGACGAACCCCAGCCGGATCAGGAAGGCGATCCATTCATGGCGGCTGCGGGCGTTCGCATAGGCCTGCTCGCCGCGGCGCTCGAGATCCATCTGCTGCCGCTGCAGCGGCGCCAGGCGGGCGTTGAGCTGCTGCTGGCGCTGCTCCAGCTGGCGCTGCTGTTCAGCCAGCTGCCGCTCCTGCTCCAGCAGGGCATCGACCTGCCGGGCCCGCTGCAGCACCTCGGGGTTCTGATCGCTCTGGGCGGTCACGGCGCGGGCGGCACGCCAGGTGTCAAAGCTCTGACGCTCGCGGCGAAGGTTCTCCTGGGCGACACCCCGGCGCTGGGAGAGGCCGCTGAGCTCCTCCTGCAGCCGCTGGCTCTGCTGCTGCAGCGGCTCGGTCCGCGACTGCACCGCTGCCAGAGCCGCCTCCTGGCGGAACTGGGAGGCCTCCGGGGCGCGACTGAGCAGGGGCAGATCAGCGATCAGGCTGGCGCCCACCTGGATCAGGAACCAGGCGAACAGGGCGGCGATCACCCACTGGCCGGCACGCACCAGCCGTTCGGGACCACGGGAGGGACTGAGCATCGAGGCAGAGCGACACTCCATGCTGCCCAGCAGTGCCGTCAGGGGCATCCCGTCCCCCACGGGACTGCCTGGCCGCTGGCAGACCGGCGGGACGACCGGCCATGGGCTCTGCCGGCAACCAGGGCAGGCAGACAGGCCAGACTGGCGCGCGCCCCCTCTCCCCAGGGGTTCAGGCGGCGCTGCCGTCCAGCGGCACGAGTCCGCCGCCCAAGGCCTGCTGCGCAGCCGAGCCTGACCGTCTCCCCTCCGTTCCCGTTCCCGCCGACCCTCCCTGCCCATGGCCTCGACAGGCAGCGCCACGCCCCGATCGCCGCTGGCCGTGGCCCTGCAGCTGGCCCTGCTGCTGCTGCTGGCGCTGCTGCTGCTGCTGCCACTTCTCTGGCTGCTGAGCACCTCGCTGAAGGGCCCGGCAGAGAACATCTTCACCAGTCCGCCGGCGCTGCTGCCGTCCTCCCCCAGCCTGGAGGCCTACCGCAAGCTGTTCGCCGATCAGCCGATGGCGACATATCTGCTCAACAGCACGATCGTCAGCGGCCTGGCAGTGCTGGCCAACCTGCTGTTCTGCTCGCTGGCCGCCTACCCGCTGGCGCGGCTGCGCTTCGCCGGGCGAGGTCTGGTGCTGGCCCTGGTGGTGGCCACGATCCTGATCCCCTTCCAGGTGGTGATGATCCCCCTGTATCTGCTGATGGTGCAGATCGGCCTGCGCAACACCCTGTGGGCGCTGATCCTGCCCCAGGCCGCCACAGCCTTCGGCATCTTCCTGCTGCGTCAGAGCTTCCTGGGCGTCCCGGTGGAACTGGAGGAGGCGGCACGCATCGATGGCTGCACTCCCCTGGGCGAGTGGTGGAACGTGCTGATCCCAGCGGCCCGCGCCGATCTGATCACCCTGGCGATGTTCGTGTTCATCGGCACCTGGAGCGATTTCCTGTGGCCGCTGATCATTCTCGACGATCCTGCGTTGTTCACCCTGCCGCTGGGATTGCAACAACTGTCCAGCAGTTTCTCGCTCGACTGGAGGCTCGTGGCGGCCGGATCCGTCGTCTCGATCCTGCCGGTGCTGCTGCTGTTCGTGCTGCTGCAGCGCTTCATCCTGCCGAGCGCAAGCGGTGATGCGGTGAAGGGGTGAATGTGCTGCGGCCGCAGCCCATGGCAGGCCTCGATCCGTGCATCCACAGGGATTCGATCAGCTGCGGCAAGGCGTCCATGGCCCGTCCACCGCATCGGGGCCCGGGCTCCGGCAGCGCCCATCCAGGCCTCTCGCCAATCAGGCGAGGGGCCTGGACACGCGTTGACGGATGTGAACGGGTGCAGCCCACATCGGCGTACGATTTCTAGTGCGTGGCAGCAGTGCGGACAGTGACATCTCAGAGCTCGACTCTGCCGCCACTGCTGATCGCCTGCCGGCCCCGCCAGTGGTCGAAGAACCTGCTGGTGTTCGCCGCTCCGCTGTTCGCCTTCCGTTTCGAGCCCGAACTGTGGGGGCGGGTCGCCGTGGCGCTGGTGGCCTTCTGCCTGATCTCCAGCGCCATCTATCTGCTCAACGACTGCCTGGATGTGGCGGCGGACCGCGCCCATCCCAGCAAGCGACACCGGCCGATCGCCGCAGGCAGGGTGAGCGTGGCGGCCGCCCTGAGCACAGCCGTGCTGCTGGCGCTGAGCAGCCTGGTCCTGGCGGCATGGATGTCCGGCATGCTGGCGCTGGTGGTGCTGCTGTACGGCCTGATCCAGGTGGGCTACTGCCTGCGGTTCAAGCGCATGCCCCTGCTCGATCTGTTCTGCATCGCCTCGGGCTTCCTGCTGCGGGCGATCGCCGGCGTGGTGGCCGGAGGCTTCGGCTTCTCGCCCTGGTTCCTGCTGACGGTGGGGCTGCTGGCCCTGTTCCTGGCAATCGAGAAGCGCAAGGCCGAACTGCGGGTGGCCCAGGACCGCGGCGTGATCACCAGGGCCGTCCTGGAGCGCTACTCGTTGCCGCTACTGCTGCGGCTCGAGAGCCTGGTGGCCAACAGCGCCTTCATGAGCTACAGCCTCTGGGCGGCAGGCCCCGCCCTCAATGGTGCATCCACCACCTGGATGCTGCTGACCGTGCCGTTCGCCCTGGTGGGCATCTTCCGCTACCAGCTGCTCAGTGACCCGGAAGAGTCGCAACGCCGACGCCAGACGGCACCCGAGCGCACCAGCGAGCAGCCCGAAGAGATCCTGCTGGGCGATCGAGGCATCCAGCTAACCTTGCTGGCCTGGTTGCTGACCGTTGTTGTGGTGGGTCTCAGCCATCGAGCCGCCCTGCTTCCCGAGCTGGGTCTGTCGTCGTGAACGTCTTTCTTCCCGGTGGAGCCGGCCTGGTCGGCCTCAATCTGATCGCGCGCCTGCAGGACGACCACCCCGACTGGCAGTTGCTGGTGGTCGACAAGAAGAGCGAAGCCATCGCCATCGCCCGGAAGCTGTTTCCGAAGGTGCGCTTTCTGTGTGAAGACCTGACAGAACGCGAGGGCCAGCGCTGGCCTGAGGAGATCCGCGGTTGTGACGCCTGCGTGATGCTGCAGGCGGAGATCGGCAACACCGATGCCAGCCAGTTCGAGCGCAACAACGTGCTCAGCACCGAGGTGGTGCTGGAGCAACTGGCCCGGGCCGCCGTTCCCCGGCTGGTGCATGTGAGCAGTTCGGTGGTCAATTCGGTGGCCAGCGACCTCTACACCCAGACCAAGCGGCATCAGGAGCAGTTGGTCCTGGCGAGCCGACCGGATGCGGTGGTGCTGCGGCCCACGTTGATGTTCGGCTGGTTCGACCGGAAGCACCTCGGCTGGCTGGCGCGGTTCATGCGGAAGCTGCCTGTGTTCCCCATCCCCGGCTCGGGACGGTTCATCCGCCAGCCGCTGTACGTGGGCGACTTCTGCGGCCTGATCGAACGCTGCCTCGAGGATGGCTCGATCCAGGGCAGCTACGACATCACCGGACTGGAGAAGGTGAGCTACCTCAGCCTGATGCGCCAGCTCCGCCAGGCTGTGGCCGCCCGCACCTGGATCATCCACCTGCCGATTCCGCTGTTCGGCCTGCTGCTGCAGCTGTGGGCCCTGATCTCGCGCCAACCGGCCTTCACGCGCTCCCAGCTCAAGGCCCTGACAGCCGGCGATGAGTTTGACGTGATCGACTGGCCGGGGATCTTTTCAGTCACGCCCACACCGCTGGCCGCTGCGCTGCGAATCACCTATCAGGATCCGCGCTACAGCACCGTGGAGATGCCCTTCTGATGCCAGAGACGACGTCAGGGAAGCCCACGATTGCGGTCCTGGGCGGCGGCCCGATGGGTCTGGCGGTTGCCTACGAACTCACCCGGCTGGGCCACCAGCCGGTCCTGCTGGAAGCCGACGACCGCCTGGGGGGCATGGCGGCCTGCTTCGACTTCGCCGGCATGCAGCTGGAGCGTTACTACCACTTTCACTGCCTGAGCGACACCGCCTTCTTCCAGGTGCTGGAGGAGCTCGGGCTGGCCGATCAACTGCAGTGGCGCACCACGCGGATGGGCTTCTACTTCGATGGTCGGCTCTACCCCTGGGGTTCGGTCGGCTCGGTGCTGGGATTCCGGCGCCTGCCCTGGCTGACGCGGCTGCGCTACCTGCTGCATGCGGCCCGCTGCCTGACGATCCGGGACTGGAGCCGGCTCGACAGGCTCACTGCCACCGAGTGGCTGCGGGACTGGCTGGGGGAGCGGGGCTATCAGGTGCTGTGGCACAAGCTGTTCGCCTACAAGTTCTTCCAGTTCAGCGATCGCATCTCCGCCGCCTGGATCTGGAGCCGCATCCGCCGCCTGGGGCAGTCTCGCCGGCAGCTCAGGGAGACACTGGGCTTTCTGCAGGGCGGCTCCCAGCAGCTGATCGACGCGTTGGCGACAGCGCTGCACCAGGGCGGCGCCCGCATCGAGCTGAACAGCCCGGTGCGGGCGCTCAGGCCCCTGGCCGGCGGAGGTGCCGTGCTCACCACCCCGGCCGGAGACCAGCGCTTCGACATCGTGATCAGCACCATCCCGCTGCCGCTGATGGCCCCGATCCTGCGCGCCGGGGGAGTGGAAGAGAGCCTGGTGGAGCGTTATGCCGCCCTGACCTCCGTGGCCTGCGCCTGCGTCGTGCTGCAGACCCGACGGCCGGTGAGCGGCAATTTCTGGACCAACGTCAACGACGCCCGCTTCGCCATCCCCGGTGCGATCGAGATGAGCAACCTGCGGCCGCTGCAGGGCCACATCAGCTACGTGCCCTTCTACATCCCAGCTGATCACCCCGATTACCAGCGGCCGGATGCGGCGTTCATCGCCGATGCCTGGCACTGCCTGCAGGCGATCAATCCCGGGCTGAACGATGACGACCTGGTCGCCAGCCACTGCAGCCGCTACCGCTTCGCCCAGCCGGTCTGCGGCGTCAACTTCCGCAGCAGCCTGCCGCCCTTGCAGCCGTTCCCCGGCGTGTTCAGCGCGGACACGACGGCGTACTACCCGGAGGACCGGGGCATCAGCGAAAGCATCGACTTCGGCAGGGCTCTGGCACGGCAGGCCGCGGGGTTGGCCCGATGAGTGGCCTGACAGCAGCCAGGCCGGCGCGGTCCGGTCGCCAGTTTCTGCTGTTCGTGCTCAGCGGCGGTGTCGCCGCACTGGTCAACATCGTCAGCCGCATCGGATTCTCCCAGCTGCTGCGCTTCGAGCTGGCCGTGCTGGCGGCCTATGGCGTCGGCATGGTCACGGCCTATCTGCTGACGCGCCGCTTCGTCTTCCCGGCCAGCCGCCAGAG
This sequence comes from uncultured Cyanobium sp., assembly GCA_964396755.1. Classification (GTDB taxonomy): domain Bacteria; phylum Cyanobacteriota; class Cyanobacteriia; order PCC-6307; family Cyanobiaceae; genus Cyanobium. Next base: position 26,367 of record CAYNGR010000011.1, on the reverse strand, counting down.
CCTGCGGCGGTCCTTCGCCGCCTTCGCCCTGGTCAATCTTGTCGCTGTCCTGCAGACCTGGCTGGTCAGCATCGGTCTGCGCCAGCTGCTGCTGCCGATCATCGGCGTGACGGCACTGGTGGACCTGATCGCCCACGGCTGCGGTGTGATCGTGCCGGTGTTCACCAGCTATCTGGGCCACAAGCACATCAGCTTCCGCGATCCGGCCCGATGAGCGAGACCTGCGCCGCCTTCGACTGCGACGGCACCCTGATCCGGGGCGATGCCACCCGGCATCTGCTGCTGTCCTGCAGGGGCCCGCTGGGCCTGGCCGCTGATCTGCTGCTGCTGGCGCCGGAGCTGATGGCCTGGAAGCTGGGCCGCCGCAGCACCGCGTCGCTCAAGCAGGCTCTGCTGGATCGGGTTCTGCAGGCCACGCCTGCGGCGCGTCGTCAGGCCGTGATGGCAGAGCTGGAGCAGGCTCTCGTCCGCCAGCTGCGCCCGGAAGCCCTGGGGCGCCTGCGCTGGCATCAGCAACAGGGACACCGCTGCCTGATCGTGTCGGCCTCGCCCGAGCCCCTGATCGCCCCCCTGGCCCAGCATCTCGGGGTGGAGCTGCTGGCCACGGGCTGCACCGATCCGCTGCTGGTGAGCCCAACCCAGCCGTTGCGGCTCACCACGGCGAATTGCAAGGGCCCTGAAAAACTGCGGCGTCTCGAGCGGCACCTGGGCGTCCTGCCTCCGCCGCCACAGCTGGAGGCCTACGGCGACAGCCGCGGCGATCGCGAGCTGCTGCAAGCCAGTGGCCGCCCTCACTGGCGCAGCTTCAGCGCCAAACCCGTGGCTTATCGCGAGTCGGCCCCCTGGCGCTGGCTGCTGGCGGCCGCGGCCATCGCCCTGCTGCTGCTGGCCGCAATCGGCCTGTCAGGGCTGGAGCCCTCCGCCCGCAGCCAGCTGCTGCAGGCCTGCCGGCGGCTGGCGCACTGGTTGCCGGCGCTGTATGGCCTGCTGACGCTGAGCTATCTGGGTCGCTATCTGCGCTGGCGTCTGCTGCTGGGATCCTGCCGGGTGGGCGGCTGGACCTGGGCCGACGCAACCGGTTGGTTCCGCGGCTTCGCGCTGACGGCGACACCGGCCAAGCTGGGGGAGCTGGCCCGGGTCGCGGATCTGCATCAGCAGCTCGGCTATCCGCGACTGCCGCTGCTGCATGCCTTCGCGGCCGAGCGGCTGTGCGACGTCGCTGCGGTGATCCTGTGGCTGGCGCTGCTGCTGCCGGGGGATCTGCCCCTGGTGGGGTCGCGGCCCTGGCTGATCACGCTGGCTCTGATCACGGTCCTGCTGCTGGGTTTGCTGTGGCTGCCGCTGCGCCGTCGCTGGCAGCAGTGGCGCCGGCATCTCCCCCAGGGCGCTCTGCTGAAGGCCTGTGCTCCGGCGCTGCTGGTCAGCCTGGGCTTCTGGGGCTGCGAGGGACTGCTGCTCTGGCTGCTGGTGCAGCTGCTGGCACCGTCAGCCATCCCCGCCGGCACCGCGATCAGCATCACGCTGCTGGCGGGAAGCGCCGGCATGGCCTCATCGCTGCCGGCAGGCCTGGGCGTCAATGAGGCGACGACGGTGCTGCTGCTGGGTCAGCAGGGCATCCCAGCGTCCGTCGCCCTGCCGATCGCCGTGGTACGACGCTTGATCACCCCCTGGTCCGTTGTGGCGTTGGCCGCTGTCGCCGCTGTCCTCCCGATCCCAGGGCCCGTTCAACCCAGGCAAGACTGCCAAGCATGACGTCAGCAGAGTCGAACAGCGTGCGCAGCGCCTTCGTGCTGGGCAGCACCAGCGAGGTGGCCCAGGCCCTGTGTCGGGAGCTGGCCCGGCGTGGCTGCCGCCGCTTCCACCTGGTGGCGCGCAATGAAGCGGGGAATCTCAGGCTTGCCGCTGAGCTGGAACAGAGTTTCGCCGCCGCCGTGAGCGTCGAGCAGACCGATCTGCTCTCTGACGCAGCCCTGGATGCCCAGCGCCGGCCGGAGGTGGGCGACTTTGACCTCTACCTGATCACGGCCGGTTCCCTGGGGGATGCCGAGCTGGCCCGTGGCGATGCCAGCGAGGCCCTGAGGATCATGGCTGCCAATGTCACGGGACTGATCCCCTGGCTGACGGCGATCGCCACACCCGAACGACTGGCACGACGGGGCCGTCTGTGGGTGTTCAGCTCAGTGGCGGCGGATCGGGGACGTCCCTCCAACTATCACTACGGGGCTGCAAAGGCAGCGCTGACGGCCCTGTGTGAGGGATTGCTGCTTCGCTGCCACGGCAAGCCGTTCGCGGTGCGCATCATCAAGGCCGGATTCATGGCCACGCCGATGACGGTCGGCAAGGCTCCGCCGATTCTCTGCGCCAGCCCGGCCTCAGTGGCGCGCCAGCTGCTGCGCCGGCCGGATCGCCGCGGAATCGAGTACCTGCCCTGGTGGTGGTCGCCGCTGATGCGGTTGGTCCGCCTGCTGCCCGCCCCGATCGCCTGCAAGCTGTGACGCCTCCTCTGCCCGCTGGCCTGAGCGCCGAAACCCGCAGCCTCAGCGGCTGGGGACGCACCAATCCGGCAACGGCGCAGGTGGTGCGTCCAAGCGGGATCGAGCAGCTGCAGGCGTTGATGGGTGCCAGCGGCCCCCGCTCCCTGATCGCCCGCGGACTGGGGCGCTCGTACGGCGACGCGGCCCAACTGCGGGACGGCACCGTGATCGAGCTGACCGCCTTCGACCGGATCGACCTGGATCGCAGCCGAGGCGTCGTCACAGCCGGAGCGGGGGTCAGCCTCGACGAGATCCTGCGAGTGATCGTGCCGGCGGGCTTCTTCCTGCCGGTGACACCAGGCACCCGCAACGTCACGGTGGGAGGCGCGATTGCGACCGACGTGCACGGCAAGAACCACCACGTCGACGGCAGCTTCGGCAACCACGTGCAGCGCCTGCTGCTGCTGGATGGCGGCGGAACCCTGCGGGAGCTCAGCCCTCGGGATGACACGGCGCCCTTCTTCTGGGCCACCGTCGCCGGCATGGGCCTCACCGGCGTGATCCTCGAGGCCAGCTTCTCGCTGATCCCGATCAGCAGTTCGCTGATCAGCGTCGACACCAGCCGCCACCGCGATCTGGACAGCCTGATGGCCGCGATGATTGCGGCTGACAGCCGCTACCGCTACAGCGTCGCCTGGGTCGACAGCCTCGATCCGCGCGGGCGCGGAGTTCTCACCTGCGGCGACCATGCCTCCATCGAGCAACTGCCCGAGGCGCAGCGGGCCGAGGCCCTTCACTACGACCCGAAGGCGCTGGCATCGGCACCGCCCTTTCTGCCGGGCGGCCTGCTCAACCGCCTGACCGTGCGCGCCTTCAACGAAGCCTGGTATCGAAAGGCCCCCAAGCAGCGCGAAGGGGAGCTTCAGGCGATCGCGCCATTTTTTCATCCACTGGATGGGGTGCAGGACTGGAACCGCATCTATGGCCCTGCCGGATTCCTCCAGTACCAGTTCGCCGTGCCGGATGAGGCGGCCGAGCTGGTGCCGCGCACCCTGGCGGCCCTGCGCCAGGTTGGAGCTCCGAGCTTTCTGACGGTGCTCAAGCGCTTCGGCGCCAGCAATCCGGCACCGCTGTCCTTCCCGATGTCGGGCTGGACGCTGGCCGCAGATGTGCCGGCAGCGATTCCGGGACTGCTGGAGGTGCTGGATGAGCTGGATGAGCTGGTGGCAGCAGCGGGTGGACGGCTCTATCTGGCCAAGGACTCGCGGCAGTCTGCGCAGATGTTTCAACGCAGCTATCCCCGCTTCCAGGAATGGGGATCGCTGCAGCGCACCCTAGATCCCGGGGCCGTCATGGGCTCCTGTCTATTCGATCGCCTCCGGCTGCCCGCGTGACGGCGTCAGCCGGGACAGGCTATCCATCCGGCACCGCCTGAGCCCGGCCGGCAGGAGCATGGGTGGTAACGCCGACTGGGCGCGTCTGCACGAAAGACAGGCGGGGCTCTGGGCCAACCGGCTGGCCCAGAGCCCGAACGATGACGCGATGCAGCCGAACGCTCCAGCGGCATCAACACATGCCCATTGCCGCAACACTGCCGACGCCGCAAGGATCGCCTCGGAACATGAATAGCTGTGACCAAAAGAGTGATTTAACCAGCAGAGATCTGCAGGCGAATCACAAGGCCACTGATAGACTGCCAAGATGTCAAGCCAACCCAAGATGCTTGTTCCACAGCAGAACTGGAGCCAGCTACGCGGCCTGTTCCTCTCTGCCCTAGCCGGCTCAGGACTGCTGATGGCAAGTGGGCTGTTCATCGGCACTCTCGGAATCGATGATGAATTGAATGCCTTGACGCCGGTGTTTGACGGTACCGGCCGCGGTCTCTGGGCCCAGCAGCTGATTACCGACATGCTGCCTGGACAGCTGGGCATCTCCTTCGCACCAATGGCCCTCGGATGCGCTATCTATGCATTTTCGATCGCGATTGTCATCAGCCTCTGGGGGCCATTAAGACCCAGAGTCGGATACATAAGTGCCGCGCTGATCGGCAGCTTTCCTTATTTTGCCAGCATGATGACGTTCGACGTCGTGCAAGTTGCCTATCCACTCGGATTTCTGCTGATCTCGGCCTGTCTCATCCCGCTGTTCACAGCCCCCAGAGTCGGCCCAATGGCGCTATCGATCATCGCCTTTTCGCTTGCCTTTGCCTGCTACCAGGGAGTCGCCACGAGCTTCGCCACCGCTTGGGCCTCGATCGTTGGAATGCGATATCTCACTGCCAGCGACCGCAACCAATACCTCAAAAGGGAGCTGGGCCCAATCATCCTGCGCACCCTGATCACGGCGGTACTGGGCAGCCTGGTTTACTTGCTCAGCGTCAAACTGTCCCAGGCGATCATCCCCCACACATCGTGGTCTGGCGGCTATGAGGTGCAGACCAGTTTCGCGCTGACAGACCCACAGCGACTGCAACAGATCGCCGAGAACGCAGTAGCCCTTTTCTCCGGCCGATCCGGAGACGCACCCGGGCTTGCTTCTGTGCTGCTGATGGCCGGTATAGCGGGTGTTTTTGTGCGCCTGTGCATGGCCGCCGGAGCGAGCTGGCGGTCAAGGCTACTCGTGGCGTCAGCATTCCTTGCCAGCGTTCTCGTGCTGCCCTTCTGGCTGCTGCTCGTTCAGGCGATGCCGCTCAATCCACGCTCCGCCGTCGGCATTGGAATCTTGTACGGCTATGTCTTTGCCGCTCTAACCACACACGCAAACCGACGTCTCGTCGCAATCCTGACGGGCGTGGCGGCGCTGATCATCGGAAGCTTCGTGTTCACCGGAAACGAAATGTACTTCAGCCAGTTCCTAGCCAATCAGGCGGAACAGATTACGATCAGCCGCGTGACCGCAAGATTAGACGCTGTCGCAATCGAGAATCAACTTAAATCACCATTTGAGGTCACATTCATCGGCCGCTACGCACCTGCATCACGAAAATTTGCCCGCTTCGATACACTCGGATCATCACCACTTGACTGGGACGGTGGCAACATCTATCGCCAGGCAGCCTTGTTTGATCTTTATGGGGTGGACGGGATTGTGATCAACCGCGATGAATCCCTCAGGCAGGAGATTGCCAAGCGCATCCAGGCCGAACAGATTCCTGCCTGGCCTGATCCAGGCTCGGTTTTCGTCCATAGGAACACCACAGTGGTGGTGCATTTCGGAAATCGATAATCCGCCGGCCCGGCCACAAGACATCTGACCAAAGCCGATCATGGCAAGGGCCGCGAGGCGACGCGGAGTTTCACACCATGGAGGGACGATCCAGGAGTGATCCCCCCACCTTGCAACGCCCGCCTGGGGTCGGTCATGCCAAAGTCAAGTCGCTGGGAATCCCCACCGATGCATGAGAGCGCTTGACAGCGGACAGCATCTTTTCACAGCACAACCGCCGCAGATGAGCAGCCAAATCCCAATCGACAAGCCAGCAAGCCAGAAATACACATAGACTGGTCAACTCAAAATTGTGCCCTAGATTGGCAAGTAGACAGGTAGCGCTATGCCTTCTGAGACATGCCTATCGCGTCGGCCTATGCAAGCCTGGCAAAAGCTGCTGAGCCGCATCATGGCTCTGGCAGCTGGCCTTGCGCTGCTGTTCTGGCTCGCAACATTGCGACAACCCCTGATCGATCAACATGAATTTCGCCAGACGCAGACTGCACTCTCTGCCTTGTTCATGGGCAGCGGGCTGCAGGGATTCATCGCGTACGAAACCCCCGTCGTCGGAAACCCCTGGTCGATTCCCTTTGAGTTTCCACTCTATCAATGGCTCGTCAGGCTCGCCTCCAGGCTGTTACCACTCTCACTGAGCAGCTGCGGTCGACTGATCAGCCTCTGCTTTGGTATCGCCTGCCTGGTGCCGGCGATCGACATCCTGCGCCAGTTCGGGATCTCAGTCAACGGGCAAAAGCTGTTCGTCATTCTTCTATTCACATCCAGCATTTATCTGTACTGGAACCGCAGCTTTACGATTGAAAGCACCGCCCTGTTCTTCACTCTCTCAAGTCTGTCCATCTATGGCCGGATTAGAGACTTATTCAGGCAGCGAATTGTAGGCAGCCGCCGCTTCTGGTGGCTGGCATTGCTGGTACTGGTCAGCAGCAGTCTGGCCCTGCTGATCAAGGCCACCACAGCACTCCCGGCCCTGCTGCTGATGGCCCTCGATGGCCTCATTCATCTCGCACAGGCCGTCATCAGCCCGGGCCAGCGCCGCAACATCAATCTCCCAAGGCTGCTCGTCATCGGCGGCTTCCTGATCGCGGCCGTTGCGGTCATGCGGGCCTGGACGCACCACGCCGACAGCCTCAAGCTGCTCAATCCGATCGGCCAGGCGATGACCTCACAGGCTCTGAACGACTGGAACTTCGGCACACCGCAGCAACGGCTCAGTGCTGAGCTCTGGAAGGGTGTGCTGATCGAACGCATGCTGACACCACTGGGAGCCATCCCAGGTGTTTTGCTGCTTACCGGAGGCGTTGTGGTCGCCCATCCACAGCTTGAAAAGAGACTGTTTCTTGCGGTCTGCCTATGGATGGCGTTTGGGCCGCTGCTGATCTTCAGCAATCTCCACATCGTCCACAATTACTATCAGACTGCCAATCAGATCTACTGGCTGATGGCCCTGGCCGCGTCCGCTTCGTTCCTGCTGGAAGCCAGGCGGCGCATTTGGCTTCGACTGATGGCGATCGGCTGCACGGGTCTGGTCGTAGCTGGCAGCCTGACGGACTTCTGGCAGGACAGCCACTACTTCAGCGATGCCCTGCCAACGGAGAGCGACAAGCTCAGAATCGGGCGCCTGATCCAAGCAAACACCAGCCCAGAGGATGTGATTCTTGTTCTCGATAACGATTGGAGCTCCGCCTTCGCATATCACAGTCAGCGCCGCTCCATGGCGGTGCCGGATTGGTACAGACCGGAAGCGCAGCAACAGATTTTGAACCAGGCTGACCGCTCCTGGCTTGGCGGCCATCGTCTCGGCGCGGTGATCAGACGCCGGCCGTCAATCACCGCCCCCGCGGACGGCTGGGAAACCCTCTGTGCGATCACCGAGCCTCAATCCTTCTCCGACTGGCAGGTGCTGCTTTGCGATTCACAACATTCCGACAGCCAAGGCACGCAGCAGGACTGGACCAGGCGCGGCTGACTCCTGAGCGAATGAGCCTGCACAGCCGGGGAGCTTTCAGGGACTCGATGGCGCCTCGGAGGCCTGGCGGCGCTCCGGTCGGGTCGGCAGTTCCGTGGGCGGAGGGGGTTCCAGCGCACTGAGCCGATTGACACTGCTGCGTAGCTGCTGAAGCTCTTGCTGCAGGGTTTGCAGTTTCTGGACCAGCTGCTCCTGCTGACGGCTCAGCTTCTCCTGGTCCTGCAGACGCGTCAGCATCGAGCGCAGCTGCTGCTCCAGCACCGCGGTGCGCTCGACGGCGCGGCTCTGCTCCAGGGTGCGCACCCGGCCCAGCAGCGACCCGATGCGTTCGGCCTGGGCCTGCTGCCGGTTGACGATCACCACGAACAGCACCAGCAGCATGCTGGACAGAGCCACCGGCAGCCACAGCCAGGGGGTGGCCACCGCCATGGGGCTGGAGGGGCGTCGTGATGACGCGCTGCGGGCCTCCGGTGGCGGGGCGACCATGACATCGGTGGCATTGGCGTTCTGATCCTGCCCGTCCGCCCTGCCGCTGGCCATCAGTCGCGCTCCCTAGGGATCAAGGGCGCATCCAGCGCGCCGCCCGTTGGACCAGCCCGCGACTGGGCACGATCACTGGCCGCTTGCCCTACCCCGGCCAGGGGTGCAGCCCGCGCTCGCGGCACCACCGCTCACAAACGGCGCAGCCCTCAGGCCTGCGTCAGCGAGCGGGCCGCACCGGCTTCAAGCAGGGCCTGGCGCGTCTCATCGAACACGGTCTGGGCCACGGCCGCGCTGCTGCCCAGGGAGGTCATGCCCAGCTTGCCGAACTCCGACAGGCAGCCCAGCAGGTGGAAGACGCTGCCGCGCAGGCGAGCCGGGTCGTAGTGGAGGCCGGCCTCGGCGACGATGTCGACCAGATCGATCGGCAGCAGACCGCGCAGGAGCGGATCGACGATGTTGTCGCTGGCCACGTAGTGCAGCGGCTGGCCGGTGGGCGAGAGAAACAGTCCGCTGTCCGGATCGAGATGGCCGGTGGTGATCGCGCGCAGGGCCATGTAGGGATGGGTGGTGCCGCCCTGGCGCAGGTTCACCTCGATCGCCTGCACATCCCAGCGGTCACCGAAACGACGGACGATGAAGTCGACCGCGTAGCGCTCCAGGGCCCCTTCGGCCGCCAGCGCCTCACCCACGGCACGGCCATGGCGCATCAGCTCGCGCCGGTAGGGCTCATCAGCGGGGAAGCGGCAGCCGAGGTAGGTCTGGCCGCTGGCACCACCCAGGATCTGCTCATGGGTGGAAAGCACCTCCACCGCGCCGCCTGGATGAATCGTGCCCTGCACGCTCGGCGAGGAGAGGGCCTCGCCACCGGCCAGCCAGGCCTCCACCAGGGCCCCCTGCTGGGTCACCAGCTCCCGCCACTGGGGCGGCGGCATCGGGATGGTCTCCAGGGCGCCGCGCAGGATGCGGCGCCGCTCGGCCGCGCTGAGGCCCGCCAGCTGCAGTGGCGCCAGATCCAGCGGCGCGTTGCCCTCACCGCTGATGCCCTCGTTCAGCTTCACCACACAGCGCTCGAGCTGGGGCTGCGCTTCCCACAGCTGCGCCGTCACCTCGGCCAGGTCATCAAGGTTGTGGACCAGCTCGCTGCCTGGCGGGTGTGGCACGCCGCAGCGGGCGAACAGGGCGCGGCTGCCGGCCTTGCTGCCCCACCAGGAGAGGGCCGGATCGGTGCCCAGCAGGGGCACCTGCAGCACCTCCGACAGCCGCTTCTCCAGCTCGGTGACCACGTAGCAGGCGATGAAGCTGCGCCCGGGCCGCAGCAGTTCCTTGATGCGGGCCAGCAGGGCAGGTCGCTCCAGCAGCTTGGCGGTCAGTGGCCGCGGCGAAGCGTCATCGGCATCGAACAGATGCAGGCGGCGGCGGGCATGGGTGGTGGGCACCCCTGGCAGCAGCTCCAGCACGGCATCCACCACCAGATCGGGCAGCAGCTTGCTGGTGACGTAGACGATGCGCACCCCTGGATCGCGCAGGCGGATCAGCGAGAACAGCTGCCGCTCCTCGTAGTTGTGGGCGCCGGTGATCAGGGCGATCTGAGCCGGATCGACGCTGAGCGAGGGGAGCATCAGCAGGTCGAAGTCGGCGCCGTTGCCGTCGTGCTCGCGCCCCCACTCGGGCTTCAGCTGGGCCTGCAGCTGGGCGAAGCTGAGTGCCATCGGACCGGAACGTCTCGCTCCATCCTCGCCAGCACAGACCCCTCTGGCTGCAGCAGGCCCCGGGCAGGCCGACCAGAGTGAGGGCACCAAGCCAAGCCCGCCGCCATGGCCCAGCCCCTGCCGGTCACCCTGGTGGGCTACGCCGCCGCCACGTTCACCACCCTGAGCTTCTTCCCCCAGGCGATCAAGACGGTGCGCAGCGGCGACACCCGCGGCATCTCCCTGCCGATGTACGTGCTGCTGACGCTGGGCATCGCCCTGTGGGGTGTGTACGGCCTGATCACCCGTGACGGCCCGCTGATCGCCGCCAACGCCATCACCCTGCTGCCGGCCCTGGTGGTGCTGCAGCGCACGCTCGCCTCGCGGCGGGCCAGCCCGGGCACCCGCCTGTGGCAGGGCTGGTGAGCTGGCTTAGCGGACCTCAACGCCGCGGCCTGGATGTCGAGACGTCGGCTCGCCGCCGATCACCACCTCGGCCCACACGTGATGCACCCCGTCGCCCCTGCCAGGTGATGCCTTGGGGCTAAGGCTGCTGAGTGGGCTGTTCAGCCGACGCCGCCCCCAGCGGCAGCGTGCGGATGACGCCCCTCCAGAACGGCTGCGGCCCAGTCCGGCGCGCCGGAGCGGCGGGGCGGCGGCGCTCGGCGCTAGCGCTGCGTCGTGATCCTGTTGCGCGGCGGGTGGCCACTGCCCCGGCGCAACCCCTCCAGCCAGACCAGCAGCTGCGCCCGCAGCGCCAGGGCGGCCGCCGCCACCAGCAACGCCGCCACCGCCACAGGGCCAGGCCCCTGCCAGGCGAGCACGGCCAGGGCGGCCACGACCAGCAGCTCGCAACCCCGGCGCAGCTGCCGCAGGCGCACCATCGCGCCTGAGCAGCTGCGGCAGTGGCGGGTGTGAGCCTGCTCACGCTCCATCAGCGCCTCCAATCCCAGCCGCGCTGGCAGCGACTCTCCGGGGAACGGCTCACCGCCGTGGCGGTTGACCCAGTCGTGCAGGCTGCGCACATACAGATCGGAGCCGGTGGGCAGGTGGCAGCTGCGGCTCAGCTCAGGGCTGCCGCCGCGACGCTCCAGCACCCGCTCCTGCCAGTGCAGGAACAGCTGGTCGTCCTCAAGCACGGTGTGATTGGCGATGTGCTGCAGCCAGCGGGGGCGCAGCGCCAGCAGCCGCGCCGGCCAGGGCGAGCGGAACTGGAACGGGAAGCGGGCGAACAGGCGGCATTCGCCTCGGCGGATCGGCGTGGCGTAGACGACCGTGAGGATGCGCGCGAAGCCCTTGGCACTCAGGTCGTGCCACATCAGGCCTGGAGCGGCGTAGGTGGTGTGCTGGCTGCCCAGCTTCCCGAGGCGCGGCCCTTCGGCCCAGAGGCCCGTGAAGCCCTGCGGCCCGAAGTCGGTCAACTCGAGCGCCACGGGGCCGGCGTTCTCGCGGCGTCCCACCGTGGCGTGGTGGGTGAAGGGCACATGGCTGACATCCAGCACGTTCTCGAGCAGGGTCAGGGCATCCATCGGCAGGTCGCGGAAGGTGTCCTGCACGAACCAGCCGTCGCTCCAGCCGCCCCGCTCGTCCTGCTCCAGACAGGGCACCAGCGGCAGAGCCGCCGCCTCGACCGCCTCAGGATCGCCGCTGAACACGAACAAAAGCCCCTGGCCGGTGGCAGTGGCATAACCACGGCAGCGGCTGCGTGCGCCGAAACTCTGGCCCTCACTGGCCTGAGGAATCGCTGTGCAGCGACCCTCGCCATCGAAACTCCAGCCGTGATACGGACACTCCAGCTCGCCACGGCTGTTGAGGCGCCCGTCGGAGAGCGGCACCAGCCGGTGCGGGCAGACATCGGCGAAGGCGCGCCAGCGTTGCTCCTGGCGATCGAACCAGAGCACCAGGTCCTCCCCGAGCAGGGTGAAGGCCGTTGGGCGTCGGCGATCGAGGTCGCGCAGATAGGCCACCGGGTACCAGGCCTGCCGCCAGAGGTCGTGAGTCGTGGACGGGCTGCTGACGGTGCTGGGGCTGGGGCTGGTGGAGGTCATCGGCTCAGGCACTGAAGGCCTTGCGGGCGGGAATCGGATAGGGGATGCGGCGATGGCGCATGCGTTTCCAGACGCGCACGAAGGAGCGGATCACCAGCTCCAGCTCGGCGCGGCTGATGCCGCTGCCGGCCAGCTGGCCATCCGCCTGCCTGGCCTCGACGATGCGCCGCACCATCCGGCGGGCCTGATCCTCGGTGGTGTCCGGCGGCAGGGAGCGCAGGGCGGCCTCGCAGCCATCGGCCAGCATCAGGATGGCGGTTTCGCGGCTGCGAGGGGTGGGGCCCCGGTAGCGGAACAGCTCCTCGGCGACGTCCGGGTCGCGCTCGCGGGCGCGATGCAGGAAATAGCCCATCCGAAGGGTGCCCTGGTGCTCGGGGATGAAATCCGCCAGGGGCCGCGGCAGGCGGTAGCGGCGGGCCAGCTTCAGTCCTTCATCGACATGGGCCTGCAGGATGGCGGCGCTGGCGAACGGGTCGTCGAGCTGGTCGTGGGGGTTGCCGCTGTGCTCGTCCTGGTTCTCGATGAACCACTGGGGGCCATGCATCTTGCCGACGTCGTGGTAGAGCGCGCCGGTGCGGATCAGATCGACATCGGCATGGATGGCGCGCGCGCCCTCCTCGGCCAGGCCGCAGATCATCAGGGTGTGCTCGAAGGTGCCAGGGGCCTCCTTGGACAGACGCCGCAGCAGCGGCCGCTCGAGATCGGCCAGCTCCATCAGCCGGGCGCGGGTGAGCAGACCGAAGAAACTCTCCACCAGCGGCGCCAGGATCAGACCCGCCAGCAGCAGGCTCGCCACCAGCAGGGCCTCGTTCATCAGCTCGGCATTGCGCGGCAGCTGGCCCTCCTCAGCGCCGGCCAGACCCAGCAGCGAGACGGACTGCAGCACCGCAGCCTGGGCCAGCAGGGCCCCCAGGGGCAGCAGCACCGCCAGCTGCAGCAGCTGAGCGCGGTTGCGCTGCCGGCCCGCCAGCACCGCCGCCAGCACGGCCGCCGCCACCGCCACGACCAGCCGCGAGGCCAGCACACCATTGAGTGAGAAGGGCCAGAGCAGCGCCGCCACCGCCAGCCAGGCCAGTCCGGCGACCGTGCCCAGACCCTGAGCCAGCAGCAACGTGGGCGGCACCAGCAGGGCCAGAGGACTGACCAGCTGGCCGAGCCACAGCTTGCAGGCCTGCACGACCAGCAGCGTGCCCAGGGCCAGCAGGGCCTGTCGGGGTTCGAGACTGGCGCGCCAGCGGCGCATCACCAGCAGCATCACGCCGGTGGCGGCCAGGGCCTCACTGAAGTGGGCGAACCAGGCCAGGGGCCTCGGCCTGCGGTTGATCAGCCCGAAGAAATCGAGCACGTCGAAGGCCTGGGGGGTGATCACCTCGCCCTGCCGGATGACCAGATCGCCACGCCGCACCGTGATCGTCGGCAGGCCGTTGCGGCTCAGCAGGTCCTCGATGCGTCGCTGGCTGAGGAAGGGATCGCTGCGCAGATTGCTGCGGCCCTGCAGGCTGCGCGCCACCAGACGGCTGCCCAGCTGCTGCCCCTGCTCGGGCTGATCATCCAGTTGCAGGCTGGCCGCCTCCAGCAGCGGAGCGTCGGCGAGCGTGCCCGCCACCCCCTGCCGCAGCATGCGCAGCTGAGCGCGACGCACCGATTCCTCCCAGGAGACCAGCGCGATCGGATCGAGCTGAGCCAGCCAGCGACGCTCGGCGCCGGTGAGATTGAGCGGGTCCAGCAGGGCCTGATCACTGCTGCGCTGCTGACGCACCTGATCGAGCAGGCGCTCCAGCTGATCCTGCAACTGCCGGCTCTGCTGCTCGTCGATCACCTGCACAGTGGTGCGGGGCACCATCTGGCTGCGCCGCTGCTCGAGGGCCGTGCTGTCCATCACGGTGGCGTCGCGCGGCGCCCAGACCGTGAATGGCGCCGGCAGCCCGGGCCGCAGGCTGGGTTCCACCAGCCAGGGCCAGCTGGTCAGCAGAGAGACCAGCAGACACACCAGCAGCATCGCCAGCATGCCGGCGGGTCGCCAGCAGACGATCGCCTGGCGCGGGCGCTCCAGCCGCAACAGGCCTCGCCACAGAGACCGCAGTCGCCGCATCGCGTGCGCCATCGCCTCGGTTGCCGTGCCGGTCATGAAGCGGAACGCTAGCCCTGCCCGCCCGCAGGCATGCTGGAGGGTCGAGTTCGCCGCGCCGATGGCTTTGCTTCTGGACGGTCGCAGCCTGGCCGCCGCGATTGAGCAACGGCTGATCGATGCCATCGGCTCCGGCCTCGGCCAGGTCGGCCGGCCACCGGGCCTGGCGGTGCTGCGGGTGGGCGACGACCCCGCCAGCGGCGTCTACGTGGCCAACAAGGAGAAGGCCTGCGCCCGGGTCGGCATCCGCAACCTCGGCGCCCATCTCAGCGCCGGCACCCCGGCAGCGGAGGTGCAGGCGACGATCGAGCGGCTCAACGCCGACCCGGCCGTCGACGGCATCCTGCTGCAGCTGCCCCTGCCCGCCGGGCTGGACGAAGGGCCGCTGCTGATGGCGATTGATCCGCAGAAGGATGCCGATGGCCTGCACACCCTCAACCTGGGGCGGCTGCTCAAGGGCGAACCAGGGCCGCGCAGCTGCACGCCCGCCGGAGTGATGGCCCTGTTGCAGGCCGCCGGGGTGGATCTCTCCGGCAGGCGCGCCGTGGTGGTGGGCCGCAGCATCCTGGTGGGCCAGCCGATGGCGCTGATGCTGCAGGCCGCTGATGCCACGGTGAGCGTGGCCCATTCGCGCACCTGCGATCTGGCCGAGCTGACCCGCCAGGCGGACGTGCTGGTGGTGGCGGCGGGTCGCCCGCGCATGATCGGCGCCGAACACATCAAACCCGGTGCGGTGGTGGTGGATGTGGGCATCCACCGGCGGCCGGAGGGAGGGCTGTGCGGCGATGTGATCTTCGAGCAGGTGGAGCCCCTGGCCAGTGCCATCTCGCCGGTGCCCGGCGGCGTCGGCCCGATGACGGTGGCGATGCTGCTGGTGAACACCGTGGTGGCCTGGTGCCGCCGCCATGGCGTCGACCATGGGCTGGGGGATCTGGTGCCCTAACGCTTCTGGCGCAGCTCCTCCATCCAGCTGCGCAACTGCTCGGCGGCCGCCTCCCGGCCGCCCAGACCGAAGGCCAGGGCGGCGGCCACGGCTATCGAGCCGAGCAACAGCCCGAAGGCGAGGTTGACGATGCTCGGGGCCACGCCGATCTGCTGCAGGGCCAGGGCACCGCTGAACGAGAGGATCGCCACGCGTGCGATCTGAGCCAGAAGCCCGCCCTGAGGGCCGCCCGAGCTGCGCACCAGGCCGGCGGCCAGGTTGGCCAGATAGAGACCGACGGCAAACACCACCAGACCCGCCACGATCTGGCCGGAGAGGGCCAGCAGCCTGGTCACCACCGTTGTCAGCGCCGGGAGACCGAGCACATCGGTGGCAGCCACCAGGGCGAACAGGATGATGCCGACCATCCCGACCACGCCCGCGAGCCGGGAGGGATGGCGCTGCGCCGGGGCATGCGCTGAATCACCAGCGGAGCGGGCCTCAAGGGCACGGCTGGCCGCCTCGAAGCCCAGCAGGCTGGGCAGGCGGTCGAATCCGAGACCCTCCAGGATCTGCTGCACCAGCTGCGCGACGAAGCGTCCGATCAGGACGGATGCCAGCACGATCGCCACAGCGGTGGCGATGCGGGGCAGGCTGCCCAGCACCGTGTTGAGCATGGCGGTGGCCGGCTCGGAGATGGCGGCGATCGCCAGAGCCTCCAGGGCTGCCGTGGCCGTAGGGATGAGCAGCAGCACGTAGGTGATCGTCCCCAGCAGCCTGGAGAGACCCTGTCCACCGGCTGCAGGCAGACCCAGGCCCTCTCCGAGACGATCACCACCCCCTGCGGCCACCAGCTGGGTGACGATGCGGCTGACGCTGCGGGCGATGAGCCAGCCCACCACGCCGATGGCTGCCGCCTTGATCAGACGCGGCAGGGCCGCAAGCAGGTCGTTGAGCAGGTTGGCGAGCGGCGCCAGCTGACTGCCCAGATTCAGGGCGTTCAGCACCAGGGGCAGGAAGAAGAGCAGCACCAGCCAATACAGGAGGTTGGCCAGGGTGTCGCTCAACAGCAGACCGGAACCGCCGCTCTCCGCGGCGATGACGCGCTCCTCGAACCGGAGCAGTTGATTGCTGCGGCGCACGGCGGCGCGGCTGAGGTTCGCCAGCAGCAAGCCGACGACGGCCAGCACGGCGGCAGCGCCCAGCCTGGGGAGGAAGGCGAAGATCTGATTGAGGAACTGGTTGAGCGGCTCTGAGACGGTGGCCAGATCCAGCACATTGAGCGCGGCCACCACCGCCAGCACCATGATCACCCAGAAGACCGCGGTGGCGATCCAGCGCTCCGGCGAGGCGCTCTGCGCCGGCGCTTCGGGACTGCCGGCCAGCAGGCGATCCAGCCGGGCGCGGCGCAGCAGTCGACGGGCCGAGACAGCCGCGATCCCGGCCACCAGCCAGCCCACCAGCAGAATCGCGAGAGCGCCGATCAGATGGATCACGATCGGCACGATCTGCGTCTGCAGAAACTGCAGGGATGGATCAGCCCCCGGAACGGGGGAGGCCCCGATCAACCACGGCGGCGCCAGCAATCCCGGCACTGGCTGGAAAGGAAATGCCATCGGCTTCTATTGCAGATCGTCTCCCAAGCGTGCTGGGCAAACAGCGCCGGACACGAATCAACTGAATAGCGTTGGCTTCCGAGCAGAAAGATGCAGCCATTTTTCAATCATTCTGAAATCACGATTGCGCGCTTCGCCGCATGACTCGAAGACCGCGGACTCGATGGAGGCCCCTGTCACCTTTCTGCACAGGGGACAGCATCGCCGGCCCGCCTGAGAGAATCCCGCCAGCGATGGCCCCAGGCCCAGCCCCCATGACCGCGGCGGTGACGAGCACGGACAGCACCTTCCAGGGGGAGCCGGCAGCCTTCGACGTCCAGACCTATCTGCGCGAATCGTGCGCCCGGGTGGAAGCCGCCCTGGATGGCTCACTGGCGCCGGAGCGCCCCGAAAGCCTGCGCGAGGCGATGCGTTACTCGCTGCTGGCTGGCGGCAAGCGGCTGCGCCCGATCCTCTGCCTGGCGGCCTGTGAGCTGGCCGGTGGCGACAGCAGCCTGGCGATGCCCACGGCGGTCGCGCTGGAGATGATCCACACCATGTCGCTGATCCACGACGACCTGCCGGCGATGGACAACGACGACCTGCGCCGCGGCCGTCCGACCAATCACAAGGTCTACGGCGAGGCCAACGCGATCCTGGCCGGCGACGCCCTGCTCACCCGCGCCTTCGAGATGGTGGCGCTGCGCAGCCCCGGCGTGCCGGCCGAGCGGCTGCTGGCGGTGGTCGGCGAGCTGTCCCTGGCTTCCGGGGCCCCCGGCCTGGTGGGCGGCCAGGTGGTCGACCTGGAATGCGAGGGCAAGCAGGTGGATCTCGAGACGCTCGAATACATCCACCTCCACAAGACCGGCGCCCTGCTGCGCGCCTGTGTGCTGTGCGGCGCCCTGATCGCCGGTGCCCAGGACGGACTGCTGGACGCCCTGCGGACCTATGCACGCGGCATTGGCCTGGCCTTCCAGATCATCGACGACATCCTCGATGTCACCGCCAGCAGCGAAGTGCTCGGCAAGACCGCCGGCAAGGATCTGACCGCCGACAAGACCACCTATCCCAAGCTGCTGGGTCTGGAGGAGTCCAAGCGGCGCGCCGAGGCGCTGGTGGCCGAAGCGAAGGCCGCCCTGGAGCCCTACGGTGCGGACGGCAAAGCGGCACCCCTGCTGGCTCTGGCCGACTTCATCACCAGCCGCGACCGATGATCCTTCCCCCCGCCCAGCTGAGCGGCTTTCACGACGCCAGGCCGCTGCTGGCGATCCTCGACAACGCCGTTCTGTGGTGGGGACTGGCGGCCTGTGGCGCCGCCCAGCTGTCGAAGCTGGTGATCGAACTGGCCGTGCATCGCCGCTGGAACCCGAAGGTGCTGATCGAGACCGGCGGCATGCCCTCCAGCCACTCGGCCCTGATGACCGGCACCGCCGCGGGCCTGGGCTGGCAGCTGGGCTTCGCCGATGGCCTGTTCGCCCTGGCGGCCACCCTTTGCTTCGTGGTGCTCTACGACGCCTCTGGGGTGCGCCGGGCAGCCGGCCTGACCGCCGAACGCGTCAACGGCCTGGTCAGCGATGCCGGCGGCCAGGTGGGCGGCGAGACCCCTGCCAAACCGCTGAAGC
The DNA here is from genome assembly GCA_964396755.1 of uncultured Cyanobium sp. Taxonomy (GTDB): domain Bacteria; phylum Cyanobacteriota; class Cyanobacteriia; order PCC-6307; family Cyanobiaceae; genus Cyanobium. Next base: position 8,213 of record CAYNGR010000011.1, on the reverse strand, counting down.
AGAACCTGGGGCACACCCGCCTTGAGGTGCTGGTGGGCTCTCTGATGGGGCCGGCCGTGGCCCTGCCAGGCCTGGCGCTGGTGGGCTCGCCGCTGCTGCTGGCCCAGCGCTGGGGTCTGGCGCCGCTGGGCTGATGCCCGCGGTTCCGGCTGGCTGCGCTGTGTCGTGACGGATCCCGCGCTCACCCCGGATCAGCAGGCCGCCGAGGCCAGCTTCGCCGCCTGGCTGGAGTCCGGGGAAGCCGGCGTTCCCTTTGTGCTGAGCGGCTACGCCGGCACCGGCAAGACATTCCTGTCCACGCGGCTGCTGCGCCGTGTGGAGGCCCGCTCGCTGTGCTGGACGGTGGTGGCCCCCACCCACAAGGCCGTGGGGGTGCTGCGTCAGCATCTGCAGCAGGCGGGACTGCGGCCCACCTGGTACCCCTCCACCCTGCACCGGCTGCTGCGGCTCAAACTCAAGCGCCAGGGCGACCGGGAGATCTGCGAGGAGACCGCCCAGACTGCGGCCTCGCTGGAGAACCTCGGCCTGGTGCTGGTGGATGAGGCCTCGATGGTCGACAGCGGGCTGCTGGAGATCACGCTGCGCTGCGCCCATCCGTTCCGCACCCGGCTGGTGTTCGTGGGGGATCCGGCCCAGCTGCCGCCGGTGGGGGAGCCTCACAGTCCGGTGTTCGGCCTGGGGCGGGCCTGCCGGGCCGATCTCAGCCACGTGGTGCGCCACCAGGGACCGGTGCTGCGGCTGGCTCAGGGCATCCGCGAGCAGGCGCTGCCCTGTCGGCGACCGCCGGCCGCCGGCACGATCGAGCAGCCGGAGGGGCGCGTGGCGCTGCTGGAGCGGCATGACTGGCTGCAGGCCGCCCAGGAATCACTGCGGCGCTGCGCCGAGAGCGGCGATCCCGATCGCACCCGCATCCTCTGCTACACCAACCGTTCGCTGGAACAGCTGGTGCCCATCGCCCGCCGCGCCCTGCATGGCGCCATGGCCGACCAGCTGCCGGTGCTGCCCGGCGAGGTGCTGATCAGCCGCGGCGCGGTGCTAGCGCCGGCCTGCCGCCAGGGGGCCGAAGCGGCCGAGGAACCGGACATGGTGCTCAGCGCCAACCGCGAACTGCAGGTGATCGACGTGCGTCCCGAGCGCTGCGATCTGATCGATTTCGGCGTGCAGGCGGCCGATCTGGAGGATCAGGCGGTGCCGGCGATCGAGACGCTCTGCGCCCGCGTCGACAGCGGTGAAGGACAGCTGGAGCTGCGCCTGCTGCCGCCCCTGGGCAGCGAGGCGCGCAACCAGCTGGACAGCGTGCTGGAGCGGCTGCGCCAACGGGCCCGCGACGCCGGCAAACAGGGTGGCAGGACCCTGTGGCGACGCTTCTTCCTGGTGCGTGACGCCTTCGCCTCGCTCGGCCCGGCAGCTGTGCTGACGGTGCATCGCAGCCAGGGCAGCACCTTCGCCGAGGTGTTCGTCGATGGCGATGTGTTCTGGCCCCGTGATGAGGTGCTGCGCCGCCAGCTGGTGTATGTGGCGGTCAGCCGTGCCAGCCAGGCCGTGTCGCTGATGGCGGCCGCTGCCTCGGAGCGCCAGGCCGCCGACGACGCTGCGCTGTGGCGGCAATGGCTGCAGGACGGTGAGGCAGGCGTGCAGGCGGGACCGATGGGTCGTTGAAGCAGCAGCCTGCCGCTGCGGCAGGCAGAACGGGAATCGACGCCGATCAGAGCAGGATTGACCACACACGAAGAGCGAGACAGGAAGGAGGCGGAACACAGCCAAGCCCCGAAGCGCGCAGCGAAACGATGCATGATTTGCAAACTGATGCATGATTTGCATACAAGTGCATGATTTGCATGAAAATGCATGCTTTGCATGCAGATGCGTAATTTGCATACAACCGATGCTGATCGGAGGCTTTGCGGCAGGCAGGCAGCAGAGCTCATCCTTCCGCTGCAAGACAGGCGCTGGAAACCAGTACGAGCCTGAGCAGACAGGGGAAGCTCATCAAGATCAAAGGCCGCATCAAGCCAATCCTCCAAGCAGACAACGGCCCCTGATCAATAGCGGGAATTGCTATGTTTCTGTCGCCCTCATCTCAGGCATCCGCGACAGATCGTCCCTGCCTCAGCCGACGCCGCTGACGCGACGCCGGCAGCGGGCCCCTGAGCCGACCGGCAACGCCCGACAGCGGCGACAGCAACAGCCAAGGCGCCGACGGCAGCACCACAGCCGCCCCGCACCACCCTGGCAACACACCCTGTCCCTGCTGAGCCCAAGGCCGATGCCGCTGCCAACCACGCCAGTGCTGCCCAGGACGTCCGGGCCGGATGGCTCAACCCCAGGGCTGCCACGTTCGAACTGATGCGCAACGAAACGACGACGACGGATGGAGTGGTCACCGCGGCACGGGCGAGCAGGCTGACGGCTGACTCCCTCCAGGGCCTTGCGCTCGGCGAGGGGCCGGCCATCGCCTCGATGCGGCTGGATCAGCCGCCAGGCAGCGGAGTGCCGCCACAGGTCCAGCGCGCCGTCCCCGTCGAAGCCGCTCTGACCGTGCTGGCGGTGGCGTCGCTGCTGATCGCCGCGGCCATCTGGCACGAGCGGAAACGCCTACGGCCCTGGCAGCGGCAGGCGCCTGTCTCAACGCTGCTGCCGAAACCCCGCTGGGGAGCCACCTCCCATGAGCAACTGCACGATGCCAGATATCTCGGCCGCATCCTGGAGAAGGAGCTGAGCGGCAGCACGACCCCTGGAGATCCGGGGCCGGAACAGCCCGCGCGGCCCTCAGACAGCAGCGACGACAACGAGACGGGATCGCCGGGTCGAGCCGAGCCCGGCTGATCGGCGCCGACGGGACCCTGTGCCCGATGGCGTTGCAGCCAGCCGCGGCGACGCTCAGGCTGCGCAGCCGTCGCCGCGGAGCTCAGCTGAGCGGGCCGGCAGCCACAGCCCCTCAGGCCAACCGCAGCCCTTCAATTCCCTGAGCGCCCAGGTAGATCGCCAGCACCAGGCTGACGACGCCGACCAGGCTGTCGGCTCGGGCATAGAGCCAGGCCTTGCCTCGCTCCAGCCAGGGCTGAACCCGCTCCTGCCCCAGCAGCAGCAGGCCCGCCAGCGGCACCAGCAACAGCAGTCCGGTGGCCAGGCTGAACAGCAGCACGGCCAGCAGCTCCTGCGGGCGGTCGAAACCTGCCGTCAACAGGCTGCCGCCGGCTTTGGCGTAGAGGAAGACATCATCGGGGCTGACAACCTGGATCAGCGCGCTCAGGGCCAGCAGCGGCAGCAGCGGCATGGCGCAGAAACCATCCAGCCTGGTGGCCCAGCCGGGCACGGCCTCCCCTTCGCCGCGGCTGAGCAGTTCGTTGAGGCCCACCGCCAGCAGGGCACCGGCTGCCAGCAGATCCAGGCCGGTGCGATGGTCAGTGCCCTTCTCCATCGTCAGCAGCAGGCCGTGCCCAAGGGCCAGGAGCAAGGTCAGCTCCAGCAGCGACACCAGCAGCCAGCCGGCCACGAACCAGCCACCGCGACGCAGCGGATCGGGACCGAGCAGGAGCAGCAGCAGCAGGGCCAGATGCAGCGGACTGAAGGAAATGGCCAGGGCGAAGCCAAACAGTTCCCCGGAGAGGCTGGCGAGATTCAGGATTCCGGATGCGGCTGTCCCCATTGTCGGACCGGGTTGCCGTCGATCGGGGCGGAGCAAGACTGGAGAGGCACTGCCGCCCCAGCCCATGGCTCGCTTCCAGGAGGCCCTGAGGGCGCTCCGTTCCCTCAGGCTGCTGGGCGAGATCGGCCGCAGTGGTGGGGATCTGGCCAGCGTGGCCGATCTGGTCGACAACTTCGCCGGCAGCGAACAGATGGCCCGATGCCTGCAGCGCTTCCGCGACCTGCCCGGTGCGGCGGAGCTGCTGCGGCAGGCGCCGCCACCGCTGGTGCTCGATCTGGAGGCCCTGGCCCAGCTCCCGGAAGGAAGCCTGGGGCACATCGTCGGCCGCACCCTGCAGACGCTCGGCTACGACCCGGATTTCGCCCGTTCCCGGCCGATCGACAGCGACGAGAGCTGGCTGATCCAGCGGATCGCCACCAGCCATGACATCCACCATGTCATCAGCGGCTTCGGCACCGTCGAGGCGGGTGAAGCCGGCGTGTTGGCGATCACGGCCGGGCAGATCGGCTTTCCGGCGTTCGTGGTGCTCAACACGGCCGCCAGCTTCGCCAGCTTCCGCCTCCAGCCGGAACGCTTCCCCATGCTGAGCGAGGCGATCGCCCGCGGCGGGGCCATCGGCCTGCAATGCGCTCCCTTCTGCGTGCAGCGCTGGGAGGAGGGCTGGGAGCGTCCCCTGGCGGATTGGCGCCGCCAGCTGGGGCTGCAGGATCCCGTGCGCGAGCAGGCCTACAGCCTGGCGCAGCAGCTGCCGGAGCTTCGCCCCCAGCTCTGAGCTCCACGGGCACCTCCGCCAGGGCCCCCAGGGAGTCAGCCCGGCCGCCAACCGTTGCAGACCGGCAGGAGCGAAGCCACGTCTCCGGAGCGGGCTGGTTGCCGCAGAGGTTGAGGCCATCTCTCAGGCAGCGCCATGAGACAGCAGTGCATGGCCATCGACGCGGTGGTGCTGACGCCACCGGAGCTGATCCGGCCCTTTGGGCCCGAGCGAACTCAGCGACGGATCTCGAACCAGTCCGACCCGGTGGGCGCGATGCGGGTGCTGCTGACGCCACTGACCAGAGCTCCCTGAGGGCCCCGCTCGCACCACAGCTGCAGCTCGCCCAGATCGCGGGGCTGGCCCTCGGCCTCCACCTCCACCGATCCATCGGGGAGATTGCGCACCCAACCGCTGAGCCGCAGCTCCTCAGCGCGGCGGCGGCAGCTGGCGCGATAGCCCACCCCCTGCACCTGACCGCGCACGATCAGCCGCCAGCGCTCCATGCCCTGGCTGGGGCGGGGCTCCTGGGGCTGCAAGAAGCGTCGCTCGTCGGCAGCGGCACGGCGCTGGCGGATGCGGCGGCCAGCCGCAGCGGGATCTCCGGGCAGCCAGCCCAGTGGAGATGCAGCCAGGTCGCGTGCAGCGTGGCGTTCGTCCATCCCTCCGGTCTCCCCGGCCAACCCCAACCCTCAAGCTGCCACAGCCCGGGCGAGGCTGCCATCGTCGTGGCCTCCGCCAGCGCCACATCGGCCTGCAGCTGCCAGCGATGGAACTCATGGCCGACCAGACGCTCGCCCTGACGCAGCAGCAGACCATCACGCAACACCTCGGCCTGGCGGTAGCCCAGGGTGAGCGAACCCCGACGGGCCGAGAACGGCAGCAGCCCCGCCATGGCATGGGGACGCTCATCGGGGTCATGCAGGCTGCGACCCAGCAGCAACAGACCGCCACACTCAGCCACGATCGGCAGGCCGGCGGCGGCGGCGGCGGCCAGATCAGCCAGGCTGCGCCGGCAGGTGGCCAGCTGCTCGGCATGCAGTTCCGGATACCCCCCCGGCAGCAACACGGCACGGCAACCCGGCGGCAGCGGTTCGTCCGCCAGGGGGCTCCAGGGTTGCGGATCGAGTCCCAGCGCCCGCAACAGCTCGCTGACCTCCGGATAGCGGAAGTGGAAGGCCCGGTCGCTGGCGATCGCGACGGGCAGCGGCTCGGCGACTGCGGCAACGCCCGCGGCGGTATCCGGATCCAGCGCAGGCCAGCCCCCTGCGGCGGCGCTGGCCGTCCCACCGGGCTGCGCCAGACAGCGGCGTGGCGGTCCGTCGAGGCCTGAGGGCTGCGGGTCCACGGCAGCAGCGTCCGTGGCGCGATCCAGCGTCCAGAGGATCGGATCGAGGGTCCCGGCCGCGGGCGGGTCGGCAGGCTCCAGCAGCGGCCAGAGGCGATCCAGGTCCAGATGCCTGGCGGCAATGTCCGCCCACTGCTGACGGCGAGCCACCAGATCGTGCAGCTCACCCGGGGGAAGCAGGCCGAGATGGCGCGAGGGCAGGGCCAGCGAGGGGTCGTGGGGCAGCACGCCCAGCAGTGGCACGTCGATGGCCGCCAGGGCCTCGGCCAGCAGGGCACGGTGTCGCTCACTGCCGACACGGTTGAGCACCACCCCCGCCAGCGCCACCCGCGGCGGACCGTGATCGCGGAAGCCACGCACCAGCGCCGCCAGCGAACCCGCCTGACGTGAGGCCTCCACCACCAGCACCACCGGCAGGTCCAGCAGGGCGGCGACCGCGGCGGTGCTGCCCTCGCTGCCGGGACCGCGGCCGTCGAACAGACCCATCACCCCCTCCACCAGCACCCGATCGGCACGGCTTGCATGCCACTGGAAGCAGCGCTGCAGCCACTCCTCGCCGCACAGCAGGCTGTCGAGGTTGCGGCAGCTGTGGCCGGACACCTCGGAGAGCAGCTGGGGATCGAGGTAGTCAGGGCCGACCTTGAAGGGCTGCAGGCTGAGGCCCCGCTGACGCGCCAGGGCGGCCAGGCAGAGGCTGAGCAGGGTCTTGCCGCTGCCGCTGCAGGGGGCGGCGATCACACAGGCCAAGGGATCAGCCGCCGCTGCTGGAAGCGCTCTGAGGCAGCAGATCCAGCGCCACTGGCGCCGCCGCCGCCAACAGCGGGTTGGTGGTGTCGTGGCCCCCGCCCAGCAGTCGGGCCAGCTCCACCTCCTCCTTCTCCTCGGGCAGGGGAACCACCTCCTCCAACAGCTGCATGGCGGCCATGCCGCCGGATTCCAGGCGCATGCAGCCACCCGATTCAGAGCAGAGGATGACGCACAGCGCCGCCGCCTGGGGTGGCCTGCAGATCAGCCGCAGGCCGACGATGGCGCCCGGATGGGCCTTGGGATGGCCCATCGGCACCGGCATCAGCCGGAAGCGCACGCTGGCGCCATCCGTGCGCTGGAACTCCGCGGCGATGCCTCCCTCCTCGAGGGGCTGGCTGTCGATCAGATGCCAGCCGAGCCGATCGGCGAGCCAGGCGGCCAGCAGCAGTCCCTTGACCGGATGATCCCCCTCCACGTCGATGTCGAGCTGCACCACGTGGCTGAGGGCCTCGCGGCGGGAGGGCGGGTCGAACACCATCGCCAGCGATTCGCGCCAGCTGCGCAGCCGCAGCCAGTTGAGGTCGTTGACGGCCTGCCCCCTGTCGATGCGATCCACCAACACCTGCAGACAGCGGGCCGGCTCCCCCAGCGAGGAGTCGATCACCAGGCGGCGGGGCGGCGGGGCGAGGGCCTCCAGCATGTCGGCCGGCTCATCGAGGCTGCTGTTCCACCACACCCAGCAGGGCAGATCGCTGCCCACCAGCGGCTGCAGCAGCGGCAGGCCCTGTTGCAGCGCCCCCATGCCCCCGCGCAGCACGATCACGTCGCCGCAGGCCTCGCTGGCCCCCTGCTCCTGGGGAAGCGGGCAGTAGGCGGCCACCATCGTCTCCAGGGGCTGCGAGCCGTCAAGGGTGGGCGCCAGGGTGATCAGGCGCCGCGGCATGTGGGCGCTGATGGCGCTCTCCACAAAGCGCCCACGCAGATCTTCAGCGCTGTGGTGACCGTCCAGGGAGCCCAGCCGCCAGGTGAGGCGCGGATCCATCGGCGCGGTGCTGAACGGCAGACCGCACTCCGGCACCGCCTCGCGGGCCGCCTGCAGGGCGTCATCGCGGTCGAGACCGCGGATCGGCCCATCGATGCGGCCGAGGCGGACCAGATGCTGCTCCAGCCAGGAGGGTTCCCAGACGATCAGGGTGAAGGTGGCCGCACCTGTGGCCCCCTCGAGGTCATGGCTCCAGAGGCGTTCGAGGTAAGGGCTGACCTCCGCGGGAGGCACGTCCAGGGGGGCCGCAAGGGTGAGCTGAGCAGGCATGGCGGACCGGAGCGAGAGAGCTGGGAAAACGTCGGCTTAGGGGGCGGAACTCAGGGGCGACGCCAGACGAGGCCGTCCTCGGCCATCAGGTTGTCGGCGGCGGCGGGTCCCCAGGTGCGGGCCTCATAGGGATGGACCGGCAGCTGCCAGGGAGCCTCCTCGATCAGCTCCAGCAGCGGGGTGTAGAGGCGCCAGGCGGCTTCCACCTCGTCGCTGCGGGTGTAGAGCGTGGGATCGCCGAGCATGGCGTCGGCCAGCAGGCGCACATAGCCCTCGTCGGAAGGCTCTCCGAACGAGTCGTCGTAGGAGAAAGCCATGTCCACCGGCCGGCTGCGCATGCCCGAGCCGGGGGCCTTGACCTCAAAGCGGATCTCTGCGCCCTCATCGGGCTGGATGCGCAGGATCA
>CAYNGR010000010.1:31010-35776 GCA_964396755.1 uncultured Cyanobium sp. | reverse complement strand
ACCGCGCTGGTCTGGGCATGGAAGTGATGCACGAGCGCAACGCTCACAACTTCCCGCTCGACCTGGCGGCCGCTGAGGCCACCCCTGTGGCCCTGACCGCCCCGGTCATCGGCTGAGCAACAGCCACAGTTCTGATTCACCTTGCTTAGAACTTGAGTCAAGGTCAATCAGCCTTCCGCCCCCTCCTCGGAGGGGGCTTTTTGCTGTCTGGGGTGCTGAGGATCGCGGCTGTGGCGGCTGCGGCGCATCACGGGCAGTGGCGGATGCGGCTGCACTGGCTGGGGTTGGCGTGAGCTGCGCCTGCAGGCCACTGCCCGCGCGGGCCGGTGTCAGGCGCGCTCAGCTGTGCGGCGTGTGCTGCGCCCTGGATGGATGGAGCCTGGCGTCTTTGGGCTGCAGCGAGCGGCCTTCAGGGAGCGTCCTGCAACGAGCCGGCTGGCAGCAAGCGGCTGCGGCACGAGGCGCGTTGATGCACGCAGAAGCGTGGGCCCGGTAGAGGACGACGGGTCACCAGCAGCCACAACCAACCAGCCAGGGGCGCAGTCCCAGCACGGCCGCAGCCACGACAGCAGGACCCCCACACGACCGCCTCAGCGCCTGCGGCAGCAGCGACGGGTCAGGGCCGATCGCTGCGTGTGCTCCTGATGGATCGCTTTAATCGGTGGATCGGCTTGCTTTCGGTCTGCGGAGACAGCTCTGGGACGGCGAACACGCCGTGCTGCGAGTTCAGGGCTGTGTGCCCAGGCTGTGGAGCCTCCGCTGTCTCCCGCAGGGCCCTGCTGCAGCACTGGCATGCTCCTGCCTGATCGAACCAGGCGACCGGAGGCGTCAGCTGCGGCCGGTGCGTGCAGCAGGCGCGTTGACGTCAGCCTGCGGAGCGATCTTCCGCGCTGACGGGGCGATCGTCGCGGGGAATTTTCTGCCCCAGGCGCCACAGCTCATTGCTGTGTTCGGCAGGTTCGACATTCCGCAGGCTGCAGACCAGGGAAAACAGGTCGTGAGCCGACAGCTCCCCGTCGTTCTGCCACTGCAGTGAAGCTGGTGCGGGGGAGCGCCAGGCGGTCATCCAGAACCCAAAAACAGGACGCTCACCCTATGCCGAACCCATGCTCTGAAGACTTCATTGCAACGGCAATTGCTGGAAGATTGTGTGAAGGCCTGATCCGCCGTCGCTGCAGCTGCGCCGGATCGGAAGGTTGCGGCAGATCGGCCGCTGCCACGAGGCTGAGGCGCTGCAGGCGGCCCGTACCGCTGCGGTTTTCTGGTCAGACTCTGAGGCTTCGCCAGAGCTGCGCCGTGCCCGCACGGGTTCAGGGCTCCAGCGCCAGGCTGATGGCCTGGCTGCAGCAGGGCAGGGATTGGCGTGGCCCACGGTGAGCTGGCCCAGCGGCTGCAACGGGAAGGCTCTGCCCGATCAGCACCCGCGGCCCATGTCAGCGCGGGTGCTGCGGCCTCGTCAGGGTCTGGTGGCTTCAGCGGTGGCCCCCCTGGCGCCGGAGCGCGCCCTGCTGACCGAGAGCGGATTCCAGCAGATAAGACGCCAGGTTGCTCAGGGAACGACCTTCGTCGTCGGAGCGTTCCTGCAGGGCGCAGTAGGCGTGATGGGGGATCGTGATGCTGATGCGCCGCGGGCTGCGGAACGCTGGCGCCATGGAGGTGAGTTGTGACGTCATCTTGAGGTGGTCTGAGGACATCCAGCACTGTTCTGCATCGCCCCTGGAGCTGAACAGATCCCTTCTGCAGCCACCGACGTTCAGGGCCCCACTTCTGGGTAGGGTCCGGGGAAAGCCGCTGGGCTGCAGAAATCATGACAGGCGCATCTGTGGCTGAATGGAAGGCGCCGACCTGCCTGGTTGTTGCCGATCACCAGTTGTGCGGCCAGGCCGTGGGTGGCTTGCTCAGTGAACAATGTGGCTTCGAACTGGTGGCGGTCTGCGCCTCTGTTGCTGAGGCCCTGGGCCTGATGGAGAAGGGATCGCCACCGGGCCTGTTGCTGCTCGATCTCTATCAGGCGGCTGAGCGCTGGCAGGATGCCGCCTGCACCCTTCAACGTCTCAATCCTGAGGGCCGCCTGATCATGCTCGCCGGCGGGCGACACAAGCTGCAGCCCCCCAAGGAGATCGCCCCCATCCTGCTGGGCGTGATCGACAAGACCCGACCCTGGGAGGAGTTGATCGCGTTGGTGAGTCGCTGGCAACAGCAGCACCCCTCGCCTGTCGTGCGGCGCAGTGTGCTGGCACTGGAGCAGCTGGATCGCCTCTCGCCGCGTGAACTGCGGGTGTTTCACTGCCTCGGCAGAGGGATGCACAACAAGGAAATCGCCAAGGCGCTGGGTTTGTGTGTGAATACGGTGGAGACCTACCGCAAGATCATCAGCGCCAAGCTGGGGCTCAGCGGCGTCGAATTGGTGCGAACAGCGGCATTGCATCGCTGCACCAATGTGGCGGCTGCGGTGTCATGACGAGCCCTGCCGGTGGCTGAGCCTGCGCTCATGAAACGCATCCTGCTTCTGGCTGGTTTCGAGACGTTCAACGCCGCTCTCTATCGCCAGGCCGCTGAGCGGGCGATGGCCCAGTGTCCGGACCTGCAGGTCAGCGTGTTCAGCGATCGCGATCTGGTCGACAGTCCCGACACGGTGGCCGCTGCGCTGGCGCAGGCCGATGCCTTCTTCGCCAGTCTGATCTTTGATTTCGATCAGGTGGAGTGGCTGCGCCTGCATGCGGCCCGGATCCCGATCCGGCTGGTGTTCGAGTCGGCGATCGAGCTGATGCAGCTCACCTGTTTCGGTCGCTTCCGCATCGGCGGCAGCAGCGCCGGCATGCCCCGGCCGATTCAGGCGTTGCTGGCCAAGTTCGGCAGCGGCCGTGAAGAGGACAGGCTGGCGGCCTATCTCGGCTTCCTCAAGGTGGGGCCGAAACTGCTGCGCTTCCTGCCCTCGCGGCGAGCCCAGGATCTGCGCCACTGGCTGATTCTCTACCGCTACTGGAATGCCGGCGGCAGCGACAACATCACCGCCCTGTTCCTCTACCTGGCCCGTCATGGGCTGGGGCTCAGGCCCATCGCGATCCCCGCGCTGCGCGACTCGCCCGATCTCGGCCTCTGCCATCCCGACCATGACGGCTTCTTCCGGTCGCCCCGCGACTACATGGCCTGGTTCGCGCGTCACCAGCCGGAAAGCACGCCGGCGCAGCAGAACTGGCCGGTGGTGGGGCTGCTGCTCTACCGCAAGCATGTGATCACCGCTCAGCCCTACATCCCCCAGCTGATCCGTGCCTTCGCGGCTGCCCGGCTGGTGCCGCTGCCGGTGTTCATCAACGGCGTGGAGGGGCACATGGCCGTGCGCGACTGGATGACCAGCGCCGGTGAGCTGGCGGCTGAGGGGCAGGCCCGCGGCGCTCGCCGCCAGGCGGTGGCGGTGGATGCGATCGTCTCGACGATCGGCTTCCCGCTGGTGGGCGGCCCGGCCGGTTCGATGCAGGCGGGCCGGCGCGAAGAGGTGGCCCAGCGCATCCTGCGGGCCAAGGACGTGCCCTATGTGGTGGCGGCGCCGCTGCTGATCCAGGACCTGCACTCCTGGACCCGCCACGGCATCGGCGGCCTGCAGAGCGTCGTGCTGTTCGCCTTGCCGGAGCTCGACGGCGCCATTGATCCGGTGCCGCTGGGAGGGCTGGTGGGCGATCGCATCTACCTGATCCCCGAGCGCCTCAAACGGCTCACCGGGCGCCTCAACGGCTGGATCGGCCTGCGCCGCAAGCCCGCTGCCGAGCGCCGCGTGGCGATCGTGCTCTATGGCTTTCCGCCCGGCTATGGCGCCACCGGCACCGCCGCCCTGCTGCAGGTGCCCGATTCGCTGATGGCGCTGCTGCGGGCGATGGCGGCGCAGGGCTACAGCCTCGGCCCGCTGCCGGACAGCGGCGAGGAACTGATCCGCCGGGTGAAGCAGGCCGATGACACCTGGGTGGGTCGCATCCCGGAGGGCGAGCGCTTCGAGGACTGGACCGGCGCCAGCGTGTCGGTGGAGACCCTGCGCCAGTGGCTGGGGCCGCTGCACACGGCCCGCATCGAGCAGCGGTGGGGCCCGCTGGGCGAGAGCACGCTGCGCACCCTGGCGGGCCGTTATCTGCTGGGCGGCGTGCAACTGGGCAACGTCTGGATCGGTGTGCAGCCGCCGCTGGGGGTGGCGGGCGATCCGATGCGGCTGATGTATGAGCGCGATCTCACCCCCCATCCCCAGTACGCCGCCTTCTACGAGTGGCTGCGGCATGGCTTCGCTGCCGATGTGGTGGTGCATTTCGGCATGCACGGCACGCTCGAATGGCTGCCGGGTTCGCCGCTGGGCAACACCGGCGATTCCTGGCCCGATCTGCTGCTGGGCAACCTGCCGCACCTGTATGTCTATGCGGCCAACAATCCGTCGGAGTCGATGCTCGCCAAGCGGCGCGGCTACGGCGTGATCGTCTCCCACAACGTGCCTCCCTACGGGCGGGCCGGCCTCTACCGGGAGCTGATCGCCCTGCGCGATCTGATCGCCGAATACCGCGAGGATCCCGAGCGCAATGCGCCTCTGGCCGAGGGCATCCTCAAGCAGGTGAGCGACAGCGGCCTCGATGCCGACTGCCCGGCGCCGCCGAACGCCCCCGCCGACCGGCAGGCCTTCGACGCCTGGATCGTGCGCCTGGCGGCCTACCTGCAGCTGCTCGAAAGCCGGCTGTTCTCCAGCGGCCTGCACACCCTCGGCCAGCCGCCGGATGCCGAGCAGCGGCTGG
>CAYNGR010000010.1:28994-30910 GCA_964396755.1 uncultured Cyanobium sp. | reverse complement strand
TTCTCCAGCGGCCTGCACACCCTCGGCCAGCCGCCGGATGCCGAGCAGCGGCTGGCCTATCTCAAGGCCTACCTGGGCGAGGCGCTGCCGGAGGAGCTGCTGGAGGCCCTCAGCCGGCTGACGCCCGCCCGCGATGACGCGGGCCTGCAGGCGCAGGCAGAGGCGCTGGAGCGGCTGGATCCCGGCCGGATGCCAGAGGGTTCCGGTGAAGACGTTGGCCGATCCCAACCCCCGAGCGCTGCGGACGCCGTCGCACAGGTGGACCGTTCCCGCAGCCCGATCAGTGCTGGTGAGGCCGAGGGAAGCGCGGCTCCAGGCAGGCAACCGACGGCAGGGGGCGCGCACGAGGCGGTGGCGCCATCACCCATTCCGAGCACGTCTGGCGAGGCCCAGGGAGCCGAACGCGCCCGGCGGCTGCTCGAGGCGCTGCGCGTCTGTCAGCTGCTGGAGCGCAGCGGCGAGGAACTCGACCACCTGCTCGCCGGCCTGGGAGGTCACTACATCCCCCCGGCTCCCGGCGGCGACCTGCTGCGCGATGGCCCCGGCGTGCTGCCCACCGGCCGCAACATCCACGCCCTCGACCCCTACCGCATGCCGTCGCCGGGCGCGCTGATCAGGGGCCGCGAGATCGCTCTGCGGATCCTGGAGAAGCACCGCAGCGAGAACGGCGGCGCCTGGCCCGAGACCGTGGCGCTGATGCTCTGGGGGCTCGATGCGATCAAGACCCGCGGCGAATCGCTGGCGATCCTGCTGGAGCTGGTGGGGGCCGATGTGGTGAAGGAGGCCACCGGCCGGATCGTGCGCTACGAGCTGCGCCCGCTGCAGAGCCTGGAGCACCCCCGCATCGACGTGCTGGTGAACATGTCGGGCATCTTCCGCGACAGCTTCGTCAACATCGTCGAGCTGCTCGATGACCTGTTCCGCCGTGCCGCCGAGGCCGACGAACCGCCGGAGCGCAACGCCATCCGCCGCCATGCGCTGCAGCTGGCCGCCGACGGCATCGAGAACCCCAGCGCCCGTCTGTTCTCCAATCCCGCCGGCGACTTCGGTTCGCTGGTCAACGACCGCGTCACCGACGCCGACTGGGAGAGCGGTGAGGAGCTGGCTGACACCTGGCAGGGGCGCAATGTGTTCAGCTACGGCCGCGCCGACAAGGGTGAAGCCAGGCCCCAGGTGCTGGCCGCCCTGCTGCGCAGCACCGACCGGGTGGTGCAGCAGATCGATTCGGTCGAGTACGGCCTCACCGACATTCAGGAGTATTACGCCAACACCGGTGGCCTCAAGCGCGCTGCCGAAGTGGCCCAGCAGCAGATCAGGCCGGGCGGCCGGGTGGCGGCCAGTTTCGTCGAGTCGTTCTCGCGCGACACCACGCCCAGGGATCTGGAGGAGCTGCTGCGGCTGGAGTACCGCACCAAGCTGCTCAATCCGCGCTGGGCCCAGGCGACGGCGGCGATGGGCTCGGGCGGCGCCTACGAGATCTCGCAGCGGATGACGGCCCTGATCGGCTGGGGCGGCACCTCCGGTTTCCAGGACCCCTGGGTGTATGACCAGGCCGCCGACACCTATGCCTTCGACGCGGCGATGGCCCGGCGGCTGCGCGAGGCCAACCCCGAGGCCTTCCGCAACGTGGTGGGCCGCATGCTCGAGGCTCACAGCCGCGGCCTCTGGAACGCCCCGGCCGACAAGCTCGAGCGGCTGCGTGACCTCTACGACCTCACCGACGCCGAACTGGAGGGGGTGACGCTGGCGGGGGAGGCCGTGGGCGCAGAGGCAGTGGGGGCAGAGGCAGTGGCGTCGACGGGCGTGGCATCGACGGGACTGGCGGGGGAAGGAGTGGCGTCGGAGGCGCCGTGAACCGCTCGCGCTGCGCTGCGTCGCCGTGGGTGGATGGCTGAGGCGCCCATGGCTCCACCTCC
>CAYNGR010000010.1:1875-28894 GCA_964396755.1 uncultured Cyanobium sp. | reverse complement strand
GCGCTGCGCTGCGTCGCCGTGGGTGGATGGCTGAGGCGCCCATGGCTCCACCTCCCGCCGCTCTGGCGCCACCCCCCACCACGGCAGGCTGTTCAGCTGCGCCGGGCCAGTTGCCAGGCGCCTTGCCGCCGACTGGCCTGCTGTCGGCTGCCACGCCGCAGGCTGCCTTCCCGCTCAACGCCGTGGTGGGCCAGGAGGCGATCCGCCGGGCGCTGCTGCTGCTGGCGGTGGATCCGGGCCTGGGCGGCATCGTGATCTCAGGCCGTCGGGGCACGGCCAAGTCGGTGCTGGCCCGCGCCCTGCATGCGCTGCTGCCGCCGATCCGGGTGATCCGCCGCTCCTGCTGCAACGCCGATCCGGCCGATCCAGGCGACTGGGACGACGCCACCCGCGCCCATCGCGCCACGATCAGCCGCACGCCCGTCAGCGCCCTCAGGCCAGCGCCGTTCGTGCAGGTGCCGCTGGGGGTGACGGAGGACCGCCTGCTGGGCTCGGTGGATGTGAGCGCCTCGATCCGGCGGGGGCGGCCCGTGTTCCAGCCGGGGCTGCTGGCGGAGGCGCACCGGGGCGTGCTCTACGTCGATGAGCTCAACCTGCTGGAGCCGGGCCTGGCCAATCTGCTGTTCACGGCGGTGGATGGCGGCATCAACCGGGTGGAACGGGAGGGGATCAGCTTTCAGCACCCCTGCCGTCCGCTGCTGATCGCCACCTACAACCCCGCCGAGGGGGAGCTGCGGGCCCATCTGGCCGATCGGCTGGCCCTGGTGCTCTCGGCCGACACCCCCCTGAGCCTGGATCAGCGGGTGGAGGCGGTGGAGCGGGTGCTGCAGCAGGCCTCCGATCCAGGCGCGTTCTGGCGGCGCCATGGCCCCGGCCTGCTGGAGCTGCAGCGGTGCATCCGCCGGGGCCGGCGCCTGCTGGGGCGGGTGCGGCTGACGCCCGCCCAGGTGCGCTACCTGGTGGAGGAGGCGATCCGCGCCGGTGTGGAGGGCCACCGCGGCGACCTGTTCGCCGTGCGGGTGGCGCGGGCCCAGGCCGCCCTGGAGGGCCGCCGCCATGTCGAGGCGGCGGATCTGCGCCTGGCCGTGGAGCTGGTGTTGCTGCCCCGTTCGGCGGCGCTGGCGGCGCCCCCGCAGCTGGAACCGGAAGCGCCCACCCCCGGCCTCCCGGAGAGCGAGCCGTCCGGCGCACCGGAGCCGCCCCAGGAGCCACCGCCGCAGGATTCCACGGCGGAGCCGCCGGCCAGCGACGCCATCCCTGAGACGTTTCTGTTCTCGCCGGAGGGGGTGCTGCTCGACCCGCAGCTGCTGGCCCAGGTCGCCCGAGGCCAGCGCCGCCACGGCAAGGCCGGCGGCGGCGGGCTGGTGCCCTCGCCGGACCGGGGCCGCTATGTCAAGCCGCTGCTGCCGCATGGGGCGATCCATCACATCGCCATCGATGCCACCCTGCGGGCCGCGGCACCGCACCAGCGGGCGAGGCGACGGGCGCAGAGCCGCCGGCACGGGCCGAAGCTGCTGCTGCGCCAGGACGATCTGCGCGTCAAGCAACTGCTGCGCAAGGCCGGAGCGCTGGTGATCTTCGTGGTGGATGCCTCCGGCTCGATGGCCCTCAACCGCATGCAGGCGGCCAAGGGGGCGGCGCTGCAGCTGCTGGCGCAGGCCTACCGCAGCCGCGATCAGGTGGCGCTGATCACCTGCCGGGGCCGGCGCGCCGAGCTGCAGCTGCCACCCACCCGCTCGATCACCGCCGCCAGCCGCCGGCTGGCGCGGCTGCCCTGCGGCGGTGGGTCACCGCTGGCCCACGGCCTGGCGCTGGCGGTGCGCGTCGGTGAGAACGCCCGTCGCTGCAAGGAGGTGGGCGAGATCCTGATCGTGCTGATCAGCGACGGCAAGGCGAATGTGTCGCTGCGCCACTCGCTGGCCTCCCCAGGCGGCGATGACGAGCCGGCAGTCCTGCCGGAGATCCGCCGGGAACTGCTGGAGATCGCGGTGGCGATCCGCCGGCTGGGCATGGAGCTGCTGGTGATCGACACCAGCCAGCGCCATGCCAGCTCCGGCCTGGCCGCCGAACTGGCGCGGCAGGGGGGCGGCTGCCATCAGCCCCTGCCGGCGGCGACCCGGCAGCAGATCACGGCCAGCACGCGTCAATGGCTGAGCAGCGGAGCACAGGCCGCCTCCGGTCTCAGCGCAGCCGGTTCACCGCCTGGGCGCTGAAGGTTCCGTCGTCGCTGACGCAGCGGATCGAGTCAGCGCGGTAGACGCAGACCCCGGTGATCGCCTCCAGGGTGTTGCGGCGGAAGCGCTGGGCCACGTGCAGCACCTCCATGCGCTCTGACGTCTGCAGATCCTGCGAGGGGATCACGAAACTGAGCCCCTCGGTGCCGGAGTCATCCAGGTCGAAGTGGAGGTTGATGGCGCCGTTGCCCCGGGTCAGGAAGGTGACCCCGCATGGACCGCTGTATTCGGGCGCCACGAGGCGGCAGGTCCGCCAGCGCAGCGGGGCATCGGTGCCCTTGATCGACCAGTGCTGCGCGCCGACCCTGGCCGGCAGGCCCAGAGCCAGGGCCAGGCAGACGATCACCGCCCGGCAGGGAATGACGGCCCGGCATCGCCACAGCGGCATGGCTGGTTCTCTGATGCTGGTCGAAGCCTACGCAGTGGATTCCGGACGGATTCAGCCCTGGCATCTGGGGGGCCGTCAGACGCCGAAGGTGTTAGTGAACAGCGTCCCGGGTGGTCTCAGCACCGTGACCTGGGTGCAGGGATGGGACGGCTGGCCTGCTGGCAAGGGTTCGGGTCGTCCGTTGATCGAACCGGTTGGGTAGGCAGCTTCGGCCTGCTGCCCCTTCACTCCTGCGGCTTGAGGAACCGGCCCGACAGCTTCACCGCCAGCACCACCGCGGCGATGCCGTAGGAGGCGAAGGTGACCGCCTGGCCCGCCGTGCCGGTGTCGTAGGCGCCGCGCTCGAGCAGCACGAAGTCCGCCAGGGAGGCCGCCGTGCCCCAGAGCATCACCCAGACGCTCACGTAGAGCACGCCGCGGGTGGTCTGGTTCATGGGGGGCCGGGCCGGTGGCAGCGACCCTAAGCCGTTGCAGCACCTGGTGGCGGGCCTGGCACCCGTGCCCTCTGTCCTGCATGGCCGGGTTCGGGGTCCTGGGGCGGCTGTGCCAGCTCCAGGCGGGGAGGTCACCCGCATCCGCCCTCCGGATCAACCGCCCAGCTGCTCGCGGCAGAAGCGATCGGCGTGGTCCACGGCCAGGGCCCAGTTGCCGGCCTCGCTGAGACCGGAGCTGCGCGTGGGCTTGAAGCTGTGGTCGCCGTCGGGGATCCAGCGCAGCTGCAGCTGCGGCGACAGGGCATAGCCCGCCACCTCCTCGGGGCGCCCGAACGGATCGCGCTCTCCCTGCAGGATCAGGGCCGGCATCGCCAGGGTCTGCAGGTGTTCGGTGCGCAGCCGCTCCGGCTTGCCCGGCGGGTGAAACGGATAGCCCAGGCAGATCGCGCCCCGCAGCGGCCCAGCCGCGGCAGGGGCATCGCGGCCCGGCTCCGCCAGCAGCAGGCTGGCCACCCGGCCCCCCAGCGACTTGCCGCCGATGAACAGCGGCCTGCCGTCGTCTTCCAGCGCCAGCTGCTGGCGGAAGGCCTCCAGCAGCACGGGCAGCCGGTCTGGGCCGCCGCGCCGGCCGCCCAGGCGGGCGCGGGCCATGTAGGGGAACTCGAAGCGCACCACCCGCCAGCCCCGCTCGGCCAGGCCGGCGGCGATCGCCTGCATAAAGGGGCTGTCCATCGGCGCACCGGCACCATGGGCGAGCAGCAGCGTGGCCGCTGCATCGGCGGGGCCATCGATCAGCCGCGACGGGGACGCGGGCTCGGGTCCGGGCGCGGCCATCAGCCGGCGGCCACCTTCACCCCTTTCCAGAAGGCCACCCGGCCGCGGATCTCATCGGCGGCGGGCTTGGGATCGGGATAGAACCAGGCGGCGTTGGCATTCACCTGCCCGTCCACCACCACGTCGTAGTAGTGGGCCTCACCCTTCCAGCCGCAGACGGTGCGGTGGCTGGAGGGCCGGAAGCAGTCGCTGCGCAGCGCCTCCGCCGGGAAGTAGGCATTGCCCTCCACCTTGACGATGTCGTCGCTCTCGGCAATCACGCTGCCGTTCCAGCTCGCCTGCATCGATGCCCTGGGGATTGGGGAGGGCGATCATGGCGAATCGCGGGCGCCCGCGGCCTGGATCCCGCCAGCGGCCGCCCTGTCCTGTCCGCTCCCCCGGGGCTGGCACGCGCCAGCTGCGATCCCTGGCAGGCGCTGCGGCTCTTGCTGATCCGCGGCCTGGCGGTCAATGCCTGCGGCCAAGGTCGGTTCAGATCGGCGCGGATTGGACGATGCCCGTCGGGGTGAAGGCGATCAGCAGATCGTCAAAGTCGCGATCGCCGCCTCCGTAGCGATCTTCCAGCATGAACACGTTGTCCCCGTGCATCTGAAAATGCGCAATCCGGTCGGGGTTGGCATCCTTGAAGGCGAAGTAGGTGTGGCTGACCTCGCCGGTCTCGACGATGGCGAAGGGAGCGAGCATCGTGCCTGCCCTGATGCTCAGGTTGCGACTTGAAAGGCCGAGGTTGTCAATCGACAGGTTGGTCAGTGGCTCCACCAGATTCTCGGCCGACAGCGCCGCGCGTCGGTAGGCCTCCCCGTCGGACGGGCGGAGGAATCGACGCTCGCTGGTGGTCGGATCCATCCCGGCCAACACCGTCCCCTCACTGTCCAGGACCTGATAGAAACCTGCGGTCGATTCATCGGCAGCTTCTCTGGAGATGTCCAGCGTGCCTTGAATGCGCATGTCGGTAAGCCCGCTGAAATCCAGCAGGGGCGCCTGACTCTGGGGGCGTGCCAGAAAGCCCGACAACCCTGGTTCGCTGGTCTCGAGGTCGATCTGGAGTTGCATGCCAGAGGTTGATGATTGCAGCCGCAGGCTGTTTGCCGACGCACTGCCAACGGCGTTCAGGATGGTGATGCGTTCGCCCAGCATGCTGGCGACCGGGGCATCGGCTTCGGGCAGATCCTCCAGGATGTTGTCCAGCATTTCCAGAAAGATGAGCCGATCGCCGCTGTTGAGCTGTAGGTCCCGCTGGGCATTCATGGCGCGGCTGAGCTGGGGAAGATCGCTGCTTTCCAGGGATCCGCCAAGGATCTGGATGCGCTGGTGCAGTTCGCCAATGCTGATCGCCGAGGCATCCCAGATCTCATCGTCCCGTAGGACGAGGTATCCATACTGATTCGAGCTGGCAGATCGGTTGATCAGTTCTGTCTGGACGAACACGGCCGCAGGGCGACCGTCGGTCGCATCGCTGGGGACCACGCTGATCTCGCTCAATGACGCTGTGCTCTGCAGCTGCTGGCTCTGCTTCAGCTCGGCCACGCTGCCTTGTGCCTGGATCACGCCAGGCTCGGAGGCCACGTCGCCGCGTTGGCCATCGCGATGGTTGAGTTCAACGACAGGACCGAGCCCGGCGCCGAGATCGAAGAAGCGTGCCCCTGTCCTGTTGTCGGTGTCAAACAGAAAGGGCGTGGGGTTGAGATCGATGCCCACGAAGTAGCTCAACGCGGCATCGGCTGTCCTTTGCGGCAAGCCGAGGTTCTCCAGGCTCACCAGCACGCTCACCGGCTGATCGGCACCTGCGATGGCACCGTTGTTCTTCAGCCTCAAGCCGAAGTCGAGCTGCCGATCGCTCAGGCTGATCCCCTTCAGGACAAGCGACTGGATCGTTGTGAATGGTGTGGTCGTGAGCCTGGCGGCTCCCGACAGCGACCAATCCTTGAGATCCAGCAACCGGATCAGCCCGTTTGCCCCATCCTGCGATCCTGACTGGAGAGGATGGTCCGTGACGAAGCTGTTGTAAATGGCTGCCAGTCGTTGTTGCACCGTGTTTGCGCGCTCGGCGGGGTCGTTGATGCGGTACAGACCCTGACTGATGGCATCGACGCTGGCGCGGTAGTGCGCAAAGGCATCGCTCTTGAGTTGATCGATGGCGGCGATGCTGTCACGCAGGCTGCTGTTGTCCTGCTGGACTGCGGTGAACAGCGCGTCGATCTGTCGGCAGAGATCCCAGTTGGCATTGGCCGCCAGCGCCGCGGCCAGGGCAGCCAGAGGGGCGACCTCGACGGGTGGCTCAGGCGTCAGGTGCTGGAGGCTGTTCAGGGCGGCTGTGGCCAGCCGGTCGTTGCTGGCGGTTGTGGCAGGCAAGGCCAGCAGTGCCTTGCTGTAGGCGGTGATCAGCGCGAGTTCCGTCCCGATCGCTTCGGGAAACTGCTCGGACAGGAGTTGCTGCAGTGACTGGACGAGCACATCCCAGCCGAAGTGCAACTTGATGTGTGCGATGTAGGCGGCGAGGGCCTGCATCTGATTCGCCGACGCCGGCGCCTCCATCGGCTTCAGCTCCAGCACAGGATCTCTCCTGAGGTAGTCGAAACCGTTCAGGCCGAAGGCCTGATCGATCCAGCTCCCGGCAGCCTCGGCGTCCAGGCCTTCCGCCACGGCCAGGCTGTGCAGCGTTGTCAGGGGGGTGATCATCTGGCCGAGTGGCGCCAGGAACGGCACCTCCAGAGCCAGGCCGGTGCTGGTGTCGACGCCACCGAAGGCGATCAGATTTCCTTCGGTGACATCGATCGAGCCGTTGCGATTCAGGTCGAAGCTGCGATGCTCAACGCGCAGGTTGTAGTGCGCATCCTGCCCCGTGATCGTGCTCGGCTCGTAGGGATCGATTCTGAGGTTGTGATTGCCATCCCAGAACACCGTGGAGCCCTGGAGGTAGCCGTTCGACACGGTGCCGCTGCCATAGCTGCCGCCGACACCGAATTCGAACAACGGAATCTCGGCCAGCTTCTCCTGCCAGACCGTGTCCCAGATGGAGTAGAAGCCCATGTCCACGCCCACCTGCACAGACGCCTTGAGATAGGCCGAAAGGCTGCCCACCAGCTCGAACAGATCCAGCGGGTTAGTGATGCGGCTGATCTCGCTGCCGCGGATCTTGCCATCGGAGGTGCCGGCCACTTCGCCTTCGTCCAACAGATCGAAGCTGGCGGCTGCCTCCAGGCCGCCGGTGATGTCGGATCGGACCACCAGGGCTGTCAGACCCAGGCCCGCCCCCATGGTGGCGTCCATGCTGAACTCGGGGAGGTCAACGTATTGGCTGGTGCCAGGGTCTGTCCCGTCGGCCACGTAGAAGCCGTCGAACACTTTCCAGGCGTCATTGGCCTTGAAGCCGCTCTTTTTCCACTGATTGAGACCGTCGGTGTCGAAGCCGAAGCCGAGATTGGCTTCCACGCCGAAGCCGCCTTCGATGATTCCTTCGATGCCTGGGTAAATCGGAAAGCCCTTTTCAACTTCGGATGTCATGCCCATCGTCGGCATGGTCCAGGTGAACAGATCAACGTTCTGTCCCAGCAGCAGCCTGATTGCATTCTTGGGATCGTCGATCAAGGGGATTTCGAAGCCCAGTTGATCGAGCTGTTTCATGATCTTCTGAAACGTGCTGCTCCCGCCATCGGGGCTTGTGCTGCCCCCGTTGTCGGCCTGTGTTCCGGTGTCCTGATTGAGATCTGCGGTGGCGCCATCCTCGTCCAGGTCGACATCGTCTACGGTCGAGGCGGAGGCATCAGCGGCGCTGAAGGTTGGCAGCTCATAGCTGCCATAGTCGACATAGAAGTTGCCCTCCTCGCTCATCGCCTGAAGGTCGCGCACCAGATCGATGACTTCTTTGATCTTGTCCAGGAAGTCAATCGTCGCGTCGATTGCGTCTTGAAGTTTTTCGGCTTTTGGATCGTTCGAGGTCTTGGCATAGAAATCGGCAAACCAGGAAGCGAGATCGATGGCCGTGACGTGGCCATCTCCGTCGGTGTCGAAACTGCTTTCCAGGCCGAGGGTGGCGAAGATCTGGGTGTCGCTGTAGAGCGCGTCGACGATCGGATAGAGGGGATTGAGAATCGTGTCGAGCCCATCGACGATCGGGCTGAGCATGTCGGTGATGAAGCTGCCCAGGTCGAGCTTGATGTTGTCGAAATAAAATGACGTGGCGTTCTGAGGGGCGCTGGCTTCTTGCTGATTGGAGTAGTCGAACAGCGGCAGCAGGCTGGACAGATCGAAGCTGAAGGAAGGAATGGCCGCTGATCCGTTGACGCTGGTGGTGACGCCGAAGGACATGGCGGCATCGCCTGTCAGCTGGTACTGGAACAGCTGTTCTAGGGACAGGTCGCCGCTGGTCAGCTCGTTGAGGGTGAGCCCATCGCTGCCGGCATCGCCGCTGAGGTCGAGATCGAACGACACGTCGAGCCCTGTGCCGGCGAGCCCCTTGTCGTCGTCGCTGACTAGATTGACGGCATCCAGCTGGAGGAAGCCGAGGCCGCCCGTGAGGCTGAAGTCGTCCGAGAGGCTGGTGCTGAACTTAGCGCTGAGATGGGTGTTCGCGGTATTGTTCTTGGGATCGATCGCGGTGTCGAGATAGATCTCGCCTGTGCGAGGGAAGACCAGCTTCAGGGCGGCGTCATAGTTGAACTTGGCATCCAGCGAACCCTGGCTCTGAAATCCCAGGCCGGGGAGGCCAAAGTCGGCGGCGAGGGGCACGCTGACGATGTCGTAGCTGTCCGCGAATGTGAAGGAGACGGCCACACCAGTGGGCTCCAAGGCGGTCCCCAGCATGTCCAGCTGAACCTTCACAGCACTTTCGGGGATGCTCAGGGCGCCTGCGATTTCCTGGCTCAACAGCTTGCCGAGCTTGTTGGGCGTCGGCGTGCCGATCTGGCGCACGCTGTTGGCCAGACTGGTGATGAACTTGCGCAGGCCCGCTCCAGCTTTGCCATCCAGGCTGCCGACGATGGGCAGTGATAGGCTGTCGATCCCCTCCTGCAGCGAGGTGAGGGATGACTGCAGGGCATTCGCCGTCTCTGCGGGAAGCTCGTAATCGAGCACATCCACATCCTGCACTAAGTTGGTGAAGTGATCGCCGGCATTTCCTGAGCTGTCGTAGTCGGGGTCGGCGCTGCTGAAGCTGTACTTCAGCTGGGCTCCATGGATGCCCGTGAATTGCTTGTCGCCGCTGCCATCTTCGATGCGGCCGTCGTCATAGGCCTGCAGGTTGATCTGGATGGGTTGATACCAGTTGTCGGGTGTGAACTGGATCTGCTTGCTGAAGGGCGTGCTGCTGCTGCCTAGCTGTCTGTTGCCATCGCTGAGCAGCTGCTCGCTGATCGTGACACTGACATTGGCCTTGGGTTGGCTGAGCAGGGCCAGTTGGTAGCTGGCGCTTTGGCCTGTTTCCTTGAGCAGGATCTTGTCGCCGGTGGTCAACAGCGCGATGCCGGGCTTGTCGTTGTTGATGATCTGAACACTGGCGCTGTTGCTGGCACTGTCATCGCTCAGGGTGTAGCCCTCTCCAGACTGCAACTGGACGGTGAAGCTCTTGTTGATGGAGTCTGAGATCGTATCGTCGATTGGCACCACGATCAGATCGCTGCTGGTCTCTCCCGGTGCGATCCGTACCTGGCCGCTGATCGCTCCGGGTGACTGTGTGATCTTGCTGATGCTTTCTTGAGCTGTCGATCCGTAACCCAGGCCTGGATCCAGGTTGACCTGTGTGATCGTGTAGTTCACCAGGACGCCGCTGGATCCTGCGGATTGCGGCGCTGGAGCTTCCAGCTGAATCTGGAAGCGCCCTGGCTTGGCCTCCTCGCTGCTGTCGCTCACGAGGATGATCTCGGCCCGCGGTGGATCGTTGTCGACGATGTCGATCTGGACCGGATCAACACTGATCGCGTTGAAACGGGGGTCTTCGCTGACGGTGCTGACCTGCAGCTGGCTCGAGCTGATGTCCTCTCCTGTGGTCTGATCATCCACGGCCCATAGCGAGACCGACTGCGGCGTCGACCAGTTGTCTGGGGTGAACACCAGTGTTTCGCTGCGTCCGATGCTGCTGTCGTTGATCGTGAACTGCCCATCACTGGGTACAAGCTTGACGCTGACATCAGTGTTGGGTTGGGCCTTGAGGCGCAGATTGACGGCGCCGTTGCCGGCTTTGCTGATGCTGCTCTGCTGTAGTTCGATCGTGACGCCGGCCACGTCATCATCCTTCACCTGGAAGGGAAGTGTGCCGGCTTCGCTGATGGTATAGAAGCCATCGCCGCTGCTGCTGCGGCTGTGGATGTTGACGTTGATGTTGTCGTCGACAAGATCGTCGTCAGCGGGGAGAATCGTGAATGCCTGGGGCGTCTGCCAGTTGTTGGGGGTGAAGGTCAGGGCGATGCGCGATGCCGCTTGTGTGGTGTTGCTGCTGGCCAGTTTCAGGACGGCTTCGCTTGCATCCGCTGTTTCCAAATAGACGGTGACGGTGTCACTCGGCTGGCTGCGCAGGCGTGCGTAGCGCGTCACACCACTGCCCTGTTCGCCGAGCTCGATGCGTGTTGCATCCACAGGTATGTTGCCGGAGGCATCAAGGCTGAACAGCAGCCCCGCGTCGTCGTCATCCAGCAGTTGTACGACGCTGGCGTTCGGCAGCACATAGGCGCTGCTCTGGTTGAGCAGGGGGCTGTCTGCTGCTTCGGGATCGAGGCTGCTGCTTTTGGAGGCGATCGTGGAGGCGATCCCGGTTGCGCTCTGGCCGCTCTGCAGCGTCAGGTTGTTGCTGAGCACCAGGGATAGAAAGGCGCCGCTGGTGTCGTCCACATAGGTCAGGGTGGTCCCGGAAGGGATCGTGACGCTGCCCCGATTGGTGTCTTCAAGCCTGAAGGAGGCCAGATAGCCGCCGCTGCCATCGGCGACGAGCGGGGACGTGAGCGTCAGCGACACACTCGAGTCGAGCACCTGATAGAGGTCGCTGCCATGGCCAGCCACCAGGCCCACCACCGAGTCGCTGGTAGTGCTGGAGCGGCCGCTCTCCGTCCACGTCAAGGCGCCCGACAAGGAGGTGCTGCGATCACGATGAATCGTGGCCGGCGCTGTCAGCGTGAACGTGGCGATGGCGTCGGTCTTGTCGCCACTGCTCTCGACGTTCGCGCCGAGTGTGAGCACCGTGCCCGCCGCCAGGCTGATCGCTTCGCGGTCGCTGCTGGCGAGCGTGGCCTGTAGTTCATCGGTTCCGTTCTGGCCCGTGATCAGCAGTTCCACGCCACGGGCGGAGAGCAGGCTGATGGCCATAGCTTCATCCTGTTCAGCGACCAGATCCTGCACACCCCGGAGCGTGATGCTGCCGCTGCTGCTGCCAGCGGGGATCAACAGGCTGAAGCCATCAGTCCGGCTCAGGTATTGCGCCGGGACCAGCTCATCGACCGCCGTCGTGCCGCCATCGCCTGGCCGTTGCCAGCGCAGTGCCACGCGGGGAGCATCGGTGTCGAACGATTGATAGTCGACCCTCACGGCGACGAAATCACCGCGGTTGAACTCCAGGTTGCCCGTGTTCCAGGTCGCCTGGCTGTCAAACAGTTTGTCGATCACCACTTCACCGTTGAGGCTGAGCCGCACGCCCCCCTGCACCGGTAGGCTGACGTTGTAACTGCCGGTTTCCGGAATGTACAGATAGCCCGACCAGGTGCTGCTGAAGTCGCCCGACTGGCCGTTGGTGCTGAAGCTCGATGCATTCTCGTCGATGCCATCCGCGTCGAGATTGGTCGTTTCGCCTCCTCCTGCGCTGCCGTCGAATCGCGTCAGGCCGGCGAGCGACTGTTGACCGCTGCCGCTGATGACACTGATGTCATTGGCCAGCACCTGGCTGAGCCTCGGATCCACCTCGAGGAACAGCAGAGTGTCTTCGTTGGCCAGCTCCGCCAGGGTGACCGTGAAGCTGGTGCTTTCCGCGCCGGCCTCGTCGATCGCAGCCCGCGACGGGCCCGAGAGACTGGCGATCGGAGCCGTGGCGCTCTGGTCCTTGGCCAGATTCTTGTTGGCGGTGGAGGTGTCGTCATCCACGCTGAGCACCGAGAGCGCGGGGCTGAGCGCCGCGTAGCGCGCGTCGCCACTGCTGAGCGTGAAACTCAGCGACTGGGAGGTGTCGCCTTCGTTCTGCTCATCATCGACGCCCTGCAGCTGTAGTTCCTGGACCTCAGCCCAGGTCTCCGGGGTGAACTCCAGTTCCAGCGTCTGAGCCGCGGGGTCGGCCGGATTGCTCACCTTCAGCTCCGAGGCGCTGAAGGAGGCCGCCTCGAGCCTGAGCGTCACGTTGCCCTGCGGCTGGCTGTTCAGCCGGATGCCGAGTCGCGTGCTGCTGCCGCTGGCCGGATCCGCTTCGCTCACCCGGAACTGGGACGTGCTCGTCCAGGTCAGCTCGCTGCCCGAGCCATCGGTCTGGCCGGCGGTCAGAAACAGCACCTCAACTGCATCGTCGTCGCTGAGATCGGCCGTGGCGCTACTGGCGCCGCCGAGGCTGTAGCGGCCGCCATCCAGCAGGGTCAGCGTCAGCCGCTCCGTTCCCTCCGCCGTGAGGTCGTCGGTCGCCACCAGCGGCAGGCCGATGCTGGCTTCATTCACCGGAACCTGGAGCCCGTAGAAGGGCGTGGTTGCAAAGGCGGCGGTGTTGCTCGTGCCGTTGCGCAGCACCACATCCGGGCCGCCGGCGACGCTGTTTTCGATCGTCCCGTTCAAGCTGAATGCGCTGACCAGGCCGGTGCCGCTGGCGTTGGCTGCCAGCATCGACGCCTGGATCTGCTCCTGGCTGCGGCAGGCATTCCAGATGCCCACCCCGCGCACGGCACCCATCAGAGCGCTGCTGCTCTCACTGGCGAGTGCAGAGCTGCCGATGGAGTTGAAGCGTCGGCTTGTGCTGATCAGCCCTGAAGCTCGGTTCAACTGTCCCTGGGCGGCCTGTTCACCATTGAGGTAGAGGCGGGCCACACCGCCAGCATCGAGACTGAATGCCAGGTGGTTCCATTCCTGCAGCGAGATCTTGTTGTCGGCGCTCAGATCCAGCAGCAGGGCGCCATCGGCATCCCAGATCTTCAGCTGCGGCTCGCCGGTCTGATCGAAGCCCAGCAGGATTCTGTTGCTGCCGTCACTGTCGCTGAATTCCAGCAGCACCGTCTCCGTGGTCAGCGCATCAAGGCGCACCCAGGCTGCGGCGCTGAACTCACCGTCGTCGCTGACCGTGGTGACGTCGCTGAACTCGGCATAGGCAGGGCCGCCACTGAGGCTGCCGTTGCGCAGTTCGAGCGGGCGATAGCTCGCCTCGGGCGTGTGCACCGCATCGGCCGTGTCGCCATCGAGGGCGAAGCCATCCGAACCACTCAGCTGGTAGAAGAGCTCGACCGGCTGACCGACGACAGGGGAGGCCAGCGTCAGCTCGAATCCCAGGCGGCAGTTGCTGCCTTCGCTCCCGCCGATCGCCTGCACGGCTGCCTGCGGAGCCGAGGGAACCAGGCCGCCCCCCTCCCAGAGGGAGAGCTGCAGCTCCGAGGGCCAGCCTGAGGGGATCAGCCGCTGGCTGGTGCTCAGGCCGCTGTAGAAGAGATCACTGCTGCTGCAGGTTGCCGTCACGGTTGTGGGCTGGTCGCTGCGCAGATCCGTCAGCGTGACGCGTTGCGGTTGGGTCCAGTTGCTGCTGTTGAAGCTGAGCTGGGTGCTGGAGATGTTGCCGCTGGTGCTGCTCAGGCCGACGGTCACCGCGGCCTGCGGCTGGCTGCTCAGGCGCACCTCGAAGGCGGCCTGTTGGCGGCCGTTGACCAACTGGGCCCGCACGGTGGCCAGGCCGGTGCGATCGGCCGGTGTGATCACCACGGCGGGCTGATCGGCGCTGCTGTCGTTGATCGTCAGCGACGCCTGGCTCTTGCTGCTGTCGATGTTGTATTGCTGGAAGCTGAATCCCTGATCGTTCTGTTGGACATTGGCAACCAGCTCCAGAGTCAGCGTCTCACTTCCTTCTCTGATCGCATCGGCGATGGCCGCGATGTAGACCCGGGCCTCGCTGGCGCCATCGGGCAAGACGACCAGATCTTCCGCATTGAACTGGCTTGTGCTGCGTGTTGCCTGAGGAGCGGTGTAATCGCTCCCCCGCCCGGCCGTGCCGCCCGTGATCCTGTAGCGAATCACCAGGCCTCCCAGGGGTGCCGGTTTGTTCGCTTTGATCGTGAACCAGCCAAGGTCGCTGTCGCTATCTCCGCCTTCGGTTGGGTTCTGACCCGGCGTCAGAGTCAGCACCCAGTCGTCATCCGCGATCGCGATGGTCTGGCTTGCATTGGACACGCCATAGCCGCTGCCGCTGCTTAGGCTGAGGTTGATGGACTCGCTGTTCTCGGCAAAGTCGTCTTTCAGTACCTGGACATCAAAGGAGTTGATGTTCTTCAGCGTGCCGAACGCTTCGGTCGGTTGCCACTCCAGGGTGCCAGGGCTGCCGTTGAGACCGATTCTGCTGCTGTCAACGGGGATGCCGATGTCGTCCACGATGGCGTAGTCGCCGTCGACCAAGGTGCCACCGGTCTGCCGTTTGGCCAGCGTGCTGCCAACGGTGGAATTGGCGGTTTCCGAGCTGGAGCTGAGCTTGATCTTGATGGGGCTGCTCGTGCTCTTGTTGGCGAACAGCTGAAAGCCGACGCTGGTCGTATCCTCGCTGGATTCCTGGCGATTCAGACCCTGTGCCAGGTCTTTCGACAGGAACATCGCGCTTGCCGGTACCACTTCATTGCTGATCGTCCCGCCTGTCCCGTTGGGGCGATCCCATGTCAGTTTGGCGGCGTTCGCTGTGGCGCCAGCGGCATCGACGAAATAATCAAATTGTAGCCAGACGACGTCTCCTTTCTTTCGATTTATTTTCTTTGTGGCGTAGCTGGTGGTGGTATTGCTGTTCCAGTGACTGATGCTGTCGAGGTCCGTGCCACTGCTATCGAGGCTCCGCAATGTCAGCTTGCTGCCGTCATCGGTGGTTGTTCGGAAGACATAATCTCCGTCTTCCGGGATGCGGATGTAGGTTTCCCAGCGAATCGCAAAGCTGTCGTACAGCCCCTGGGCGGCCAGGCCCGATTCGGTTTCGTTGATGCCATTGGCGTCAAACACCAGGACATCGGAGTCTGTGTTGAATCCGCTGTTGTCGCTGGGGAGGCTGTAGGTGGCCCCTGTGGTGTAGGGGGTGCGGATGAACTGATAGGCGCCCTGGCCCAGGCTGAGCTGTGGCTCGTCGTCAAACAGCCTCACCCGGCCTGTGGTGCTGCCACTGATGTCATAGATGTTTTCGCTGCCATCGCCCTGAAGATTGACGGTGATGGTGCGCGGTGCCTGCCAGCTGTCGTTGTTGTTGGGGGTGAAGGTGAGTTTGACCGAGGACGTGCCGAGCACGTAAAGCCTTCCGTTCTCGTACTTGCTGCTGCCTCCACTGACCGTGAGCTTGTAGTCCGCCGTGTCTCCCAGGATGGCGGTGCCGCCAAAGCTGATCGGGATGTCGATCAGTGGTGTGTTGTTGCGGATGTCCTTGTAATCGCTGGGCACGGCGCGATTGAACTTGATTGTGATCGTTGGTGCCGTGCCGGTTTCGAAGCCATTGCTCTGGCTCGAGATGCTGGCTGTGAACTCGGCTCCCGCCTTGCCCCATTCGGTGACATAGCCGCTGACATCGCCAGGGTCCACATCGCCCCAGTAGCCATTGGCGATGATCCGCAGATAATCCTGATTGCCATTGTTGTTCGGCTGCCCGCTGTCCCAGTTGGTGTAGCCGCTGTTGGTGCTGCCGGCTCGGAATACCGTGCCATCTTCCGGTCCCGCGTCCCAGATCCAGGTGCCTTCGCTCTGGACATCCGTTCCAGCCAGGAAGCCATCGTCCGGGAGCACCGCCCCGCCGTAGGAGTACCTTGTGATGAAGTCATTCTCTCCTGAAGAGGTGACCGTGGCCAGATAGCCATTGAGCTCATTCAGTGTGCTGTTCTGCGAGGAGCTGGCGGCGCTGCTCCAACTTTCGGCACTCAGCGTGTAGGCGTAATAGTGACCATTTCCCCAGTAGGGTCGGGCTTTGCTGGTGTTGACCGCCATCCTGAGCCGACCTGCGTCACATCGGCTTCAGTCTGGCTCTGGCACCGGCTTTGCGTCCGCCGGTCGGCCGCTTTGGTTATGTCTCTGCATCAGATCCTGAAAATGATCCGAATTTCAGCGGATTGTTTGTCCTGAGGGTCTGCGCCTTTCCAGGCTCCGCCGCCCCAGAGCCAGCCGTTGTCCTCAGCCGGCTCGCCAAAGTCCGGCGGCCTGCTCCAGGCGACGGCGCCAATCGCCGCGGTGTTGCTGCTGAATCAGCTGCAGGCTGGGAGACCACGCCCAGTGGTTGTCGTCTGCCCAGAAGCGCCATTCCGGGCGCGTCAGCCGCCAGCGCCAGTCGCGCTCCGCCAGGGGCTGCTGCTCGAGTAGCGCCTGGGCCTCGACCGTGCGGCACAGCCGCGCCGGGGCCTCGCAGCGCATCTGCACGGCTGGCCACGGCTGAGGTGGCGCCAGGTCTGATCGCAGCTCCAGCCCCTGTTCCCAGTTCCCCGGCTCGTCCTGGATTTCAGCGGTGCCCAGGCGTGCCAGGGCCCAGCACACACCGCCGGATTCAGGTGCACCCGCAAGTCGCCTTCGCCCCGCTGCAGGCCCTGCTCCGCTTCGCCCATGGGGGCCAGCCAGTCTCCGCGCTGCATGGCGTCCCGCATGCGCGTCGCGGTGGATTCGCTGCTCAGGGGAACTCTTCCAGCCAGGAGGTGAGGATGTATTTGGTGCCGCTCAGCGGCGGATTGCCGCGGTGGGTGTGGGTGAAGCCGGCCGGAAAGATCAGCAGCCGGCCCTGCCGAGGCTGAATGCGCCGATGCAGATACAGAAACTCGGTTTCCCCGCCCTGCTCAACCGTATTGAGGTACATCATGGTGACGAGCTTTCGATACGGCGTTTCGCCGCCATTCTCGAAGTGCCACTGGTGAAAGCCTTCGCCCGGTCGGGTGCGCTGAAACTTGCAGTTCATGTGGTAATATCGGCCTGCCTTAAGGATTGGAAAGCGATCAAAGTAGAGGTTGAGCGCTTTGCTGCAAAGGCTTGAATAGCGCTGGTAGATCGGTGCAATCAGGCGGTCGTGATAGAAGCGCGGCGCCACGCGATTGAGCAGGGCCTGCTGATCGCGCACCTCCTCGCGGCCCTGCTGCCGCTCCACGACCAGGCCGTTGGTCTCCAGGTACTGGAAGAACTGCTCCAGCGGCTGGGCTGGATGGTCCGTCTCGAAGCAGCCGATGAAATCGTCGGTGATGCTGTGCTCCAGGATCGACGGCTCGCCCATGCGTGCCTCCCTCCGCGTTGCGCGCAGGCTACGGGCGTTGCCTCCTCCCGGCTGGCGGACGGCTCGCGCTGCTCCACAGCCAGTTCCCCATGCCGCTGCCTGGATCGAGGTGGTCTGTGCGATGCCTCCAGTGCCCAGTGCCCAGTGCCCAGTGCCCAGTGCCCAGTGACTATTGCGGTCGCTGCCTGACCCTCGCCTCCGGCTGAAGCTGCTGGTGTGTCGGTTGGTGCATGACGGGTCGCTTCGAACGGCTCCCCAAGGCCCACAGCCGGCGGGGCGATCGATCGGCGAATCCGGTGCGTGCTCAGAGATGGGCGGCCGGCCCGCTGTCGACGCCTCAGGCTCCGGGTCCGCCCGTCTCGAACAGGGCCCGCCAGCGCGCCTCCTGGGCGCTGGCCTCCGCGGTGCCCTCGGCGGGGAAAGACGCCAGAAAGTCCTTGTCGTGGGCCGGCACGTATGGCCCCTGCTTGAGCTCGAACATCACGGTGTCCGGTTCCAGGGCCACAAGCGTGTGGAACTGATCCTCCGCCAGTTCGAGGCCGCGGACGGGGCCAGCGGCGCTCAGCCGCTCCAGCTGCAGCAGCTCGCCGCGCGCATCGAGCAGCAGCAGGCCCAGCGCCCCCTGCAGCACCAGGAAGCACTCGAAGCCCGTCCCCGGCTGGTCGCGGCGATGGCGGTGGGGGCGCACATAGGTGCCCGGCTGCAGCACGTTGAGGAAGCGCTGCACGGCGTCGGGCTCGGCGTGGAAGTTGTGGTTGATTCGCAGCCGGGGCGACTGGCGCGCCTGCTCGGCCACCCGCTCGAACAGCAGCGCGTCGATGCGCGTCAGCCGCGGCAGCTGAACCCTGGGGTGGCGCAGCTGGTAGCCCAGCTGATGCAGCCGGTCGTTGCGGATGCGTCGATCGGACGGGGCCGGGTCCTGCTGCGCCAGCAGCTCCGCCACGGGCAGCGGCTGGTCGTCCACCAGGTTGACCAGGCCATCCCAGCCCTGCTCGACCGCCAGCGCGATGGCGCCGACCACGTCATCGCGGTGGATCCAGTGGTTGTGCCGGCTGCCGTTGCCCGGCCTGGTGCTGCCGGCCAGCGGGCGGAAGCGCGGCGCCAGCTCCCGACCCGCTCCGTACAGGGTCCCCAGACGCAGGATGCACACCCGTCGCTGCGGTCCGCGGCAGGAGTGCAGCAACTGCTCGCCCTCCAGCAGCACCCGGGCCTGCTCATTGGCGGGGTTGGCGGGGGTGTCCTCATCCACCCAGGCGCCGCCGGCATCGCCGTAGACCGAGCAGCTGCCCGTGTAGAGGATCTGGCGCAGCGCCGGCAGTGCGGGCAGGATCTCCGCCAGGGCCTCGAAGGATCCGCGGTACGTGGCGGCATGGCTGTCCGCATCGACCGGCCGATCGCCGCCGGGCGCCAGCGTGAAGACGGCCACCTCGGCCTCCGCCAGGGCCTCGCGCAGGGCGGTTCGGTCGTCGGCGCGCAGCACTAGCACCCGCTCGGCCAGCGGTTCGAGCTCAGCGCGGCGCTGCGCGCCGGTGGTGGTGAGGGTCAGCTGGTGTCGGCCCTCCTCGCTCCAGTGGCGGGCCAGGGCGGTGCCCACGTCGCCGCAGCCCACGATTGCGATCCGCATCGGCCCGTGTTCCCTGGCGGCGCCGACCTTAAGAGTCCGCAGAAGGCCGCCGCTCCGCTTCACGGCTGGCGGCTGATCCATCTCCGGCCGCCCGCGGCGATGCTTGAGGGCAGACGACGGCAGGCCAGGCTGATGGGCGAACAGCAACGGATCGAGGGGATCGGCGGCGGCGAGGCATCAGCTGCCGCAGACCCCTGTCTGGCCGGATCTCATGGTGCCGACAGGCTGCCCGTGGCGCTGGTGCAGCTGCGGGCCGGGGATGACGCCGCCGCCAACCGGCGCCATGCCGAGGCCTGGCTGGAGCGGGCGCTGCAGCCGCAGGCCCGTACGCCCCGGCCGCGCCTGCTGATGCTGCCGGAGATCTGGAATGCCCCCTACGCGGCGGCGCGTTTCGCTGACTACGCCGAACCGGTCCCCGAGCCGGGCGCCGATCTGCAGGCGGGGCCCTCGCCGTCGCTGGCGATGGTGGCGCGGCTGGCGGTGCGCCATGGCGTCAGCGTGATCGCCGGCTCGATTCCGGAGCGGGTCGCCGACGGACGACTGTTCAACACCGCCTGTGTGATCGACCCCCATGGCCGCCTGCGTGCGAAGCACCGCAAGGTGCATCTGTTCGATGTGGATGTGCCCGGCGGCATTCGCTTCCGCGAATCCGACAGCCTCACGGCCGGCGATCAGCTCACGGTGCTCTCCGGCCGTGGCGATCCGCTGGCCACCGGCCTGGCGGAGCCGCCGAATCTGGGCCTGCTGATCTGTTACGACATCCGCTTCCCGGAGCTGGCCCTGCTGATGCAGCAGCGGCATGGCGCCACCGTGCTCGCCTGCCCCGCCGCCTTCAACACCACCACCGGGCCGCGCCACTGGCATCTGGTGCTGCGTGCACGCGCCGTCGACACGCAGTGCTTCCTGCTGGCCTGCTCCAGCGCCCGGCCGCCCGAGGGCGAGGGCTACCCCAGCTATGGCCATTCGCTGGTGGTGGATCCCTGGGGCACGGTGGTCGCCGAGGCCGGTGAGCAGGAACAGGTGCTGCACGCCGAGCTGGATCTCAGCCAGCTGGCCCTGGCGCGCCAGGCGATCCCGACCGGCCGGCAGCGGCGCCTCGATCTGTATCGGCTGTCGCCGGTCTGACGACGACAGCCCAGCCGTGCCAACGCCCGGTCAGTAGTAGCGGCCGGGATACTCGCCGGGGTGATCGATGCGGGTGATGCGCAGGCCCGAGGCCGACTGGCCGTGGAAGCGCAGGATGTCGCTGCCCGACACCGGGTAGCCCAGGTCCTGGGCGATGCGCGACACCTCGTCGGCGGTGATGGCGTCGAGCACCTGCTGCCTCAGGGCCGGATCCGCCTGCACCCGGGCCAGGAACCGCAGCAATGCCGGGTTGGGCATGGACGGTGCGGCGACGGCCTGCAGGCTAAGGGCGCCGCTGCCGTCATCCCCGCGACGGCGACGGCGGAGCGGAGCCCGTAGGGTCATCTCAGTTCCCGGGGAGTTCAGGCATGAAGGAGATCGGCATGGCGGAACTGCTGGGGCGCTGGCTGGCACGGGCCGCCGCCGTGTCGGGGGTGATCGCCGTGGTGGTGTGGCTCAGCTGGGTGATGCTCGATCTCAGGCACCTGCAGTCCGGATTCACGCTGCCGTAGGCGCGCCGCCACTGCCCTGGGGCAGCCGCCAGGCCAGAAGCGAGGCCAGCAGCAGCACCCCGGCCAGGCCGCTCAGGGCCAGGCCCTCGCCGCCGGGCTGCAGCATCAGCCGGCCCATCGCGATCGGCGCCAGGAAGCCGCCGATGTTGCCCACCGAGTTGATCCAGGCGATGCCGCCGGCTGCGGCGCGGCCCCCCAGGAACTGCGAGGGGATCGCCCAGAACGGCCCCAGGCTGCTGAACGTGGCTGCCGTGGCGATGCTGATCAGGGCCAGGCGCAACAGGCCGCCAGCGGCGATCGCCAGCCCCAGCGAAACGGCCGCCACCGCCAGGGCCGCCGCCACATGCAGCCGATGCGTGCCGTGGCGGTCGGCGGAGGCACCCAGCAGCAGCATCGCCACCACCGCCAGGCCATAGGGAAGGGCGCTGATCAGGTTGGCGAGCGCTGGAGAGGCCTGGGCGCCGGGCAGCGCGTCGGCGACGAAGCGGGGAATCCAGAAGCTGAAGCCGTAGAAGCCCGTGCCGATCGGCAGATAGAGCAGGCCCAGCAGCCACAGCCGCGGCTGGCGCAGACCCGCCAGCAGCCCATGCACCTGCTGGCCGCTGGCCCGCAGCTGCTGCTGTTCCTGCTGCAGCACCTGCTCGAGGGCCGCCGCGTCGGCGGGCGCCAGCCAGGGCGCCTGGTGGGGGCGATCGGGCAGACGCCGCCAGACCACGAAGGCCAGGGCGATCGCCGGCAGCGCCTCGATCAGGAACAGCCAGCGCCAGCCGGCCAGGCCGCCGAGACCATGCAGCGACAGCAGCGCCGCCGAGAGCGGGCCGCCCAGCAGGCCCGCCACCGGGATCGCCAGCAGGAAGCCCGCCAGGGTTCGGGCCCGCTCGCGGCTGGGAACCCACTGGCTCAGGTAGAGCACGATGCCCGGGAAGAAGCCCGCTTCCGCCACCCCCAGCAGCAGCCGCAGCCCGTAGAACTGGCGGGCCGAGGTCATGAAGGCCATCAGAGCGGCCACCAGGCCCCAGCTCAGCAGGATGCGGCCGATCCAGCGCCGGGCGCCCACCCGCTCGAGGATCAGGTTGCTGGGGATCTCGAACAGCACGTAGCCCAGGAAGAAGATGCCGGCGGCGAAGCCGTAGCTGGCGCTGCTCAGCCCCAGGTCCTGGCTCAGCCCCGCCGCGGCGAAGGAGATGTTGACCCGGTCGAGATAGGCGACCAGATACAGAACGAACAGAAACGGCAGCAGCTGCCTGCGGATGGCGGCCAGGGCGCGATCGAGGGGCGGGGTGGACACGGCGCCACGCGGCGATGGAGGCGGGCCCAGTCTCCGCGCGTTTCAGGCGTCTGCCCAGCGGCTGCGAGGGGCGATCCCTGAGGCCGGCTCGCTGCGACCGGCCGGCCGAGGCCGCGTGGCGCCACCCGGCTGCGCTGATCAGCATCGGAGCATCGGGAGGGATGGCGATGCTGGCAGCGTTTCTCTGGGGAGCGGTGGCGACCTCGTCGCTGCTGCTGGGCGGCTGGCTGGCCTGTCTCTGGCCGCTGCGGCGCCGCACCCTCGGATGGTTGATGGGCTTCGGTGCCGGGACGCTGCTGGCCGCGGTGGCCTATGAGCTGGTGTTTGAGGCGGTGCAGCGCTCGCGCGGCAGCGGCGCTTCGACGCTCGGCTTCTTCGCCGGGGCCCTGGCCTTCTATGGCGGCGACCGGCTGATCGAGGCGTGGCAGCGGCGCCATGCCGGCCGCGGTCAGGAGCCGCCGGTGCCCGCTCAGGCCGACGAGCGGCAATCGCAGGACGGAGCGTCCCTGGCGGTGCCGATGGTGCTCGGGATCATCCTCGATGGCATTCCCGAATCGGTGGTGATCGGCCTGGGCCTGCTGGAGCACAGCGTGGTGAGCCTGGGGATGCTGGTGGCGATCTTCCTGTCGAACCTGCCCGAGGCGGTGGCCGGCACGGTGGGCATGCGGCGCAGCGGCTGGAGCCGTCGCCGCATCCTGCTGCTGTGGCTGCTGATCGCCCTGGTCTGTGCCCTGGCTTCGGCGGCGGGCTACAGCCTGTTCCGAACGGCTCCGGCGACCTGGCTCTCCTGGATCCAGGCGTTCGCGGCCGGGGCGATTCTGGTGATGCTGGCCAACGCGATGATCCCCGAGTCGTACGAGCACGCCGGCAAGTCGGCGGGGCTGTTCACGGTGGTGGGCTTCTTCGTGGCGGTGGTGATGATCGCGGCGGAGGCCAGCGGCGTCGCGATGGGGAGTGCCGCGGCGGGCTGATCCCGAGGCGGCATCACGCCATGGGGCCCATCTCCAGAACGTTGTCCTGAGTGTGAGTTGCGAAATAGCTCATCAGTGTTGCCACCATGCCCGTCCAGCCGGTCTGGTGGCTGGCGCCGATGCCGGCGCCGTTGTCGCCATGGAAGTACTCGTAGAACAGCAGATGGTCCTTCCAATGGGGATCGTTCTGGAAGGTCTCCTGGCTGCCGAAGACGGGGCGGCGGCCTGCGGGATCGGGCAGGAAGATCGATGCGAGTCGCCCGGAGAGCTGTTCGGCGATTTCGTAGAGATTGAGCCGCTGACCGCTGCCGGTCGGGAACTCCACCTGAAAGTCCTTGCCGTAATAGATGAAGTAGCTGACCAGGGCCCGGATGATGATGACATTCACCGGCACCCAGATCGGTCCGCGCCAGTTGCTGTTGCCGCCGAACAGCCCCGAATCCGATTCGGCGGGCAGATAGCGGACGACATACTCCTGCTGGTTGTGAACAAAACGGCAGGGATCACTCTCGTGTCGTTTCGAGATGGAGCGGATGCCGAAATCGCTCAGGAACTCTTTGGGATCGAGCATGATTGCCAGCACGCGCCGCAGATTGTGCTGATCGAACATCGCCATCAGATGCCGCTGGTTGTGGCCGGGCAGGCGCGTGTCGTGCAGCAGACATGGCTGGTCCGGGTGGCGATCGAGGAAGCGGCTGAGCTGGTTGGTCAGTTCGGGGAAGCGTTCGATCACCTCCTGGTCGAACAGCGAGACGGCGCACAGCGGCAGCAGGCCCACGATCGAGCGGATCTTCATGCGCGCTGAGCTGCCATCGTGGCGGCGCAGCACGTCATAGAAGAAGCCATCGGCGTCGTCCCACATGCTCTCGCCTCCCCTCGGACTGGTCATGGCGCCTGCGATCGAGAGGTGGTGCAGCAGAAACTTCTGCACATAGTCTTCGTAGCCCTCTTGCACACTCGCCAGCTTCACGGCGATGTTGAGCATGTTCTGGGCATACAGGGCCATCCAGGCCGTGGCGTCGGCCTGATCGAGCCTGCCGCCCATCTGGTTGGATTCGGTGCGATCAAAGACGCCGATGTTGTCGAGGCCGAGGAAGCCGCCCTGGAAGATGTTATTGCCATCGACATCCTTGCGGTTCACCCACCAGGTGAAGTTCATGGCCAGCTTGTGGAAGCTGGACGCCAGCCATTGGTGGTCGGGTTGGCCCGTCAGGGCGGCATCCCTCTGGTAGACGAGCAGGGTGGCCCAGGCGTGTACGGGTGGATTGACATCGCCGAAGTTCCATTCGTAGGCCGAAATCTGGCCGTTGGGATGCAGGTAGCGATGGCTCAGCATCAGGCTGAGCTGCTGCTTGGCGAACTGCGGATCGATCCACGCAAAGACACCGGCGTGGAAGGCCAGATCCCAGGCGGCAAACCAGGGATACTCCCACTTGTCGGGCATCGAGATCACATCCGCCATGCGCATGTGATGCCAGTCGCCGTTGCGGATTGTCTGGGCCTGGTTGCGGTTCAGTGGGTCGACACCGCGTTCCTGCAGCCAGCGGTTGACGTCATAGGTGTAAACCTGTTTAGACCAGAGCATCCCCGCCATGGCCTGCCTGAACAGCCGCCTCTGCTCGCTGTCGAAGGCGTTCGGCGTGACCGCTGCATAGAAGTCTTCGCACTCCTGGCGCCGCTGCAGCAGGGTGGCCTCGAAGTCGCCGTAGGGGTCGTTCAGGCTCTGGGAGAGCCGCAGGCGCAGCACGGCCGTGCCGCCCGCAGGCACCGCCAGCCTGTAGATGGCTGCGGCCTTGCTGCCCTTTCGTGCCGGGTTGACGGCCTGCGGGTCGCCTTCAATCACATAGCGATGGAAGGCGCACTTGGTGTAGGGCGTTGGATTGGGCTGGTTGTTGAGGCGTTCGCGGTTGGTGGCGTTGTCGGTGAACACCAGTTCGGCCGCGCCGGCGCAGTGCAGGCTGAAGGAGCCCAGCTCCGGATGCAGGGCCTCGATGACCGGCGCGCCGCCGGTTCCTTCGGCCGCCCTGGTCAGCGGCCGGTCCGCGTCATCGTCCCAGGTGCGGCGGAACCATAGGGTGGGCAGAACGGTGAGGTCGGCCTGTTCAGCGGAGCGGTTGTGCACGCAGATCTGCACCAGCAGATCGTCCTCAGCCGCCTTCGCAACTTCCGCCTCGATGTCGCAGTACTGCTGATCATCAAAGATGCCCGTATCGATCAGTTCGTATTCCGGATCCAGCCGTGATCGGCTGCGATTGGTGGCGACAAGGTCTGCGTAGGGATAGGCGTTCAGGGGGTATTTGTAGAGCCAGCGCATGTAGGAATGCGTCGGCGTGGAGTCGAGGTAGTAGTAGTACTCCTTGACGTCTTCGCCGTGATTCCCTTCGCTGTTGGTCAGGCCGAACAGCCGTTCCTTGAGGATCGGATCCTTGCCGTTCCACAGCGACAGCGCGAAGCACAGCAGCTGTCTGTCATCGCTGATGCCTGCCAGTCCGTCTTCGCCCCAGCGATAGGCGCGCGAGCGGGCCTGGTCGTGGCTGAAGGCGTCCCAGGCGTTGCCGTCGGCGCTGTCGTCCTCCCGGACCGTGCCCCATTGCCTCTCGCTCAGATAGGGCCCCCACTTCCGCCAGTGCCTGGTGCCCTGGTTGGCCTCCTGCAGGCGTTGATGTTCTCGCGAGAGAGGCGGATGTGACGGGCTTGTTCTGGCCGTCATGGCAGGAGTGTCCGTGGGTTGATTGAGAGAGAGCCTGGCCTTGCGGTCTGGGGTGTCGTTGTCTCCCCGGCTGGATTGGGTCCCGCTGTGGTGTGATCGGCGATCCGCTGGCGTTTCATCGGGTGATGCTGCGGGGGGCTTGATCGGGCTGCTTGCCATGGGCTGCACCCCACTGTCTACCGACGCGCCTCATCTTTGGGGTGGTCAACGACATCAGCCCGGTGCCGGCTGGGCGATGGGGCGGCCCACCTGTGATTCTGTCCCCAGGCCTCGCTCGTCGGTTTGCCGCCGCCGTCGGCTCTGGTGCGGGCGGCAGGCGCGCGGCCGGCTGCGTGGCCACCATCGAGGAGTGTCGCTGCCGCTGAGCGCATGTCTGTCCCCCTCTCCCTGCGCACCCGCTGGCGGCCCTGGTGCCTGGGCCTGCTGGCTCTGGCGATGGCGCTGGTGCCAGCACGGCCCGTCCGCCCCCAGGCCGATGCGGCCGCTCTCGCCGCTGATGGTCCGGCGCTGGAGGTCTGCACCGGCGAGCTCGCCGATGGCACTGGCACCGATACGGTGACCGCTCTGGCGTTCCTGCCCGATGGTCAGCTGCTGCTGATCGGCTGCAAGGGCGGGGCGGTGGAGCTGCGCTCGCTGGATGGGCTGCTGCGTTTTCGCCGACAGATGGAGGCGGGACCGGTTGCTGCGGTGGCGGTCAGTCCCGATGGGCAGCGCCTGATCACGGCCAGCGCCCAGTCGGTCCAGTCCTGGAACACGAGCGGCGAATCAATCGGCCGGTTCAGCACGGGCTCCTCTTCGGAGGCGGGGATCAACGCGTTGGCGCTCTCCGCCGATGGGCGCCGCCTGCTGACCGGCGAGGACGGGGCCATCGCCAGGCTGTGGACCCTGGAGGGCAGGGAGCTCAGTCGCTTCGATCCACCGGGCCCGCTCAACAGGGCGGATGCACGCGTGGTTTCGGTGGCCTTGTCCCCGGTGGCCTCGGAAGTGGCCGTCGGCCATGAGGACGGCGGCGTGCGTCGCTGGAGTCTGGACGGACGTCTGCTCGCTGAGGTCGACAGCGAGTTCTCGCCGTTGCGCGCCGTGCTGCTGACGGCCCAGGGAGACCTGCTGGCGGCGGGGTGGCATGGTGCGGCGCGATGGGATGGCCGTGGCGTTCCGCTCCAGCCCCTGCGGGCGCAGGGGAGCGTCGACTCCCTGCTGCTGCTGCCGCAGGGACGGGGCGTGGTGCTGGCCGGGGTGGAGGTGGACCCCTACCTGGAGGTTCGCAACAGCCTCGGCGGCCCCGTGCTCAGGTTGCAGCCCCCGGGCGCGACCGATGGACCGCTCGTGGTGTCGCCCAGCGGCGGCCTGGTGGTGCTGGGCGATGGAAGCAGCCTCTGGCGTTGGTCGCTGCCGGCGTCGTTGCCATGAGACCGGATCCTTCGCGGCGGCTTCGGGCTAGGGATCGCCCGCCGGCGGTAGGGCCTGAAGGCGCCACTGGCGCACCACCTGCTCAGGGCTGCGCTTCTCCAGATCCACTGCCGCATTGAGGCGCTGCAT
>CAYNGR010000010.1:0-1775 GCA_964396755.1 uncultured Cyanobium sp. | reverse complement strand
GCCCAGGCGGTGCCGCTGTACTCCACGTAGCCGTCGACGCGGCCGCGGATCACGGCCTCATGCAGCAGGGCGGTGCTGCCCAGGCTGAATTCGCGGCGCACCGGCAGATCGGTGTGCGCCTCGATCTCCTGGGCCAGCAGTTCCCCCAGCAGTTGCTGCTCGGTGAAGCCCTTGGCGCCGATCACGACCGGCTGGGACGGCTGCAGGAGCCGTAGCGGCCAGCCCTGCAGGCCGATCACCAGCAGGGCGCTGCCGGCCAGGCCGGCCACCAGCGCCAGCCGTCGCCGTGAGCGCCACCAGGCCGGCTGGCTGCCGCTGCCAGGGGCACTCGGCTGACGCCGAGCGCGCAGCAGGCGCGCCTCCAGGGCGCCGAGGCCTGCGTCAGCGGCCAGGGCGATCGCCGCCGAGGGCAGGGCTCCCGCCAGCAGCAGCGTGTTGTTGACCGTGGCGATGCCGCGGAAGATGAACACCCCCAGGCCGCCGGCGCCGATGGCGGCGGCGATCGTGGCCACCCCGACGCTGATCACCGTGGCGACGCGCAGGCCCGCCATCAGGCTGGGCAGGGCCAGCGGCAGGGAGATGCGGCGCAGCACCTGGCCGGCGCTGAGCCCCAGGGCCCGGCCAGCTTCCAGCAGGCCCGTGGGCACCTGTTGCAGGCCGGTGATCAGGCCGCGCAGCAGCGGCAGCAGGGCATAGAGGGTGAGCGCCACCACCGCCGGCGTGGGGCCGATGCCACCGAGCAGCGGCACGGCGAGCAGCAGGCCGAACAGCGCCAGGCTGGGAACCGTCTGCACGGCATTGGCAGCGCCGAGCAGCAGCTGCTGCCGGCGTGGATGGCCCTGCACCGCCAGGCCCAGCGGCAGGGCGATCAGTAGCGCCAGCGCCACGCTCAGGCCCACCAGCAGCAGATGCTCGCCGCTGCGCAGCAGGATTTCGTGGGCCAGCTCCGTAGGCATCGCGGCGGCCGGCAGGCGGCGGGGGCAACGCTGCGGGCTGTTCCCATGATCGGAGCGCCGCAGCGTTTCGACAGAAACGCAGGGCGGCGCTCGCCGTCATCGGCTCGCTTCTGAGCGTGGGGGGTGCTCCTGCGCTGCAGTTAGCCCCGTTGCGCTGCTCCCTTACGGGTGCGGCCGGTGGGGCGAGGACCGTCTGAAACGCAGGCGGGGCGCGCCTCGATCCGCTGCGGTCTCGGGGCACGCGGCAGGTTCCTTCCCCCCGGCCACTCCCGCGGTGTGTCTTCCCCCGCGGGACTGGGGCGACCGCCTGCAGTGCGCGTCAGGGGCCGGTCCCGGCGGGCTTCGGCCCGGGCGCCGCAGCCCCCCTCGGCGCGTCTCCACCACCACCGCCGCCGCTCCGGTCGCTGCCATCGGTTCCCAGCAGCCGACTCCAGACGGACTCGGCAGCGCTGTCGCTGCGTTGCAGGCGCGGGTCGGGCAGGGCCAGCCGGTGGGCGTCGATGCCGCTGATCAGCCGCGCCACGGCGTCCGGTGTCGTCAGCGGTTCCCCCGCGGCGCCGGGGGAGAGGCCACGCTCGAGGTGCTGGTTGGCCAGGCTGCTGCTCACGTGCTGCAGCAGGGCGTCGTGCCGGTTGTAGCTCTGTCGCACCAGCCGCCCGTTCAGCTGCTGCTCGCCGAGCTGCAGGAAGTTCACCGCCGTGCCCAGCAACACGCCCGACGCGAAGATCACGGTGCGCAGAGCGCGGCTGATGTTCTGAAGGCCTTCGGGGGCCAGCAGCACCAGACAGATGATCAGCAGCGTGGCGCTGGCTGTGGCCA
>CAYNGR010000009.1:30914-36656 GCA_964396755.1 uncultured Cyanobium sp. | reverse complement strand
CCTCACGGCCGATGGCCAGGCTGAGCTGATCGGGCGGCACCAGCACGTGGGCGTGATGTCCCTCGGGATCCACCAGGCGCACCATCTCCACCCGGGCCGGGCTGAGCGAGTTGGCGATGTACTGGCCCGGATCCTGGGACCAGCGGATCACGTCGAT
Source organism: uncultured Cyanobium sp. (assembly GCA_964396755.1). Taxonomy (GTDB): domain Bacteria; phylum Cyanobacteriota; class Cyanobacteriia; order PCC-6307; family Cyanobiaceae; genus Cyanobium. The sequence goes on along the minus strand of CAYNGR010000009.1, from coordinate 36,499 downwards.
CTTCTCGCCGCGCAGTTCGTTGACCACCTGCTGAATGCGCGAGCCGCGGGCGCCGATGCAGGCGCCGACCGGGTCCACTTCACGCTCGACGCTGTCGACCGCCACCTTGGTGCGCGGACCGACGGCGCGGGAGGGGGGATTGGCCTCGCGGGCCACGGCGACGATGCGCACCGATCCCTCTTGGATCTCGGGCACCTCGTTCTCGAACAGATACACGACCAGGCCGGCATTGGAGCGCGACACGAACAGCTGGGGACCGCGGCGGGCCACCTCGCTCACCTCCTTGAGGAACACCTTGAAGGTGGCGTTGGCGCGATAGTTGTCGTTGGGCAGCTGGTCGCGGCGAGGCAGCTCCGCCTCCACCTCCGGCCGGCCCAGACCCGAGCTGACGCCCAAGATCACGCTCTGGCGCTCGAAGCGGATGACCCGCGCGGTGAGCACCGGATCCTCGAGATCCGCGAACTCCTCCTGGATCATGCGCCGCTGCTGATCGCGCAGCTTCTGGGCCAGCACCTGCTTGGTGGTGGCGGCGGCCATGCGGCCGAAATCATCCTTCTCCGGCGTGACATCGAGCACCACGGTGTCGCCGGTCTGGGCATCCTCGGCGACCTGACGCACCTCGTCGATGGCGATCTGGTGGTCCTCGCTCTCCACCTCCTCGACAATGATCTTGGAGGCCAGGACCCGGTAGCCCTCCTCCTCAAGGTCGAGGGCCACATCGAAGTTGCTGAAGTAGTCCTCCTCGAACGGATCCTCGCTGATGCCGAGATAGAGGGTGCGGCGATAGCGCTCATAGCCCTTCAGCAGCGCCTCGCGCAGGGCCGCCTCCACCACGGCGGGGGGCAATTTCTTTTCTTCGCTGATGTCCTCGATCAGGTTGTTCAGACCGGGGAGCAGAACCAGGGCCATGGGCGGGCGGGAGTGAACGGAAGGGTTGGAGAAGGCGACCGGCCGGGGCTGCCGGCGGCCGCTTCAGGAGGCGGGTGCGGCCGGCGGCTCAGCCGTCGCCGGAGGGGGTGACCAGGCGCACCAGCCGGACCTCAGACCGGGGAATGCGCACGGTGCGGCCGCGCATGTTGAGCAGCACCACCTGCTCGTCGCGACCCAGCAGCAGCCCCTCGCGCCGCTGCTCGGATCCATCCGCCGCAGCCGACACCACCTCGATGGGGAAGCCACGGAAGCTGGTGAAATCGCGATCGCTGCTCAGCTCCTCGGCGACGCCGGGGCTGCTGATCTCCAGCACATAGGCGCCGGAGAGCAGCGCAGCCGCCTCCAGCGCCTCACCCAGCGGGCCGCTGAGGGCGGCGCACTGATCGAGGCTGACGTCGCTGCCGTCGGCGCGCTGCACGAACACCTGCACGGTGAGCGGCAGGCGATGGGAGAGCAGGTGCACGCCGCGCACCTCCAGACCGGAGGGCTCGGCCACCTGACGGGCCAGCGATTCGATCGCGTCGGGAGCGGGCAGGGTCACGGCGACATGGCCGGGGTGGACGGGGGAGCATCCCGCCGGTCCTGCAGTTGTGGAACTGCTCCTGCCAGAAGGGGCCGACCGCCAGAAGCGGGGCCGGGCCGGGACGATCAGCAGCTGATCGAGCGGACCTTCGGGGAGGGCTGGTGCCCGCGGGGCACTGAAGTCACCCTACAGGGCTGCCCCCACCCGGATGATCCTGCCGCTGGAGCCGCGCGACACGGATCCGGACCGGTGTGCCCGAGCGCTCAGCGGCCTGATGCAACGGCCCACGGCCCTGCTGAAGCCGCGGGCTCCGCGCAACGGCTGCGGGGCGCCGAAGTGGAATGCAGGCGCGACGAGCGCTGCCGACCGGCCCGCAACCGGCCAGGCCCGGCCGAGCCAGAACAGGGCGGTGCGGCATCGGGGCGCGGCCACAACGGCGCCCGGCAGGTGCCTGGCGGGACGACGCCCTGCTCAGCGTCCAGGAAGGGGAGGAACGCTGGGCAAGCCTCAAAGACTTGTGATCCAGCCCCGAGCGATCCGGCGGCAGTGGCGGGGTGCGGGCGAAACTCCGCGATCAGCCTCCGGCCCTGACGACTCCCGGTTCAGCGGCCGACCGGCGGAACGCCGCTGTCCGGACCTCTCCAGAGCAGCCAGACCTGGCGGCAGGGTGTTGGCGAGGTCGCGACCGAGGTCGTGCCTGGCCAGCGGGAGAATTTGCCTGCTCGTGGCCCGCCCGCAGGCAGGCCGCGGCCGGCGGCTCCGGATCGTCCCGTCGCAGCAGGCGGGTGGGGCGTCAGGCCTGGGGTTCAGCTCCACCGCCGGCCAGGCCGGCACCGCCGAGCCCGGCGGCCACATCCACCTGGGGAGCCTCGGCGTAGTAGTCGCTGCTGCGCACCTCGCCGCGCAGGGCCGGATCCTGGTTGAGGCACTGGCTGGTCTGCTCGGCACTGCGCAGGTACTGGCAGACCCGGGCCCACAGCTTGGCGCGCGTCCCCGGAGCACCCATGCTGAAGTGCACCACGTCGTTGCCGCCCACCATCCCCTGGATCTCCGCCTGACAGAGGCTGCAGCGCTGGCGCGTGCCGGGGGGGATCGGGGCCATGGCGGCTGATGGGAACTGAACGGCAACTTAGGCCGCCCTGCCGACCGCGAAGGCGGCGCCGCGACGATCGCAGACACTGGCCGGCGCGCGCCGCCACCCGGACGATGGGGCGATGCCGGCTCCCATCCCCGCGGCCATGCGCCTGCTGCAGCTCAGTGATCCCCATCTGCTCGCCGACGCGGCCGGGCTGTGCCGCGGCCGGCCGCCCCTGACCCTGCTCAGCCATGCGCTGACCCAGGCCCAGCAGCAGCTGCAAAGCCTGGGCCTGCAGGCCGATCGGCTGCTGATCAGCGGCGATCTCTGCCAGGACGAGAGCTGGGCTGGCTACCGGCGGCTGGAGGAGGCGCTGGCCGGCTCTGCCTTCGCCGCGCTGGAGCCGCCGCTGCTGCTGAGCGGCAACCACGACCACGCCCTGGCCCTGCGGGCCGCCCTCGGCCGCCAGGCCGTGCTGGCCCCGGCGCTGCTGGACTGGGGCGCCTGGCAGCTGCTGCTGCTCGACAGCCACTGCCCGGGCCGCGTGGGAGGCCACCTGGGCACGCGACAGCTGGACTGGATCGCCACGCAGCTGCCTCGCTCATCGCGGCCCCTGCTGGTGGCCGTGCACCATCCGCCCGTGGCGATCGGCGATCCCGGCTTCGACGCCATCGGCCTGCAGGACGGCGAGGCGCTGCTGGCTCTGCTGCGTGGCTGCGATCGCTGGCGCGGCCTGCTGTTCGGTCACATCCACCAGCACTGGAGCGACACGACGCAGTTGGACAGCGGCCGCCGGGTGCCGCTGCTCGGCTGCCCCTCGACGCTCTGCCCCTTCGGCCCGGTGCAGCCCTGTCCCTTGGGCGGCGACCAGCTCCCCGGCGGCCGGCTGCTGGAACTCGGCAGCGACGGCGAGCTGCGCCAGCGGCTGCTGCGCTGGCCCTGGCCGGAGGACGCCTGAGCCGCACAAACGCAGCCAGGGCCGGCCAGCGGGCCAGAGGTCCGATCCCCGGCAGCGCTGCCTGTCCCGAGGCGGCAGTCCCCCTGAGCCACCGGCGGACCGTGAAGGCCCTGGCAGGACTCGTGGCCGTGAGGTCGCAGCCTGACGCCGGTTGCGTGGCTGAGCGTCATGTTCAGTCGGAGCCGGCTGCAGGCGCCGCGGCAGCGGCCGAGGCTGCCTTGGCGGGGGCGGCTCAGGTCAGATCCCAGCCGGGCTGGTTCGCGTCAGGCGTCGATGCTGAGCCGCCGGGCGCCGCAGGCGAACGGCGATCTTCCGGAGCAGCCCCGGGGCGGGGCCGGCGATCGGCGTGATGTCCCTAGCGTGGGAAGCCTTGTCGCATTTGGCGCCCTGAATCCCCGACCCGCTCGCCTGCCGGATCCGCGCCCGGCTCTCCGGCTTCCGATGACCGGGACCGCGGCGACGGGCATCCCGGCGCATGGAGCCGCCGGAGCGCCGCTGCCGGCAGACCAAGGCCGCCGCCCTGGCCTGGCGGAACTGCGCGGCCGGCTGACGGCCTCCCAGCCGCGGATCCAGCAGCCACTGACGGCCTCCCTGGCCAGGCCACTGCAGCGCTGGCTGTCCCCCCTGCTGGTCGCCCTGGCGCTGCTGGCAACGGGTCTGTTCGCCGGCCCCGCCCTGGCCGCCGCTGCCATCGACGCCCCTGCCGACTCCGCAGCTCTCGCCGCCCGTGAGGCCACCTCCGCGCCTGACAGCGACATGGCCCCCAGTGACAGGGTCCCCAGTGACCTGGTCCCCGACGCAGCCGCTGAGCCATCAGCTCCGCAAGCGAGCGGCACCCTGACGACGGCCGTTGCCGCGGCCCCGGGCGGCAACGGACTGGAGACGGCCATGCCACTGGCCTCGGCCCTGCCTGGAGCGGTGCCCCACAGCTTCGTCGCCCAGGCGGTGCGCCGGGCGGCGCCGGCGGTGGTGCGCATCGACACCGAGCGCACCGTCGGCCGCGATCCGTTCGATCCCTCGATCCTCGATCCGCTGCTGCGCGAGCTGTTCGGGGATCCAGGCCAGGGCCTGCGCGAGCGGGGACAGGGGTCCGGCGTGGTGTTCGACGCCCGCCGCGGCCTGGTGCTCACCAACGCCCACGTCATCGACCAGGTGGACAAGGTGGCGGTCACCCTGGCCGACGGTCGCCAGCTGGACGGCAGCGTCATGGGGGCCGATCCGGTGACAGACCTGGCGCTGGTGCGCCTCACCGACCGCTCCGAGCTCAAGGCGGCGCCGCTGGGCGATTCCGAGGCCCTCGAGGTGGGCGACTGGGCGATCGCCCTGGGCAGCCCCTACGGCCTGGAGCGCACCGTCACCCTGGGCATCGTCAGCAGCCTGCACCGCGACATCAACAGCCTGGGATTCGCCGACAAGCGCCTCGATCTGATCCAGACGGATGCGGCGATCAACCCCGGCAACTCCGGCGGGCCGCTGATCAATGCGGCCGGCGAGGTGATCGGCATCAACACCCTGGTGCGCTCCGGCCCCGGCGCCGGTCTGGGCTTCGCCATTCCGATCAACCTGGCGCGTCGCGTCGCCGACCAGCTGGCCGACGGCGGCAAGGTCGTGCATCCCTACCTGGGCCTGCAGCTGGTGCCGCTGACCGCCCGAGTGGCACGCGAGAACAACCGCGATCCGGAGGCGCTGGTGCAGCTGCCCGAGCAGGACGGTGCCCTGGTGCAGCGGGTGCTGCCCGAAAGCCCCGCCGAGGACGCCGGCCTGCGGCGGGGCGATCTGGTGATCCAGGTGGCCGACCAGCGGGTGCGCACCCCCTCCGCCCTGCTGCAGCAGGTGGAGCAGGCGCAGGTGGGCCAGCCTCTGCCGCTGACGGTGCTGCGCGGGCGCAAGGAGCTGCAGCTGTCGATCAAACCGGCGGCCCTGCCGCACCCCGGCTGAGGCGGCTTTACACCGATCGCCTACAGACCGCGTTGGGTTCGCAGCCATGCCACGGCCGCACCAGCCATCCATCTCCCCGTCCCGCCGGGACTGGCTCCTTCGCTGAACCGCCGCCCCGGCTCAGGCAGAGCAACAGCCGTGGCAAAGCAACAGCCGTGGCA
>CAYNGR010000009.1:0-30814 GCA_964396755.1 uncultured Cyanobium sp. | reverse complement strand
ACCGCCGCCCCGGCTCAGGCAGAGCAACAGCCGTGGCAAAGCAACAGCCGTGGCAGAGCAACAGCCGTGGGGCAGCCACAGCCGTCCGGGCGGCGATTCGGCCGGCAGGCGGGCCCCGCCTCAGACTGCGGAAGGCCACCGCAATCGGCTGAGCTACGGTCACTCCCCCCTTCCCAGGACAGACGCGGATGTCGGATCTGCAGGATCAGATGAAGCAGGCCGTGGCGGCAGCCGCCACCGAGCAGATCGAGAGCGGCATGATCGTCGGCCTGGGGTCAGGCTCCACCGCGGCCCTGATGATCCAGGCCCTGGGCGCCAAGCTGAAGAGCGGTGAACTGCGGGACATCACCGGCGTCACCACCTCGTTCCAGGGGGAGGTGCTGGCGGCCGAGCTGGGCATCCCGCTGCAGAGCCTCAATGCCGTGGACCGCATCGATCTGGCGATCGATGGCGCCGACGAGGTGGATCCGGCGTTCCAGCTGATCAAGGGCGGCGGCGCCTGCCACGTGCAGGAGAAGCTGGTGGCGGTGCGGGCAAAGCGCTTCGTGGTCGTGGTCGATGCCAGCAAGCTGGTCGAGACCCTCAACCTGGGCTTCCTGCTGCCGGTGGAGGTGCTGCCGGGCGCCTGGCGCCAGGTGCAGGGCCAGCTGCGCGAGATGGGCGGCGATGCCGTGCTGCGCATGGCGGTGAAGAAGGCCGGTCCGGTGGTGACCGATCAGGGCAACCTGGTGCTGGATGTGAAGTTCGGCGGCGGCATCAGCGATCCCGAGGGACTGGAGAAGGCGATCAACAACCTGCCCGGCGTGCTCGAGAACGGCCTGTTCGTGAACCTCACCGATCAGGTGCTGGTTGGCGAGATCGTTGATGGCCAGGCCAGGGTGCGCGATCTGGCGCGCCGCTGATCAGGCCTGACGCAGAGCCTGCCACCGCAGAAGGCCGTGGAGTGAACTTCGGGGCTCCACGGCCTGGCGGCGAAGGTCCGCAGTGCTGGCTTGCTCCCAGCCCCGCGGCCTGCTGAGGGCCCGCGAACGGACCGCCTCAGCGCGGCAGAAACACCAACGCGACGCCGTTGTTGCAGTAGCGCTTGCCGGTGGGGCGGGGTCCGTCGCTGAACACATGCCCCTGGTGGCCGCCGCAGCGGCGGCAGTGATATTCGGTGCGCGGCACGATCAGCTTGAAATCCACCTTGGTCTCGATGGCACCGGGCAGGGGCTGCCAGAAGCTGGGCCAGCCGGTGCCGCTGTCGTACTTGGCCTTGGCGTCGAACAGCGGCAGGCGGCAGCCGGCACAGGCGAAGGTACCGGCCCGCTTCTCCTTCTCGAGCGGACTGGAGAAGGGGCGTTCGGTGCCCTCGCGGCGCAGGACGTCGTAGGCGGCGGGGCTCAGCCGGCGGCGCCACTCGGCATCGGAGAGCGTCCAGGCCGCCTCACCGGCCGGCGAGGCGGCGACCGCCTCAGGCACGCGCAGCCAGGGAATCAGGGCGGCCAGAGGCGCCGGCAGAGCGCCGAGCAGCTGGGAGAACAGGCGGCGACGCGGCAACGCCATCGGTGAGGACTGCGGGGTGAGGATCGAGGCGGCGGGGTCAGCCCACCCAGCCGGCGCTGAGCACCACGGCCAGACCGAGGAACAGGGCCAGCAGGGTCCAGCTGACGCGGTTGAGGGTGGCTTCGGCGCTGCGGGCGCTGGTGAACATCGAGCCACCGCTGGAGGCCAGACCACCCATGCCATCCCCCTTGGGGCTGTGCAGCAGCACGCTGACGATCAGCAGTGCACCGCTGAGCATCCAGATGGTGGAGAGAATCGTCTTGAGCATGCGCGGGGCCCTGATCGGCCGAGGCTAGCGGGGAGGCGGCAGCGGCCAGCGCCGCGCCAGCTAGAGGCGGCAGGCAGCCGCGCGGATCCGCTCCTGGATCAACAGGCTCCTGAAGCCAGGGCGCCGAGCTCCTGCCTGACGGCTGGCCGGCCCTGCCCCCCTGCCGCTGACGGGCCGGCGGCAGAGTCATCCCGCCTGTCGCACAGTGGGCTCCGGGCGCAGGCAGGCCATTCAGCCGCACCAGGGCGGCGGCGACTCGCGCCTGCCCTCTCGGCAATGCAGCAGGCTCCCCGTCGCCTGAGATGCAGGCTGATCTCAGCGCCGCCGCGGCCGGCCTCCAACAGCACTGGTCGAGCGCACGCGGGCAGGCCGCGATGCCAGGGCCTGCTGCCGCGGCCAGATGCCGGCGGTCAACTCGGGTTGCGCGCACCGAACCGCCATCCTCAGGAGCGTCCAGCTCCAGCAGCCGACGCCGCACGGACGACTGCAACAACAGCCCCGTTGCCGAAACACCCGGCAGCAGACAGCGACGGCGACCGGGCGAGGTGGCTCAGAACGCTGGCGGACTCAGGCGCCGGCCACCTGGGGGATGCGGCCACTGCCGGCCTCCTGGCTGACGGGGAGCACCAGGGATGTGCCGGTCATCCGCTCGGGCTTGGGCAGGCCCAGGATCTCCAGCAGGGTGGGGGCGATGTCGGCCAGACCGCCGCCTTCGCGCAGGCTGGCGTTGGCGCCGTGACCGGGCAGCTTGCGCTTCTCGCCCTCCACCAGGATCACCGGCACCGGGTTGGTGGTGTGGGCGGTCCAGGGACGGCCATCGGGGGCCTCCATCACCTCGGCATTGCCGTGATCGGCGGTGATCAGCAGCGTGCCGCCCATGCGGTTGGTGGCCTCCACCAGCCGACCGACGCAGCGGTCGACCATGGTGATCGCTTCGGTGGTGGCCTGCATGCGGCCGGTGTGCCCCACCATGTCGGGGTTGGCGTAGTTGATCACGACCAGCGAATAGATGCCCTTCTGGATCGCGGCGATGCAGCTGTCGGTGAGCTTGCCGGCCGACATCTCGGGAGCCAGGTCATAGGTGGCGACCCGTGGTGACGGGACCAGATGACGATCCTCACCTGGGAAGGCCTGCTCGATGCCACCGTTCATGAAGTAGGTGACATGCGGGTATTTCTCGGTCTCGGCGGTGCGGAACTGGCGCAGGCCGTGCTCTGACACCACCTGACCGAGCAGACCATCCAGCGATTCGGGCGGGAAGGCCACCTGCACCGGCAGGCCCTTTTCGTACTGGGTGAAGGTCACCACCTGCAGGGGTTCGGTGCGCTGACGCGGAAAGCCGTCAAACTCGTCGAGAACGATCGCCCGGATCAGCTGTCGCACCCGATCGGGACGGAAGTTGAAGCAGATCAGGCCATCGCCGGGCTTGAGATGACCGGGAGCCAGACGCACAGGCTCGAGGAATTCATCATTGACCTCCTCGGCATAGGACTGCTGCAGCACCTGCTCGGGAGTCAGGTCGCAGAGCGGGCCGTCCTCGGTGAGCAAGCGGTAGGCCTTCTCGGTGCGATCCCAGCGGTTGTCGCGGTCCATCGCCCAGTAGCGACCACAGAGGGTGGCGATGCGGCCGACGCCGGCGTCCTGGATCTGACGCTCCAGCTCGGTCAGATAAATCGGGGCGCAGCTCGGCGGCGTGTCCCGTCCATCGGTGATCGCATGCACGGCCACATCGCTGAGGCCACGGCTCGCAGCCCACTGCAGCAGGCCGCCCAAATGGTTGAGGTGGCTGTGCACGCCGCCGTCGGAGCAAAGCCCGATCAGATGCAGGGTGCCGCCGCTGGCTCGCAGCGACTCGGCCAGATCGTTGAGGGCCGGGTTGGCGGCGAGGCTGCCATCGCGCACGGCCTGGCCGATGCGCACCAGCTCCTGGCGGATGATCCGGCCGGAGCCGATGGTCAGGTGGCCCACCTCGGAATTGCCCATCTGATCGTCCGGCAGACCGACGGCGCCGCCGCTGGCCTGGATCAGGGTGTGGGGATAGGCATGCCAGAGAGCATCCATCACCGGAGTGTCTGCCGCCTGGATGGCGTTGTGCGTGGCGTCGGGAGAAAAACCCCAGCCATCAAGAATGGCCAGGACCACCGGAGCGGTCGAGCCCGAATCGGCGAGGGAGACACTGGTTGGGGGGGCACTCTCGCTGTGCACCCGGGAGGACATCGGGCCGGAGGCGGCCTTCTGGGAGGAGGAAGTGGCAGTCACACGATCATCCCGGAATCCATGCTGGCTTCGCTGCCGGCTCCATGCCGAAGTTTGGACGCTCCGTCTACGCGGGGACGACCTGATCGGCTCAACTTACAGCGTCCCGGCGCGTTTTCCCCGGGGCCGAGCGCGGCGGGGTCAGCTTTCGGGAACACACCCGCCGCCGCGGCCTCTCCGTAGCATCAGGCCCCCTGCGGTTGCAGCATGGTCGGACAAGGCGGCGCCCCGATTCCGCAGCGTCCGGACGCGGCAGGCGCGTCAGCGAATGACGACACGGGCGCGGCTGGGGGCTGGTCCCGGCCCCGCCTGGAGCTGCTGGGCGCCGAGGATCTGCGCCGCACCCTCGATCGCCTGGCCTCCCAGGTGCTGGAGAAGGTGCCGACCAGCTCCCGGCTGGTGCTGATCGGCATCCCCACCCGCGGCGTCGCCCTGGCGCGGGTGCTGGCGGAGCGGCTCGAGCGCCTCTGCGGCCACCCGATCGCCTGCGGCAGCCTCGACCCCACCTTTCATCGCGACGACCTGGCGCGGGTGGGCACCCGCATGGTGGAGCCGACCCAGCTGCCCGTCGGCCTCGATGACGCCGAGGTGGTGCTGGTCGATGACGTGATCTTCACGGGCCGGACGGTGCGCGCCGCGCTGGAGGCCCTGCAGGCCTGGGGACGACCGCGCCGGGTGCAGCTGGTGGCCATGGTCGACAGGGGCCACCGAGAAGTGCCGATCCAGCCCGATTTCTGCGGCCGCGTCGTGCCGACGACCCGGCAGGAATCAATCCAGGTGTGCCTGCAGGCGATCGACGGAGAGGAGGGAGTGTTTCTGCTGCGGCCCGACGACGGCGCGGCGACCGTCAGCCAGGCATCCGCCTGAGACCGCGCCTCCGCGGTGCTGCCGTGGGTGGCTCGGCAGCCATTGGCCAATCCGTCATCGCCGCGGCCAGGCGCTCGCTCTGCGGGCCACGCAGCCGGCGGCGGCCTGAGGCTGCAGCGAAGGCTCAGACGGGCTGCAGCTCGTCGGGACGGAAATGGGCGCGGAACTTGCCGAAGACCACCACCACCGGCAGGGTCGGGCTGATCGGGCGGCCTTTCCAGTCATTGAGCACCTGCAGCACCTCGCCCTGCTGCCCCTTGAGATCGAAGGCCTCTCCGCGGTGCTGGGGGTGGTGGTACACCACCACGCTCTCGCTGACCGTCACCTGATCGCCTGGTTGCATGGACATCGGGCTCGCCTGGCGGGCAATCCTGTCACGCGCCCGTCGCGATCGGCGGGCCGCCAGGGCTGACGATCAGCGCTGACAGGCGGAATCCGGCCCCGCCTCCACCACCTTGCCGCCCAGCTCGCGGCAGGACTGCTCGAACGCCTGCCACTCCTCCATGCCGGCGGCGATGCGGCGCTGCACCAGGGCATCGAGCCGGGCCGGGTCGACCGAGTGGGGCAGGGCACCGTGGACGTCGTGCTGCTTCTCCCCGGCCTCCAGGCTGTCGAGGCCCTTCTGGACGCGGGCACGCACGGCGGCGCTGCGCTGGCGCCACCAGGGATGGTCGATGCGGTTGAGGGAGTCGAGCGCCTCCCACCAGCGCGCCTGACGGGTGAGCCGCTCGGCCCGCTGCAGCTGCAGCCGGTTGCGCTCCCAGATCTGACGCAGCTCGTCGGCGAGGCCTCCGGCCGAGCTGCTGCCGAGCGGTTCGAGCCGCCGCAGCGCCGCCTCGAGATCGCCGGCGCGGAACAGGCTGATCGCCTGCTGCTGCAGGCTCTCCTGCCACTGCTTCAGCCGCTGTCGATCGGCTGGGCCCGCGGCCGGCGACTGCACCAGCTGGCGCTGCAGCTGCAGGGCCTCGCGCCAGCGCTGCGCCTGCCACAGCTGCTCGGCCCGCTGACGGCGGCAGCGGCCCTGCTCCTGGGGAACACCGCCAGGCAGCCAGCTGAGGGCGGAGAGCTGATCGCCATACCGCAGGCAGTCCTCGAGCCGGCCTGTGTCGGCCGCCTGCTGGATGCGTGCCGGCAGCTGCCGCTCCCACCAGTACACCAGGCCCACCAGCGCCAGCACCGGACCGAGGGTGAAGGCCAGCCAGAAACGGGGCAGTCGGTGCCTGCGCAGGGCCACGGATGGGGACGACAGCGGGGCGATGCCTCCTTCTACAGACTCCCCGGCCCTGACGCGATCCCTGACAGCCGGTTTGACACCCTCAGCGCACCGGCCCGAGGCACAGCGGGCCGATCGGCTGCTCGTCGCGCAGGTCCTCCCCCTCCAGGATCAGCTGGGCGCCGGCATCGATGCGGAAGCGCAGCCGCAGACAGTCCTCGCCAGCGCGGCCGGGCGTGGGCAGGGGCAGGGGCGGCAGCAGCGTGGCCCAGGGCTGGACGGCGGCGGCTCCGGCCGGCCGGCGGCGCAGCACGGGCAGGCCGCCCTGAAACACCACCTCCCCCCGCTCCTCCGGCAGGGGCTCACCCAGCACCAGTTCCAGCTCCTCCTGGCCATCGCGGCTGCAGGCCAGCAGCAGCTCCAGGGGCCGCTCGGTGGGCCAGGTCTGCCCGGCCAGATACAGCGGATGCCAGTGATGGCGAGAACTGCGCCGATCCCAGCAGCGCAGCGACACGCCGCGGGCGAGCACATCGCGCAGCTGCACGCCCGGCGTCAGGGCGAGAGCGCCTAGGGCCACCGCCTCCACAGGCCGCTCAGCGCGCAGGGGCACCGCCGGCAGGCGCTCAGCCAGCCAGCGGCGGATCAGCGGCATGCAGCTGCTGCCACCCACCGGCAGCACCGCGTCGAGCCGGGCGAGATCGAGGCCCTCGCGCCGCCCCGCGGCCGCCACCGCCTCGAGCAGGGCATCCAGCTCGTCCAGCAGACCCCGCCGGATCAGCAGAGCCTCCAGGCCGCGGCGATCCAGTCGCAGCTCCAACGGCGCAGCCGCGCCGGAGCTGGCCAGTTCGAGCAGCTCCTCGTCCTCCCGCTCGCAGTCGCTGAGGCGGCACTTGAGCCGCTCGGCCGCCTGCAGCAGCGCGGCATCGATCGGGTGCTGCGGCGCCAGAGCCGCGGCGATCCATCGGTCCAGATCGCGGCCGCCGAGCGCCAGACCCGCCTTGCCGATCACCCGGGCCGTGCGCAGGGCATGACGCTCCGGCTCCAGATCGCGGCCGGCGAAGCGCAGCAGCTGGGCGATCGGCGCCGCCCGCCCCTGGCCACCCTCCAGGGCCACGAGCGACAGATCGATGGTGCCGCCACCGAGATCGACCACCAGCACGCGACTGCCCGCCGCCAGTCCGGCGCCGATCGCTGCGGCCGTGGGCTCATCCACCAGCGCCACCTCCGGCACCGGCAGGCTGCGGCTCATCTCCTGCAGCCAGGCCCGATAGCCGCGATAGGTCTCGATCGGGGCGGTGAGCACCAGCCGCTCCGGCTGCACCTGGGGCGGCAGGGCCTGCCAGAGGCGCTGCACCAGCAGCGTGGCTGCCTCCTCAGGCGACAGCCAGGAGGCTGCGGGCCGGCCCGAGGCCGCTGCGTCGTCGGCGCCGATGCAGCGCTTGAAATCGCGGCAGAGGCCGGGCCCGGCATGCTCGAGCAGATCGGCATCGAGCACCTGCTGGCCCAGCAGCGGCCGTGGATCCCCAGGTTCCCGCAGCCACAGCACGCTGGGCACAAGCGCCGGGTCCGCGGCGCTGTAGGGGGGCAGCGACAGCAGCTGCGGTGGCTCGCCCCGGGCCTGCCAGGCCACGACGGTGGTGCTGCTGCCCAGATCCAGGGCCAGGGTGCCGTTCATGCCGGTTGGCCCCACTCAGCGCTCCGCCCGGCTGTTCTAGCGACCGCCCCGTGGGCAACGGGTCGCCCTGGCCTAAGCTGCCACCTGGATTCATCCCTATGGCGGGATCCAGGCCTCCAAGCCGTCCGGGGCGGGACGCTCCTGGTCGGGCCATGCCCGATCGAGCACTCCACGGCCCATTCAGGGCCGCCAATCTCCCAGCCGTGCGGCTTCAGCTGAGCCGTTGACTCAGCCCTCAACCTCAGCCCGGCGCTCCAAGCGAACGGTTCAAACGAACCCTTCAAGCCAACCGTTCAGGCGAACGGTCCAGTGCCGTTCCGGGCCGACGACGACCCGGGCTCTCCCCCTTCTTCCCACGCCACCATGATCAGTCCCTTCGACATGCAAGGCCGGGCCGGTCTCAGCGCCAAGGAGCTCGCCCAGCGCGCCGAGAGCCTGATCCGCCAGTCCAGCAACCGCTACCTGACCACGGTGCGCATCGCCTACCGGGCCAAGCAGCGCCGCTTCGACGACTTCGACGGCCTGCTCGAGGACTCGCCGATCAAGCCGGTGCAGCGGGCCGTGATCGAACTCAGCGATGAGCAGGACCAGCCCGACCTGCTGCCCGGCTGAGCTGATCCCCGGCCGCGTCAGCCGCATCCATCGCCATGCAGATCTGTGAGGGTGAGGGCTGGCGACTGCAACTGGATCCCAGCCGCCGCCCATTCACAGCCCTGATCGGCGGTCGGGACTGGGCCATTGAGCTCCACCCCCGCGAACTGGCCTGCCTGCGCCGCGGCGTGGGCTCCCTGCTCAGCCAGCGGCGCCAGCTGCAGGACCTGCTGATGCCGCAGGAGGATCTCGATCTCGAACTGGACCTGAGCCTGCCGGCCCATGGCGCAGGACTTGGCGACAGTCACGAGGGCGGGGCTGGGGGCAGCCTGTTCGTGGCACTCAGCGGCAGCGCTGAACGCTGGTCGCTGCGCTTCGTGCTCACCCCAGGCGGCGGCCAGCGCGGAGCCGAGGGCGGCTGGAGCGCGGAGGCCAGCCCCGCCGTCGCCGCTGCCCTGGAGGGGCTGGGCGAAGACGAGCCGGCGGACGACGCCTGAAGCGGCCGCCTGCCTCCCCGGCACTCAGAGGCTCTCGCCGAGCAGCTCCAGCAGCCGCGCGGCGCTGGCGTCGCTCACCGGCAGGATCGAGAGCCGGTTGCCGCGCCGCACAACCGGCAGCGACTCGGCGTCGAACTGCTCGCGCAGGTCGTCGAGGCTGAGCAGACGCGCGAAGGTGCGGCGATAGCCCATGCGCACGCAGTCCCAGCGGGGGGCCTCCGGCTTTGAGGCCGGGTCGTGATACTTACTGGCCGGATCGAACTGGCTGGGATCGGTGAGACCGGTCTCCAGCACTTCCATCAGGCCAACGATCCCCGGTGGCTTGGCATTGGAGTGATAGAAGAAGGCCAGATCACCAGGCTGCATCGAGCGCATGAAATTGCGCGCCTGATAGTTGCGAATGCCATCCCACAGCGTGCTGCCCTCCTGCTCGAGATGCTGGATGCCATAGACATCCGGTTCGCTCTTCATCAACCACCAGGTCATTGCTCGGGCCGGGGCGGATTCGCACTGGGCCGGAGCCTACCGGTGCGCCAGCGCCCCCGGTCGTGGCCATGCTGAAGGCCCATCCCGTTGTCCGGTGACCTCCTTCCTCCCCGCCTCCGCCATCCCTGCCGCGCCCACGCCCTCCCGCGACGACCTGGTGGCCAGCTCCGCCGGCTGGCTGGCGGTGTCCCTCAACCTCGGCTGCCAGGGAGCCGGCTACATCTACCAGCGACGCTGGAAAGCCTTCTGGATCGGTGGCCTGGCCGCCGTGGGAACCGCGGTGGTCCTGGCCACGGGCTCGGCCCTGCTGGTCCGCAACTCGACGCTGCTGGAACAACTGCAGGGCCAGGAGGACAGCGGCGAACTGACCGCCGGGGCCGTCATGGTCGGGGCCTACGCCGGGTTGCTGGCCGTGGGCATCGGCTCGGCGGTGGAGGCGGGGCTGGCGGTGAATCGTGCCAGGCGGCGACTGGGCCGCTGACGGACCTGACGCCGGCCTGAGGCCGTGGCAGGGATCTCATGAAGCCCAAGCGGGGCGGCCTCCCTGCCGGAGACCTGATGCCGGACAGCCTGATCGCCACTGGCGCGTCGCAGGCGCTGGCAGCCCGGCAAGGCTGAAGCGCCCGCTTCCGGGCCGAGTGGGTTGGGGCGGCGGCAGCGACGCCAGCGCGCCTCAGCCAGCCGGGCTGGGGCCTCGATCCATGCGGGCCTGGCAGCCGCCAGGGATGGAACCGTCACGGAACTGGCGACGTGCTCCGGCTCAGTCCTGATCGGGCAGGGCCAGCACCAGCTCGCGGAAGTGATCGCCGCGGGCTTCGAAATCCCGGTATTGATCGAAGCTGGCGCAGGCCGGCGACAGCAGCACGCCGCGCGCCGCGCCGTCCGCGGCCAGCGAGGCCGCCAGCGGAACCGCCTCGGCCAGGCCTGGGCAGCAATGCACCGGTCCGATGTAGCCGCCCTCGGCCAGCAGGGCCGCAAAGGCCTCCTGGGCCGCGCCGTAGAGCACCACCGCCGCGGCCTGACGCCGCAGCTGCGTCAGCCAGCCGCTGGCATCGCCCTGCTTGGCCTCGCCACCGGCCAGCACCACCAGCGGGCCCTGCAGGGCCTTGAGCGCCACCTCGGCGGCGTCGTAGTTGGTGGCCTTGCTGTCGTTGAACCAGACGCTGCCGGCGCGCTCGCGGATCCGCTCCAGCCGGTGCGGCACCCCGGGGAAGCGGCGCAGAGCCGCCTCGATCACGGCGGGCTGCAGCCCGGCATGCAGGGCCACGGCAGTGGCCAGCAGCATGTTCTGAAGGTTGTGGGCCCCCGGCATCGCCAGGGCATCAGCGTCGAACAGAGGCCCCTGCTCCGCCTGCACCCGTCCGTTCTCGATCCAAAGGCGGGGGCGAAGGCCGGAAGGCAGATCCCCCCGGGGACCGGCCGTGATCCATTTAGCCCTATCCCAACTGGCGGCGCGGGCACGCAGGTCAGGGTCGTCGCCGTTGAGGATCCGCACCGGGGCGTTCTCCAGGAGACGGCGCTTGATCCCCCGGTAGTGATCGAGGGTGCCGTGCCGCTCCAGATGGTCCGGCGTCAGCGTTGTCCAGACACCGATCGCCGGAGCCAGCTCGGGGGACTGTTCGATCTGGTAGCTGCTCAGCTCCACCACCAGCCAGTCCGGCCGGGCCTCGCCCTCGACCAGGGTCTGCAGCGCCACCTCGGCGGCGGAGATGCCGACGTTGCCGCACAGGGGCGCCAGCAGGCCGCCCTGGCTGAGCAGGTGGTGCACCAGATGGGTGACGGTGGTCTTGCCGTTGGTGCCGGTGATGCCCACCCAGGGAATTCCGGCCGTGGCGCCGGCCGCGGCGCTCATCTCGCCCAGCACGCGCAGGCCTGCGGCGCGCATGCGCTCCAGCTCCGGGTGATCCCAACGGATGCCGGGGCTGACCAGCACGGCGGCCGGGCGCGGCTCGGGCAGCGATTCCAGGGCCAGCGGCACCCCGAGATGCACGCGGATCCCCTCCTGACCGAGAGTGACCGCAGCGGCCTGCTGATCAGGCCCCTCGCGGCTCTCCAGCAGGGCAACGCTGTGCCCTTGGGCCTGCAGCAGACGGGCTGCACCGATGCCGCTGCGACCCAGACCGATCACGACGACCGGACAGCCCGGAGACAGGTCCGCGTGGGGCGGGACCGGAATGGCGCGCGGAGACTCGCTCAAACCGGATCGAAGGAATAACGAAATGGGCGATACTGGAATCGAACCAGTGACTCCTACCGTGTCAAGGTAGTGCTCTACCTCTGAGCTAATCGCCCGCTGCGTTCACCACCGTGGGCCTGGACCCGTCGCTGGCGAGGCCACAACCTAGCAGCAGGGCCGACCGCCCCCTCTGCTGGCGCCACCGCCCCCTCCGCAGCGGAGCCAGTGGCGCCTCCGGAACCGCTCCGGTGCCTGAGGCCGAGCTCCAGTCCGCAGCGGGGATCCAGGCCGGCGGCAGCGTTGACCAGCCCAGCCCGCTCCAGCCGCTGACCCCGCAACCAGACCCAGCAACCAGAGCGGGTGCCAGGCCTTCAGGCCGGCATGAAGCCCGACGCCGGCAGGTCCATGCCATCGGAACGGGGCGAAGGCAACGGCAGCGCCGGCTCGCAGAACCGCGGGCCGCAAGGGCGAGGCCCTGCGGCCCCAGCGTTCCCAGCTGCCCACCGCTGCTGGCCAGCGCCTGAAGCCAGGGGGTCAGCGCCGCCGCCAACCCACACCACACCGCAGCCGCTGCCCTGGCGGCGGTTGCGGCAGACCGGCTGCCGCAGGCCGGTTGCAACAGGCAGCTCAAGCGCCACCGGGCTCAGCGGCGGCTCATCTCCACCCGCCAGCGCCCCCGTTGGGTCGGATGGACCGCCTCGATCGTCAGCTCGCCACGCCCCTCCAGCTGCACCCGCTCCCCCTCGGCCAGCTCGCGGCTGGGGCTGGTGACCACCTGCCAGTTGATCCGCACCGCCCCCTGGCGAATGCGCTCGGCCATGCGGCTGCGTGACAGGCCGAAACCGGCCGAGCCCACCGCGTCGAGACGCAGGGAGGCCTCCACCGACTGCAGGCGACGGGGCAGTCGCTGTGCCGGCAGCTGCAGCTCCTCGATCGGGCGGACCTCAAAGCGCACCGGCACGCTGCGCACCAGGCCCTCCTGACCCGCCAGGCGTTCGGCCAGGGCGGTGCTGACGATGCCCTGGCCGCCGCGATCACCCCGCAGCCACAGATCCCCGATCTCGCCCTCGGCGGCACCGGCCGCCCGCAGAGCGGAGCGCAGGTCGTCGGTCTCGGCCGGGTCGAACAGGAAGTTGCCGCTGATCTCCAGCCCGAGCAGGCCGGCATCCAGGCTCTCCACAGGCTGGGCGGCATCGCGGCGCTGCAGCAGCAGGCGTCGCCGCTCGGCGCCGGCATGGCCGCCCCAGCTCGCCAGCTCCAGCTCGCTCAGTCCGCCCAGCCGCTGCTCCGCCTCCTCCCGCAACGCCGGATCGAGCAGCAGCGTCCACTGCGGCTCCCAGGTGCGCAGGGCCGCCTCGGCCGCAGCCAGCAGCGGCAGCAGGTCGTCACGGCGTCGGCTGCCCTGCAGCAGGGCCTCCTCGGGCAGCAGGCTCATTCCTCTCCCAGCCGCACCACCGCCTTGGGCCGGGCCTGCTGCACCAGGGGCCAGGGCATCGCCTCGGCATCGGCGGGCTCCACCAGCAGCAACCAGTTGCCCTCGTCCAGGCGGTTGCGCAGGATCCGCAGCCGGTCGTCCTCCTCGGAGGTGACGCTGGCGGCCGCCGCGAAGCTGCCCATCAGGCCCGACACCATGCCCAGCAGCCCGCCGACCACCGGCTCACCCCAGGCGCCGAGTGCCGAGAAGGTCTGCAGGTCGGTGATCTGGGTGAAGGTGAGGCCGGCCAGAAAACCGAAGGGCATCAGCCAGCGGGCCATGGCGCGCTGGCGGCGGCGGCGGGCGGTGGCGGGATTGAGGCGATCCACCGCCGCGAAGGCGGTCTCCCCCTCGCCGATCATCACCAGCGTGGCCGGGGCGGGCTGGTGTTCCGCCAGGCGATCGCGCAGCTGCTGCAGCCGCTTGCGGTCGTCCAGCACCACCACCACGTTCAAGGTCACCTGCGGCCTCCGGAAAAGGGCTTCATCGTCGATCTATACACTGCACCTCCGGCCTTCCCTGCGCGTGCCATCCGCCGCCGCCGCAGGGCGCTACCTCCATCCAGCGCCAGCGGGGCGCCTCTTCACACGCCGGGTCATGACGAAGGTTCTGGTTTCCGATCCCATTGACCAGACAGGGATCGACATCCTGTCGCAGGTGGCACAGGTGGATGTGCGAACCGGGCTGCCTGCCGAGGAGCTCAAGGCGATCATCGGCGAGTACGACGGCCTGATGATCCGCTCCGGCACCCAGGTGACCGCCGATGTGATCGAGGCCGCCACCAGGCTGCGGATCATCGGCCGCGCCGGCGTCGGCGTCGACAACGTCGATGTGCCCGCCGCCACCCGCCGCGGCGTGCTGGTGGTCAACTCGCCCGAAGGCAACACCATCGCCGCCGCCGAGCACGCCCTGGCGCTGATGCTGTCGCTGTCGCGCCACGTGCCCCACGCCCACGCCAGCACCATGGCCGGTGGCTGGGACCGCAAGACCTACGTCGGCAACGAGCTCTACAAGAAGGTGCTCGGCGTGGTGGGCCTCGGCAAGATCGGCTCCCACGTCGCCCGCGTCGCCCGTGCCATGGGCATGGATGTGGCCGCCTACGACCCGTTCGTCTCGCCGGAGCGGGCCCAGCAGATGCAGGTGCGGCTGCTGCCGCTGCCCCAGCTGTTCGCCGAGGCCGATTACATCACCCTGCACCTGCCCCGCACACCGGACACCGAGAACCTGGTGAACGCGGAGCTGCTGCGCACGATGAAGCCCACCGCCCGCCTGGTGAACTGCGCCCGCGGCGGCATCGTCGATGAGGCCGCCCTGGCTGAGGCGGTGGAGAACGGTGTGATCGCCGGTGCCGCTCTCGACGTGTTCTCCAAGGAGCCGTTGGTGGCCGATTCGCCCCTGCGCACGGTGAAGGAGCGACTGATCCTCACCCCCCACCTGGGCGCCTCCACCGAGGAAGCCCAGGAGAACGTGGCGATCGACGTCGCCGAGCAGATCCGCGACGTGCTGCTGGGTCTGCCGGCCCGCAGCGCCGTCAACATCCCCGGCCTCAACGCCGAGCTGATGGAGCAGCTCAAGCCCCACCTGCAGCTGGCCGAGACCCTCGGTCAGCTGATCAGCCAGCTGGCCGGCGGCCCGATCAACGAGCTGGAGGTGCGCCTGCAGGGCGACTTCGCCGCCCATCCGGCCCAGCCGCTGGTGGTGGCCGCCCTCAAGGGCCTGCTGTCGACGGCCCTGGGCGACAGCATCAACTACGTCAACGCCGGCATCGAGGCCAAGGAACGGGGCATCCACGTGCTCGAGGTGCGCGATGACGCCAGCCGCGATTTCGCCGGCGGCTCGCTGCAGCTGAGCTGCAGAGGCACCAAGGGGCAGCACAGTGTCACCGGCGCGGTGTTCAGCGACGGCGAACTGCGCATCACCACCATCGATGAGTTCCCGGTGAACGTGGCGCCCAGCCGCCACATGCTGTTCACCCGCCACCGCGACATGCCCGGCATCATCGGCCAGCTGGGCTCGGTCCTGGGTGAGCACAACGTCAACATCGCCTCGATGCAGGTGGGCCGCCGCATCGTGCGCGGCGACGCCGTGATGGTGCTCAGCCTCGACGACCCGATCCCGCCCGCGCTGCTGGCGACGATCCACCAGATCAACGGCATCCAGGAGGCCCACCCGGTCACCCTCTGAGCTCGCCGCCCGGCCGCCCGCGCCTCGGCCTGCCCGGATCCGACTCGCCCGGTGGCACTGACCGGGCAGCTGTCCTTCAGCCTGCGCCGTTCTGACAGCGTTGTTCGGGCAGCGTTGTTCTGACAGCGTCCGGCCTCGGACCAGGCGGCAGCAGCTGGGGGCAACTCTGCCTGGAACCCTGGGCTGCCCCACTGTTGTGCAGTCCCGGCAGCCACGGCATGCCCCACGCCAGCAGTCCCAACCGCACTGGCGCTGATGTCGCTGCCGCGGCTCTCCCTGCCGCAGCGTCTGGCGGCGGGCAGGAGTCAGACCGGTGCGGCTCCGGGACGGCGCGGTCCCCGAGTGGCGTGCCAGGTTCTGCGGAACGGGACAGCTCTGCAGCGGCAGGTGCGGCCCCCCGCCGGCGCCCGCACCTGCCGCCGGATCTGTCCGACCTGCCACAGGCCAGGCTGCAGCGCAGAGAAGTCCTCGCACGCACCGGCAGCGGCTGGTCGGTGGCAGACCCCGCCAGCCCTCCGGACAGCCCCTCCGCCGATTGCCGTTGCCCTGCATCGCCTGGCTGCGATCGCTGCGCTCTGCCTGGCGTCCTGATGGCGATGCCGACCTGCCCGGCGGCATGGCCTCGCCGCAGCTCCCGGCAGCGCCTCGCCCAGCAGCCGCGACTGACGCCAGGCGGGCCGACGGGCACAGTGACGACAGGTCCCGTCAGGGATCCAGCACCCCGGGCTGGAGCTCCAGCAGCGGGAGTCCCGCGACACGGTGGCGGCGACACGGCTGCGCCGCTCCGCCCTTTCGTTCCCCCCTCGCCTGCGGCGCTGCCGCGTCCTGACCCATGACCCTCACCTGGTGGCGGCTCGAGCTGCTCTCCCTGCCGGAACTGGAGGAATCGCTGCTGTGGAAGCTCAACGAGCTGGGGATCCCGCGCGTGGCGGTGCGGCACCGGCCGGAGAGCCCGCAGGAGCGCCAGCTGGTGGCCTGGCTGCCGCAGAGCGACTGGCCGGAGGCGGAGCTGCCGCGCCTGCAGGCCGCCCTGGAGCCGCTGGCGGCCACCTTCGAACTGCAGCTGCCGCCGCTGCAGTGGCACGCCCAGGACGATGAGGACTGGAGCCTCAGCTGGAAGCAGCACTGGCAGGCCGATCCCGTCGGCAGCCGGCTGCTGGTGCTGCCGGCCTGGCTGCCCTGCCCGCCGGAGCACGCCGAGCGGCTGGTGATCCAGATCGATCCGGGCAGCGCCTTCGGCACCGGCAGCCACCCGACCACCCGCCTCTGCCTGGAGGGGCTGGAGCAGCTGGCGGAGCAGCCCGGCGGCCTGAGCGGCCTGAGCGGCCTGCGGGTGGCGGACCTGGGCTGCGGCAGCGGCCTGCTGGGCCTGGCGGCCCTGCGCCTGGGGGCGGCCTCGGCCTGCGGCGCCGACACCGATTCGCTGGCGGTGCGGGCCACCACGGACAACGCCGCGCTCAACGGGCTGACGCTGCCGGTGGCCCAGGGCTCGGTGGAGCAGCTGGCGCAGCTGCTGGACGAGCGGCCGGCGGATCTGCTGCTCTGCAACATCCTGGCGCCGGTGATCGAGGCGCTGGCCCCCGACTTTCACCGCGTCCTGGCCCCTTCAGGCCTGGGACTGCTCAGCGGCCTGCTGGTCGATCAGGTGCCCTCGCTGCAGCAGGCACTGGCCGAGGCGGGCTGGCAGGCCGAGCTCAGCGCCCGGCGCGATCCCTGGGGTCTGATGACCATCCGGCGCGGCTCGCCGGCGGGCTCCCATGTTGCATAAGGCACACTGATCTGTGCCCACGGTTTGATTGGCCTTCCCGCGCTGGCGGGCTGAGAATCGTTGGATCGGCCCCTGTCGGATGTAGGACTGGCGGGTCCTGCAGGTCCCTGGCAACGGGGGTCCCTGTGAGCCCCAATCTCTTCCATGGCTTCCTACAAGGTCACCCTCA
Organism: uncultured Cyanobium sp.; assembly: GCA_964396755.1. GTDB lineage: Bacteria > Cyanobacteriota > Cyanobacteriia > PCC-6307 > Cyanobiaceae > Cyanobium. The sequence goes on along the minus strand of CAYNGR010000009.1, from coordinate 13,645 downwards.
TCAATGAGAGCGAAGGCCTCAACAAGACGATCGAGGTTCCTGACGACCAGTACATCCTCGACGCCGCCGAGGAGCAGGGCATCGACCTGCCCTATTCCTGCCGTGCCGGCGCCTGCTCCACCTGCGCTGGCAAGATCACCGCTGGCACCGTGGATCAGTCCGACCAGAGCTTCCTCGACGACGACCAGATCGAAGCCGGCTTCGTGCTGACCTGCGTCGCCTACCCCACCTCCGACTGCACCATCAAGACCCACGCCGAAGAGGAGCTCTACTGAGCCGCCTCGGCCGGGCCTGACGGTCCAACCGACGAACTGCCCGTGTCCTGTCAGCGCCACCTAGACGCCAGGCACGGGCCCCTTCTTTCCACGCCACCCCCCGGGGTGGCTTTTTGATGACCCAACAGGTGCACACCGTGCTGGCCTGCGGCAGCGAGCAGAGCAGCCCCGGTGGTCAGTACAGCTATCGCATCCTCGGACCCTGCTGCCGCCTGTTCGATCGCGAGGAGTTGCCCTGGCCCTGCTGCCGCCTCGCCTGGCGCAGCAAGGAGCCCAGCTGGCGGCGCATCGGCCGGCGCTTTGTGCCGGATCTGGCCTCGCGCCGCTGTCCCTCCTACGCGGTGGAGCTGCTGCAGCCCGGCGCCCGCCCCACCCGCACGGTGCTCACGCTGTTCCCGCAGCGCCTGGGGCCGGCCCTGCAGGAGTGGTGGTACAGCAAACAGCCGGCCTCTCTGGATCCCGACAACGACCGTCCGCCCTCGCCACCCGCGGAGGCGATCGACTGAAGCCCGACCGACCGATCCCGGCACCCGAGTCGCGGCGCGTCAGCCCGCGGCCATTGGCAGGGCCTCAGAGCTCCGCTGCTCGGCTGAGGCGCTGGTCCAGGAGATCGCAGCCCACGTCCTGGCTGCCCAAGGACGGCCTGGACGGCAAGCCCATCTCAACGGCCCGAACGGTGAGTCCATCGCAAAAGGCCGAACTGCGAGTCCACCGCGACGGCCCGTGCCTCAGAGCCGTTTCTGCGGCAAGCGGGGACCAGGAGCGGCAGGGCAGCTGCCCAGGCTCAGCAGCAGATCAGCTGGAGCGGTCGAGGCGGCAGCGCCGCAGGCCGCTGAAACCCAGCGACGCGCAGGTGCGGGTTCACGCCGGCAGCGGGCTCAGCCACACCGACGCCTGCTGCAAGCCGATCTCAGCAGCGCTGCCGCCAGCCGCCGGCCAACCGCCGTCACGGGAGCGGGCGGCCCGCCCCGCAAGCGCAGCCAGGCGCGGCGGCGGCGGCGGCGGCTGGGGATGCCCAGGCGTCTCCTCTCCGGCCAACACGGCCATCTCCCCCTGAAGCCGTCGCCGAGCCGCTGACGGCGCTCATGAGCAGGAGGAGCGAGCCCCGTCAGCGGCCCTGAGTGCCCACGATCACAAGCCGCCCCCCGGCGCTGCGCCTCCCTGGCCGTCCATCGCCGTGAGCGGGCCAGCCGCAGGCCTCAGCCGAGCCACCACTTCCGCTCCGGTCCAGAAAGCCCACGCCACAGCCGGGCGGCCGCAGGCCATGGCCCCAGCTGATGGGGCACAGGGTCGCAGCCGCAGCCAGGGGCGGCCGGAACGGCCCAAGAGGCCGCAGCGCTGTCGACCGGCCAGCGCTGCGCGAGCGAGGGCTCCAGGCGAGCAGCAGCGCAGCCGCGACACGGTCACGACCGCAGCTCCTGGCAGCATCAGCAGCGAGGCGGGATCGGCGAAGCCAGCCCCCTGCCTGCGGGCCCAGGCCGTGACGACGGCTCAGGCAACAAAAAAAAGCCCCCCGTTCGGGGGGCTTCGAGGCAGCGACGGAGCCGAACCGGCCGCCGCGGCCTCAGAAGGCTGAGACAGAGGATCAGAAGTAGATCTTGCCGCCGCCCCACTGCTGACCCTGAACCTTGGGGGCCACCAGGATGTAGCCGGACATCAGGCGCAGATCCTCCTCGTCGAGATTGCGCATCTGCACGAACAGATCGCTGCTGCGCAGGCTGGGATGGACATCGGCGATCGAATATTCGCCGTCGTAGGAGGTGGGATCCTTCAGGTAATCCACCAGGGCCGAGACGGAGTCGCGGGGAGGGGTGGCCAGGGCCAGGGTCTCGGGATCGAGGCCGACGTTCTGATTGGTCTTGGTGATGCCACCGGCATGGCAGGTGCCGCAGCTGGTGTTGAACAGCTTGCGGCCCGCCTTGATCTCCTGCTCGCTGAAGGTGACCAGCGTGCCGTCAGGGGTGGCGGGCACCGTGAGCTGCTCGCTGGTCCACTGGGCGGCCTGGGCCGGGCCGGCGAAGCAGACCAGACAGACCAGGGGCAGCACCAGCAGGGTCCGGACGGCGACGCGAAGGGCGGAGCGGAGGAAGGGGGCCATGGAGGAAGCCGGCGAAATGGCGGTGAGACCGCGACTGAGACCTTGTATCACGGCCAAAGGGCCCCACGGTGCGGAATCACGCGAACTGTTGCAGGGCCGCAGGCCGCCTCAGGCAGCCTGCGGCGACTTGTCGGGGAGCACATCGATGCTGAGGAAGTCACGGGCCAGATCCGTCGCCTGGAAGATGGCGCGCGCTTCAGCCAGCAGATCATCGGGGGTGGTGGGGTTGCCCGGCACATAGCGGGCGCTGAAATGGGTGAGCACCAGCCGCCTGACCCCGGCTGCCAGAGCGGTCTGGGCGGCCATGGTGCTGGTGGAATGGCCGCGCGCGTAGGCCAGATCGGCATCCGCGTGGGCAAAGGTCGATTCGTGAATCAGCAGATCGGCGCCGCGGGCCAGCTCGACCGCCGCCTCGCAGAACACGGTGTCGGTGCAGTACACGACGCTGTGCCCCGGCTGCTCTGGTCCGCACAGGGAATCGCCGCGAATGATGCGCCCGTCCTCAAGGGTGACGCTGCGTCCGGCCTTGAGCTGGGCGTAGATCGGACCTGGGGGAATGCCCAGGGCGCGGGCCCTCTCGACGTCGAAGCGGCCGGGCCTGGGCTTGGTCTCCACCCGGTAGCCGTAGGCGGGCACCCGGTGGGTGAGAGGGGCGCAGCGCACCAGCAGCTCCTCGTCCTCATAGATGGGGGCGCCGCTGTGGGCCGCCTCTCTCACCTTGTGAACCTGCAGCGGATAGCCGATGCGGGCCGAGGAACTGTGCAGCACGCCCTCGAGGTACTGGCGCAGCGGGTCGGGTCCATAGAGGGACAGGCCCGCGCAGGATCCCGCCATGCCCAGGCTGGCCATCAGCCCCGGCAACCCGTAGGTGTGGTCGCCATGCATGTGGGTGATGAAGATGCGGCTCAGCTGCGACACGCGCAGCTCGCTGCGCAGGAACTGATGCTGGGTGCCTTCGCCGCAGTCGAACAGCCATAGCTCGGAACGCTGCGGCAGCTTCAGGGCCACCCCCGAGACATTGCGGGCCCGGGTGGGAACGCCCGAGCTGGTGCCCAGAAAGGTGACCTGCACAGCCGCAGCGTCGACTGTCCGGAATGCTGCCACGGCCCCCGGGCCGGTTCCGCCGCAGGCAGGGCCGTCGTCGGGGCCGCCGGCGTCAGAGCCACAACCGGCCGGCGCGGCTGGCGGGGGGCCGATGCGCTGGTCACAATGATGCGCCCTGGCTCCCCGATCGGCCGTGTTGCCTGCCCTGCGCCGTGCCCAGCCCTCCGCGCTGCTGAGCGCCCTGCTGGCGCCGCTGCTGCTGGCCGGCGCCGCCGCGCCGGTGATCGCCCAGATGGGCCGCTCCGGGGCCCAGAGCCTGCCGGCGGCTCCGGTGGGGGGGCCGCCGGTGCGGGTGCTGCTGGCCTCCGGCTCCGGCTGGGATCTGCCGGCCCAGGTGGCGCCGCTGCGCCTGCTGGATGGCCGCCAGCGGGCGCTGCGCCTACTGGCACCGGACGAACGCCTCAGCCTCAGCAGCAGCGCCGCGGGTGTGGTCGCCGAGATCACCTCCCCCGATGGCAGCGCGCGCAGGCTCAGCGGCCAGGCGAGCGGCCTCTGGCTGGAGCCCATGGCCCAGCCGGGACAGCAGGCTGTCATGGCCTTCGGGGAGGGGCGCTACCGGGGGCGCCTGCAGATCCGCCCCCAGGCGACAGGCCGGCTGCTGGTGATCAACCATCTGCCGCTGGAGACTTACCTGGCCAGCGTCGTCGGCAGCGAGATGCCGGCGACCTGGCCCCAGCCCGCCCTGCAGGCCCAGGCGGTCGCCGCCCGCACCTACGCCCTCAGCCAGCTCAAGCCCGCCGCGGCCTATGACGTCAAATCGACGGTGGCCAGCCAGGTCTACCGCGGCCTGGCGGCCGAGACGGACTCCACCCGCGCCGCCGTCGCCAGCACCGCCGGCCGGGTGCTGATGCAGAACGGCCGATTGATCCTGGCGGTGTTCCACAGCAGCAGCGGCGGCAGCACCGAGGACAGCGGTCAGGTGTGGAGCCGCCAGCTGCCCTATCTGGTGAGCGTGCCCGACTACGACCGCGACTCACCGGTGAGCCGCTGGAACCTGCGGCTCGAACCGGATCAGCTCAGCCGTCTGTTCCGCGAGACCGGGGGCGTGCGCCGCATCGACGTGCTGTCCAGCTCCAAGACGGGTCGGATCAAGCGGGCCCGGGTGATCGGACCGTCCGGTTGGCTCGATCTCAGCGGTGCCGAGCTGCGGCAGCGTCTGGGCCTGCGCAGCACCCTGGTGAGCTTCTCGCTGCAACCGCTGGGCCCAGGCGCCTCGGCGGGGGCGATCGATCAGGCCGTACGTGGATCGCTGGGAACCGCCGCCGCCAGCCGCGGCTGGAGCCAGCCGCCGGCACCGCTGCCGCCCCGGCCCGAGCCACAGCGTGATTCCGCCAGCGGCGCCCTGCTTGAGGAGGGCGAGCCTGGTGCCGACGGCGCTGCTACGACCGATCCCGGCCCCCAGCCCCTGTTCCGGCTGCCGGCCGGCGCCACGACCGGCGAACCCCGCTACGCCCTGCTGGTCGAAGGCCGTGGCTTCGGCCACGGCGTCGGCATGAGCCAGTGGGGCGCCTATGCCATGGCCCGACAGGGCCGCAGCTATGAGCAGATCCTGCGCCACTACTACCGTGGCGTTGAGCTGTTGCCCTATCCCAGCCCTTGAGTCCGGCCGCCGACCGCCCCGCCGCCACCCGCATCAGCCCACCCGGCTGGACCCTGATCGAGCTGCCCGATGCGACCAGCGTCAGCGAGCAGGTGGCGGCCCGCCTGCTGGCCGAGCGACGCTTCCGACCGGAGCGGCCCCTGGGCCTGGCCACCGGCCGCACGATGGAGCCCGTCTACGCCGCCTTAGTGCGCCAGCTGGCCCAGCTGCCGGACGCGGAGCAGGACCGCCTGCGGGAGCGCTGGCTCAGCTTCAACCTGGATGAGTACGTGGTCCCTGCAGACAGGGGGCCGGCGGCCGCGGCGCCCGGCAGTTTCCGGCGCGTCATGGAGCAGCAGCTGGTGGGGCCCCTGGGGCTGGATCCCGAACGGGTGCGCCTGCCCGATGGCCTGGCGCCGGACCCCGAGGCGGAGGCGCGGCGCTACGCCGCGGAGCTGAGCGCGGCCGGTGGCATCGGGCTGCAGCTGCTGGGACTGGGGCTGAACGGACACGTGGGCTTCAACGAACCGCCCTGCGGGCCCGAGCTGGCCTGCCGCTGCGTGCGTCTCTGTGAGACGACCAGGCAGGCGAACGCGCCGGCCTTCGGCGGCGACCCGCAGGCTGTGCCGCAGCAGGCGATCACCCTGGGCCTGCAGGAGATCCTGGCGGCCGGCAGCATCCTGCTGGTGGTCACCGGCGCCGCCAAGGTCCCGATCCTGAGACGCCTGCTGTCGGAACCGCCCAGCCCGGAGCTGCCGGCCAGCTGGCTGCAGCGACACGCCGACGTCACCGTGCTGGTGGATCGGGCCGCCCTGGGCTGAAGGCCCCAGCTGAGCGATCCTGCAGCCCGCAGCGGCAGCCAGACAGCCCCCTTCGCCTCAGGCCATCACCGTCTCCATCAGCGCCTCATCGGCCTCGAGATTGGCCGTGACGCTGCGCACGTCATCGAGCTCCTCGAGCACATCAAGCATGCGCAGGCAGCCGCGCAGCAGCTCAGGATCCTCCAGGCGGCAACTGGTGGAGGCGATCCAGCGATGCTCCCAGTCGCTGACGCTCAGGCCCTGGCGGCGCAGGCCATCCTGCAGGGCCTCCAGGTCGGCATAGGCAGCGATCACCTCGGCGCCGCCCTCCTCGAGGCTGTAGCTGAGCGCGGCGGGACCGCCCTGCTCCTCGAGGGCCAGCAGCCGCTCCAGCAGCGCCTCCTCCTCCAGGCCCGGCTGGACGAGGCGCACCACGGAGCGCTGTTCGAACAGGTAGCTGACGCAGCCGGTCTCACCGAGATTGCCGCCGTTCTTGCTGAAGGCCAGCCGGATCTCGGCCGCACTGCGGTTGCGGTTGTCGGTGAAGGCTTCCACCAGCACGGCGACGCCGCCGGGGCCGTAGCCCTCGTAGCGGACCGCCTCGAAACGGTCGGCCTCGGCACCCCCCTGCCCTGATCCCTTGGCGATCGCCCGCTCGATGTTGGCGTTGGGCACGCCGGCCGCCTTGGCCTTCTCGATCGCGGTGCGCAGCTGGAAGTTGCCGGCGGGATCGGCGCCGCCGCGAGCCGCCACCATGATCTCGCGGCCCAGGCGGGTGAACACGGCCCCGCGCTTGGCGTCAACGACGGCCTTGGTGCGCTTGATCTGGGCCCATTTGCTGTGGCCGGCCATCGGGGAAGGGAGAAGGTTGCGAAAGGACGAAGGGAAGAGGCGCGAGGAGGCGGGGGCAGAGGGCCCGCACAGCGGCTCAGCCGGCCGGGTCGAGCACCAGCCGGGGCTGCAGCTGCCCCTCGCCGTCGCTGCGGGCCAGGCCCGCCAGGATGCCGTCGGGATCGAGGATCACCACCACCTGCTCGGCCGGCAGGGCGGCCGCATCGGGCAGCCGGCGGCCGCAGCGCCAGGATGGCCATTCGGCCTCGCTGAGTTGGCGTTGCGGCAGCTGGCCGAGGGCCTCGAGCGGATCGCGCAGCGCCGGCAGCGGTGCGTCGCAGAGCTGCTCCAGCGAGCAGCTCTGTTCGATACCGAAGCCCAGAGCGGCGGTGCGGCGCAGGCTGGCCAGGGCACCCCCACAGCCGAGCGCCTCGCCCAGATCGCGGGCGAGCGAGCGGATGTAGGTGCCGGCGGAGCAGTCGATGCGCAGCTCGAGGCGGCCACAGGCCGGATCCCAGCTGAGCAGCTCCAGCGCCGTGATCGTGACGGGCCTGGGGGGCAGCTCCAGGACCTCGCCGCGACGGGCGCGCACATGGGCCCGCTCGCCGTCGACATGCACCGCCGAGACGCTGGGCGGTCGCTGCAGGATCTCGCCCCGGAACGGCTGCAGCACCGCCTCCAGGTCGGAGAGCAGCAGCGGCGGCAGCGCACGGCTCTCGAGCAGCGATCCCTCCAGATCGTCGCTGGTGGTACGCACACCCAGCTGAATCACCCCCCGGTAGCTCTTGCCCCCCGGCAGGTAGGGCAGCAGCCGGGTGGCCGGGCCGAGGGCGATCGGCAGCACGCCGGTGACGGCAGGATCGAGGGTGCCGCCATGGCCGACGCGCCGCAGGCCGTAGGCACGCCGCACGCGACTGACGCAATCGTGGGAGGTGAGCCCCGCGGGCTTATCCAGCACCAGAAAACCAAAAGGAACGTCCCCCACGCCCCGCGGAGGGGGCGCAGGGGACAGGCCGGCGGCGAGCCTCATCGGCGACAACGGCTGTGCGGCGTCAGGCGACGGCGATATGGATGCGCTTGCGGTTGCGCAGACCGCGCTTGATGCTCTCGAAGCTGACCACGCCATCCACCAGGGCGAACAGGGTGTCGTCGGAGCCACGCCCGACATTCAGACCGGGCAGCACGGAGGTGCCGCGCTGACGGATCAGGATCGAGCCGGCGCTGACGGTCTCGCCGCCGTAACGCTTGACTCCGAGGCGCTTGGAGTTCGAGTCGCGGCCGTTGCGCGTGGAGCCTGTGCCTTTCTTGTGGGCCATGGGGAGGAAGTCGGGGGAGTGCGGGGCGGTCGGATCGGGCCGGCGGCCGGGGATCCGCGGAAGTGGGCTGGCGGGGTGTCCCTGGCGCGGCGCTGGGCCGGCGCTCAGGGGCAGACCGTGCTTCAGGCGACCGGCTGGCCGTTCAGCTGAATCGACTGAACCATCACGCGGGTCAGCTCCTGGCGGTGGCCATTCTTGCGACGCGTCTTCTTCTTGGGACGCATCTTGTAAACGATCAGCTTGGGTCCACGGCGATGGGCCATCACCTTGAGCTCGACGCTGGCGCCCTTGACGAAGGGCTGACCCAGGGTGGTGCCCTTGGAGTCCTTGACGAGCAGGACGGAGTCGAGCGTGACGACCTCACCCTCCTCGGCATCGAGGCGGTCGAGGTCGACGTAGCGGTTGGGCTGCAGCCAGAACTGCTGGCCGGAGGCCGCGACGATGGCGTAGGGGCCGGCGGCGTTGTCGGGGGTGGCGGTCATGGGCACTGGGGCACGGCCAGGCTGGTGTCAGGGCTCAATGCCAGCCGCGGGGAGCGATCCTCCCCAGCGGCAAGGCCACGAGCCACGACCGCCATTGTGCCTGGCGCGCGGCAATCGAAAGACAAACAAAGACTTTGCCCTCGCAGCCTCACTTCCGTCAACATTCAGCCAGTCACTGGATCACCCAGCAGCCCGGCGCGATGCCAGAACCGGCCCTCCAGATCGCCAGCCTGATTCAGGATCCACGCCTGGCGGAGGTCTGCGGCCAGTGGCTGCACGGCGGGCGCTACAGGCTGGAGCCGATCGCACCGGATCAGGACCCGGTGGTGGTGCTCGACAGCCGCCGCGAGGACTTCGACGCGGTGCTGCTCGAGCAGGGGGCCCAGGCCCGCCGGGTCTACGCCGGTCTGCGGGAGCGGGGACTGCTGCTGCCGGCGGTGGTGATCGGCGAGGTCACCGGCAGCACGGAATACCACGACGCCGAGGTGCACCTGCCGCCCGACCAGCTCGAGCAGCTCAGCTACAGCCTCGATGCGGCCCTGTCGCGCTTCCTGCGCCGCGGCCTGCAGGGCAACGCCCCCCCCGGCGTGGCCGGCGAACCGGAGGTGGCCGACCGCTGGAAGCTGGCCAACCGCCTGCAGGGCCGCCTCGGCTATCTGGGCGTCTACTACAAGCGGGATCCCTCACGCTTTCTGCGCAACCTGGCGCCAACCGATCGGGAGGAGCTGCTGCGCTCGCTGACGCGGACCTACCGCGACCTGCTGCTGAGCTATTTCCGTGATCCCGCCGCCGCCAACCAGGCGCTGGAGAGCTTCGTCAACACGGCCTTCTTCATCGATCTGCCCGTCACAAGGATCGTCGAAATTCATGTGAATCTGATCGACAGCTTCTCCACCCAGCTGAAGCTGGAAGGCCACAAGGCTGAATTCTTGCAGGATTACCGGCTGGCCCTGATCGATGTGATGGCGCACCTCTGCGAGATGTACCGCCGCTCGATTCCCCCCGATCCGCCCTTCAGTCCGGGCGATGGCCCGCCCGAAAGTCCGCCGGCCTCCGCCGACGGTCCATCCACCACCGCCCCGAACAGCCACTTCCACGCCAGCCCCGCCCCCCGATCAACGCCCCAGGACACCTGAGATGGCCTACCGCAAGACCTACATTCTCAAGCTCTACGTGGCAGGCAACACGCCCAACTCAATGCGGGCGCTCAAGACCCTGCGCAACATCCTCGAAACCGAGTTCCGGGGCGTCTACGCCCTCAAGGTGATCGACGTGCTCAAGAACCCTCAGCTCGCCGAGGAGGACAAGATCCTGGCGACACCGACCCTGGCCAAGATCCTGCCGCCACCGGTGCGCCGGATCATCGGCGATCTCTCCGACCGCGAGCGGGTGCTGATCGGTCTGGACCTGCTCTACGGCGAGCTCAGCGAGGAGGGCTTCGAGCTGGGCGAGCCGGAGGAGGACGGCGAGACACCAGCTCCGACCGCCGGCGACGACGAACCGCTGGCCGGCTCAGGTTCCTGAACCGTCTGCCGAGGCCGGCCTCCCCACCCCTGCCCTGCAAGCCTTACTCGACACCGTCTCCCCTTCTCCATTTCCTCCGCCCGTTCCTTCGATGCAGGACTCCAGGCTCAGCAGCAGCGCACCGATGCAGGTGCAGAAGCTCCCGACCGGGATGGAGGGCTTCGACGACATCCTGCACGGCGGCCTGCCGATCGCCCGCTCGACGCTGATCAGCGGCACCTCCGGAACAGGCAAGACGGTCTTTTCGCTGAACTTCCTCTACAACGGCATCCGCGACTTCAACGAGCCGGGCATCTTCGTCACCTTTGAGGAGTCGCCCCTGGACATCCTGCGCAACGCCGCCAGCTTCGGCTGGAACCTGCAGGAGATGGTCGAGCAGGACAAGCTGTTCATCCTCGATGCCTCACCGGATCCGGAGGGCCAGGATGTGGCCGGCAGCTTCGACCTGTCCGGCCTGATCGAGCGCATCAACTACGCGATCCGCAAGTACAAGGCCCGCCGCGTGGCGATCGACTCGATCACGGCGGTGTTCCAGCAATACGACGCCGTCTCGGTGGTCAGGCGTGAGATCTTCCGCCTGATCGCCAGGCTCAAGGAGATCGGCGTCACCACCGTGATGACCACGGAGCGCATCGATGAATACGGGCCGATCGCCCGCTACGGGGTCGAGGAGTTCGTCTCCGACAACGTCGTCATCCTGCGCAACGTGCTGGAGGGCGAACGTCGCCGGCGCACCGTGGAGATCCTCAAGCTGCGCGGCACCACCCACATGAAGGGTGAGTTCCCGTTCACGATGGGCGCCCACGGCGTCAGCATCTTCCCTCTGGGCGCCATGCGCCTCACCCAGCGTTCCTCCAACGTGCGGCTCAGCTCCGGCGTGCCGCGGCTGGACGAGATGTGCGGCGGCGGCTTCTTCAAGGATTCGATCATCCTCGCCACCGGCGCCACCGGCACCGGCAAGACGCTGCTGGTGTCCAAGTTCGTCGAGGACGCCTGCCGCAACAAGGAGCGGGCAATCCTGTTCGCCTACGAGGAGTCGCGCGCCCAGCTGCTGCGCAACGCCACCAGCTGGGGCATCGATTTCGAGCAGATGGAGCGCGATGGCCTGCTCAAGATCATCTGCGCCTATCCGGAATCCACCGGTCTGGAGGATCACCTGCAGATCATCAAGACCGAGATCGGCCAGTTCAAGCCCTCCCGCATGGCGATCGACTCGCTCTCAGCCCTGGCCCGCGGCGTCAGCCACAACGCCTTCCGCCAGTTCGTGATCGGCGTGACGGGCTACGCCAAGCAGGAGGAGATCGCCGGCTTCTTCACGAACACCTCCGAGGAGTTCATGGGCAGCCACTCGATCACCGACTCGCACATCTCGACGATCACCGACACGATCCTGCTGCTGCAGTACGTGGAGATCCGCGGTGAGATGGCGCGCGCTCTGAACGTGTTCAAGATGCGCGGCTCCTGGCACGACAAGGGCATCCGCGAGTTCGTCATCACCGGCAACGGCCCCGAGATCAAGGACTCCTTCTCCAATTTCGAGCGAATCATCAGCGGCGTTCCCCACCGCATCAGCGACGAGCGCAGCGATCTGGCCCGCATCGTGCGCGGCGTCAGCAGCGAGGAAGGCCTCTGAGCGGGGCCGCCGCCCCTGCGGAGACCACGGCCGGCAGGTCCAGCGGCGGCAACCCGCAGCCGCCGCCGGTGCTGTCGCTGCGCATCACGCCGACGGCCAGCGAAGCGCCGGGGCAGCCTGTCTGAGCATGCCGGCGCTCGCAGCCTCCCGGCCCCACACTGAGACCCCGCGGCCCGGCGGGTGGCTTGCCGGCGCCCCCTGGTCCCGCGCAACCTGACGCGGCGCCTGCGGCCGCACCTGCCCACGGGGTGCCGGCCGCGGCTGCCTGGACAGGATCAGGCCGGACTCGATCACGACACTTGGGCCTGGGCAGGGACGTCGTCCTCAGCGCGAGCCACGCCCGGGCCCGGCAAGTCGCAACGGCATCTCCAGCGCCCCGGGGATCGCGGCCAGCGGCGGGATCAGATCGGCCTCAGCCGGGGGCCGACCGCAGCCGCGGGGACTCCCGGGCCGCTGGCTGGCGGCCAGGAGGCGGGACGCTCAGGCGACCGGGCTGAGCTCCGCGGCGGCCAGAGCAGCCTCACCCCGTTCGGCGGCCCGCCAGCGCTCGCCGGCCAGCTGCAGTTCGTCCTCGTCGGCCTGCTCCAGCGGCAGATCGAACCAGAAGGTGGTGCCCACCCCGGGTTCACTGGCCATCCGCACCAGCGTGCCGTGCTTCTCGAGGATGCCGCGCACGATCGACAGACCCAGGCCGGTGCCCACCTCGGTGTGCACGGCGTTCTCGACGCGATAGAAGCGCTCGAAGATGCGTTCCTGATCGGCCTGAGAGATGCCGCAGCCGGTGTCGGCGATCTCGATGCGCAGCCGCGGCAGCGGCGCCGTGATCGTGCAGGTGGGATTTTCAGCGCTCGGGAGGGTACCGGGATCCAGCTGGCAGGTGTCGGGCCAGGGATAGGCCCGCAGCATCAGCCGACCGCCGCGGGGAGAGAACTTCAGGGCGTTACCCACCAGGTTGTCGAACACCTGCAGCAGCAGATCCCAGTTGCCGCGGACCTGGGGCAGCTGCTCCTGCACCTCCAGATGCAGCTGCACCCCCTTGTCCTCGGCGTTGAGGCGGTAGGTGCGCAGCGTCTGCTCCATCGCCGGACGCAGATCCAGGGGCTCCATCGTCCAGACCCGATCGCTCTCCAGCCTGGAGAGATCGAGCACATCGTTCACCAACCGGGTGAGCCGGTCGGTCTCGGCGTTGGCGATGCCGAGGAATTCACGCTTCTCCTCCTCACTGAGCTGATCGCCCAGATCGTGCAGGGTCTCCACGTAGCTCTTGATGTTGAACAGCGGCGTGCGCAGTTCATGCGAGACATTGCTGATGAAGCGGCTCTGGGCGGCGTTGAGCTCCACCTCGCGGGTCAGGTCCTGCACCGTGACGGCGATGCCCTTGAGCGTCTCGCCGCTGGCGTCGCGCACCGACTGAACCACGATCCGCAGGGTGCGGGGCGGTTCTCCCAGGCTGCAGCGCACGTCGCTGCCATCGCGCTCGCCACTGAGCAGGCTCTCCAGGGCGGGCTGCAGCTCCTCCATCAGCGCCTCAGGCAGCTGATCCGCCAGTGGGGTGCCCTCGAGGTTGCGGCCCTCCCAGCGGAACAGACGACGGGCCGTGGGGTTGGCCAGCACGATGCGGCCCTCGCCATCGAGCAGCAGGGCCCCGTCGGCCATGGTGGCGATCAGGGTCTGCTGCTTGACCTGGGCGGCCTGCAGTTCCTCGATGTTGGCCTCGTCGTAGGCCTCCAGCCGGTCGGCCATGGTGTTGAAGCCCTCCAGCAGCTCCCCGAGCTCGCCGCCCACCGGCAGTGCGATGCGGGCCCGGAAGTCCCCGCCGGCGATCTGGCGCACGCCCCGCAGCAGCTCCTTGACCGGCCGGGTGATCGTCAGGGCGTTGAAGACAGAGCCCAGGATCACCAGCACCCAGATCGAGATGAACACTGCCACCGTCACCTCACGTCCGCGGGTGTAGATCTCGGGGGCCGCCTCGTCAGGAATGACGCCGAGAGCCACCACCCCCA
>CAYNGR010000008.1:0-38159 GCA_964396755.1 uncultured Cyanobium sp. | reverse complement strand
CCAACGACGGCAACTACGCCTGGGAGTGGTGGTACAAGTTCCAGGTCACCGACAACATCAGCGTGACCCCCGCTCTGTACTACCTGAGCGCCCCCGTTGGTCAGCTGCAGAAGTCGGACAACGACTCCTTCACCAACTTCGGTGGCATGGTCAAGACCACCTTCCGCTTCTGATCAAGGAGCTTGGACCGGGTTGCCCAGCGGCAACCCCAACGCTTGCCCGGCTGCTTTGCAGCCGGGTTTTTTTATGGATTGCAGGACTCTGAGCCTGCGCTCATGCAGTGATCTGGGCTACATCGGCGCGTGTCCTGTTCGGTGATTTCAGGCTGGGACCATCGGATAGATTGGTGTGCGGCTTTCTTGAAAGCCCTTCCTCTTTTCGGTGTGAGGATTCGATGAAACCCTTCCAGAAGCTCCTGCTGGCCCCCGTGGCCGTGGGACTCGTCTCGCCCCTGGCGGCTTCCGCCGGTGAGCTCAATCTGCGCGACGTCAATCGCTATGCCGGCGCCAACAGCGCCGCCCAGGTCACCAGCATCAGCCAGTTCTCGGACGTGCGTCCGACCGACTGGGCCTACCAGGCTCTCTCCAACCTGATCGAGCGCTACGGCTGCGTCGCCGGTTATCCCAACGGCACCTTCAAGGGTGGCCAGGCGATGACCCGTTATGAGGCCGCCGCTCTGCTCAACGCCTGCCTTGACCGCATCAGCGAGGTGACCGATGAGCTCAAGAAGCTGATGGCCGAGTTCGAGAAGGAACTCGCCCTGCTGCGCGGCCGCGTCGATGGCCTCGAGGCCAAGGTGGGTGAGTTGGAAGCCAGCCAGTTCTCCACCACCACCAAGCTGCGTGGCGACACCCGCTGGGTGCTCGGGGGCCTGAGCTACAGCGGCAACCAGGTCAACGACGACAGCAACACCTATGGGCCTGTCGGCAAGCCGCTGCCCTTGCGTGACGCGCTGTCGTTCAACTATGACGTCCGTCTCAACTTCGACACCAGCTTCACCGGCAAGGACCTGCTGAGGACCACCCTGCGTGCCGGCAACTTTGCTGACAGCGGTTTCTCCAGCCGCAATCCCGTGACGCCTCTGGCGCAGCTGGATGCCGCCTTTGAAGAAGACTGCGGCACCGGCACCGATTGCGGTGATGTCGTGGCGATCAATCGCCTCTACTACCGCTTCCCCATCGGCAGCACCTTCACGGCCGTGGTCGGTCCTCGCCTCCGTCAGGATGACGGTCTGGCCGTGCGCCCCAGCGTCTACAACGCTGACAAGATCCTCAAGCTGTGGGACTTCAATGGTGCTCCCGGTGCCTACAGCCAGGTGCTTGGCGCCGGTGCCGGTCTGTGGTGGAAGCAGCCCGGTAAGACCGGCTTCAGCCTCAGCGGTGTTTACGTGGCCGCCAATGGAGATGCCGGCGCCCCCAACAGCGAGGGCTGCTCTGGCTACACCGGCAACTGCGGTGGTCTCGGCAATGCCGCTTCCCAGCAGAGCGGTAGTTTCCAGCTGGGCTATACCGGCAAGAACTGGAACCTCACCGGTATCTACACCTTCAACAGCGCTGGCGTGAGCATCGCCGGCACGCCGCTGAGCCGCAATCTGCTGCCGAACATCTACAACGGCAATGGTTCCGGCAACGTCAGCTCCTGGGGTGTGTCGGGCTACTGGCAGCCGATCGACAACGGCTGGTTCCCTTCGATCAGCGCCGGCTGGGGTTACAACCAGTACAACTACGGCGGTTCGGTTGCTTCCGATCCGGCCAAGCTGATCCTCGACAGCGCCGCCAGCCAGTCCTGGTACGTCGGCCTCAACTGGCGTGATGCCTTCGCCAAGGGCAATGCTCTTGGTTTCGCGGTGGGTCAGCCCACCTTCATCACCGCCGCCAGCGCCAACAACGGTGGTGATCTTGATGTGGCTGATGGCAACTATGCCCTCGAGCTTTACTACAAGATCCAGGTCACGGACAACATCGCCGTCACTCCCTCCGTGTTCTGGCTGTCTCGCGCCCGCGGTCAGCTGACCAACAGCGCCGCCGGCACCAATGCGGCTCTGCTCGATCAGGGCATCAGCAACGGCGACAGCCTCGGCACCTTCGGCGGCCTGGTGCAGACCACCTTCCGCTTCTGATCCACAGCGCGCACCGTCACGGCGGTGCGCTGCCTGGATTTCCCCCACATCACGCAGGCCTCACATCCGGCCAGTGCATCTGGCCCCCCCCCTCACACGGGCGCCATCGCGCCATCGCCTCCCGTTCGCGGGGGGCTTTTTTATTGCCGTGACCATCCCGGGCCGAGGCGCCGGCGGCTCGCCTCGCTTGCGGGAGGATGGGGCCTGCCCCCAGCCGTTCCGTGCCAGCATCACGCTCCCGCGACGTGCCCGTTCCGCTGGGGGGCGATCCCTACGCGGTGCTGGGTCTGACGCCTCAGGCCAGCAGCGCCGAGATCAAGGCGGCGTACCGCGCCCTGGTCAAGTGCCATCACCCCGATGCCGGCGGCGATGACGAGCGGATCCTGGCCCTCAACGCCGCCTGGGAGGTGCTGCGCGACGAGCAGAGCCGCCGCCGCTATGACGCGGCTCATGGGCTTGCGGCGCCAGCCACGGCTGCGTCAGCCGGTGTCAGGGTCCGGGGAGCGGCCAAGCCCCGCAGCGGTGCCGCCGCCGACGCCCAGCTGCTCACCTGGCTGCAGAAGGTCTACACGCCGATCGACAGACTGCTGGCGCAGGTGATTAATCCCTTTCCGCAGCAGCTGCGTGAACTGTCGGCCGATCCCTACGACGACCGTCTGATGGAAGCGTTCTGCACCTTCCTGGACCAGAGCCGCGCCCGGTTGGAGAAGGTTGAGCAGCTCTATCGCTCGATGGCGGCGCCCAGCAGCGCCCACGGTTTTTCCCTCAGCCTGTACCACTGCCTCAGCCAGGTGCAGGACGCCGTCGGCGAGCTGGAGCGCTACACGATGGGATACGTGGACAGCTACCTGCGCGACGGGCGCGAGATGCTGCGCGAAGCCAAGCGTCGCCGCACGCTGCTGCAGCAGGAGCGTCGCCGGCTGGAACTCTGAGCGAGGAGCCGAGCTCGTCGCACCTGCCGCGTTGGCTGGCCTGATTCAGCCAACAGCAGGAAGGTGGCGGCCGCTGCTCAGCCGACCGGGAAGGCTTCCAGCTGATCCAGGCGCAGCCAGACGTCAGGCACCGGGTGACGCCAGCGAAGCTGGGCATAGTCGCCCTTGATCGCCAGGATCTCGCCCGGGCCCTCCAGCACGTAGTCGGGGAGCTCGGCATCGCTTGCCCTGGCCTCGAGGCTGCCCGCGTAGGCCTGACGGTTGAGACGCACCAGCGCTCCCTTCTTGAGGCTGGCTTTGGCGGCGGGTGCCGCAGGGGCGGTGGAGTCGGCCATGGGGGGCTCGGCAGCCCGGCAACCTTAGGTCGTGCCGGCCGTGATCGACGCCTGACGTCCGGCCGGGGGCGCCCGCGCTCGCCCGAGCCCGGACCCGTGCCGCCTAGGGTCGGCGCCTGACGCCGCCGGAGGGATCGGAATGAGGCTGCTGCTGCTGGGTTGCACAGGATTCGTGGGGCGCGATCTGGTGCCCTACCTGCTGGAGCTCGGCCATCAATGCACCCTGGTCAGCCGCCGTGAGGCACCGCTGCCGGTGCCGCCGGGGGAACGGCTGGTATGCCTGCGCCTCGATCCGGCCGATCCGGCCAGCTGGCGCGAGGAGCCGTTGCGTCAGGCACTGGCCGCCGCCGAAGGCGTGATCAACCTTGCCGGTGAACCGATCGCCGAGAAGCGCTGGACGCAGGCGCATCAGCGCCTGCTGATGGACAGCCGCGTGCGCACCACGGAATCGCTGGTGGCGGCGATGGCACCGTTGCGCCAGCCTCCGAGGGTCCTGGTGCAGGCCTCGGCCGTCGGCTATTACGGCACCAGCACTTCGGCCGAGTTTCGCGAGGACAGCCCGGCCGGCTCCGATTTCCTGGCCCAGGTGTGCCAGCGCTGGGAGGCGGCCGCCGCCAAGGTTCCCTCCGCGGTCCGCCTGGTGACGCTGCGAATCGGCATCGTGCTCGGCCCCGACGGTGGCGCCCTCGGCAAGATGCTGCCCGTGTTCCGCCTGGGGTTCGGCGGCCCGGTGGGCAACGGTCAGCAGTGGATGAGCTGGATCCATCGCCATGACCTGGTGCGTCTGATCGCGACCGCTCTCGAGGACCCCACCTACAGCGGCACTTACAACGCCGTCGCGCCCCAGCCCAGTCGCATGGGGGGCTTCGCCAGGGAACTGGGGCGCGTGCTCGGGCGGCCGAGTCTGCTGCCGGTGCCCGCTCCGATCCTGCAGCTGCTGCTCGGCGATGGCGCCCGCGTCGTGCTCGAGGGCCAGCAGGTGCTGCCGGCACGGCTGCAGGCGCAGGGGTTCGAGTTCCGCTACCCCGAGCTCAGGTCCGCCCTCGTCGCCGCCACCAGCCCAGGGCCCCGCTGAGCAGCGCCGCCGCCATCAGCAGCCCGATCGCCGGCGTGAACAGCGGCTCCCACAGCTTCTGGAACAGCTGCAGCGGTGCCTCCACCCCGCGCGCGTGCAGCAGCACCGCGGCGCCGAACCAGAGGGCGGCGCCGATCACCAGGAACACATCCAGCACCAGCAGCCGGTCCAGCCACTGCTGCAGCCGCTCCCATGGCGAAGGCGCGGGCGCGCTTGTCGCCGCTCGGCTGCCGCCGCTCTGGCGGTCGCTGGCCGGATCGTCAGGCTGACCCTGGGGGGCGGGTGTCGGACTCATCAGGCGCCGGGAGGAAGCGAGGAGAGGAGCTCCATGATCGCCGCCGCCATGCGCTCGCTGCCGCCGGGCAGGCCGATCCGCTGCCGGCCGACCTCGGCCAGCTCGCGGCGCCAGACCGGGCCCAGCTCGCGGTCCGCCAGCCGGTCCAGGGCCATGGCGGCCAGGTCGGCGCTGGCCTGCAGATGGCCCTCATCCCTGCCCGTCGCGCAGAGCAGTCCCGGGCCGAGCAGGCGTCGCTGCGCTTCGGCGAAGCCGGCGGTGAACTGCGGGCCCTCTCCCTCCACCTGCAGCACCGGCTTGCCCAGGCCCACCGCCTGCTCGGCCGCCGTGCCGGTCATGGAGACCACCAGATCGCTGTCGCGCAGCACCGCCGCAAATCGCCCCCAGTGCAGCTGCAGGCGCTGCGGGCCTCGCACCAGCACCTGCGCCGCCAGGCCGTCCTCGACGCCCCGCCCGGGCTCCAGCCGCCAGCCCAGGGGCGTGGCG
Source organism: uncultured Cyanobium sp. (assembly GCA_964396755.1). Taxonomy (GTDB): domain Bacteria; phylum Cyanobacteriota; class Cyanobacteriia; order PCC-6307; family Cyanobiaceae; genus Cyanobium. Next base: position 32,917 of record CAYNGR010000008.1, on the reverse strand, counting down.
AGGCGCCCGATCCGCTCGCCATCGAGGCTGCTTACCAGGGCGGCCTGCAGGCTGAGCCGTTCCGGTCGCTGCAGCCGCTCAGGCAGGCGACTGAGCAGGCCGAGCAGCCGCTCGAGGTTGCGCAGGGCCTCCGGCAGGCGGCTGCCCGGCAGCACCGCCAGGCTCTGCTGAGCGGGGTTCGGCAGCTGTTTCCCGCTGGCGCTGACCAGATCGAGGAAGGGGTTGCCCAGGAAGCTCACCGGCCGCTGCAGCTGGCTGCTGAGGTCCCCCGCCGTGAGCGGATCGCGGCTCCAGATCCGCAGCATGCGCCGCCGCCGCAGCAGCCAGCCACAGGGCCAGGGCAGCCGCAGGCGGCCTTCGTAGTGGCTCGAGTAGGCCACCAGGTAGACCGCCGCCGGACGACGGCAGAGCCAGGCCACCAGCACCGGCAGCAGATCGCCGACCGCCACGATCAGGCGGTCGCGGCGACCGCGCAGATTGCCGAGACGGCGCAGCACATCGAGGTACTGACCCTCGCGCAGTTCGGTCAGACGGCCGCCAAGACTTGTGTAGCCGAGCCCACCGGTGCTGAAGTCCCGGGTCGCTCCGATCACGGGGATGCCCGCCTGGCGGTAGGCATGGCCATGTCCCACCAGGGGCAGGGCGTCGACGCTCACGCCGCGCTGCCGCAGCTCACGGGCCAGCAGCGCACCACTGAGGTCCTCGCCGTGGCCGTTGCTCAGCAGCAGCACAGGGGTCAACCCTGCAGCCAGCCGCGCACTTTCTCCAGAGCCTGCCAGCCCGGCCGCCGCCGCAGGCCGTCGGCCATGGAATCGGTGAGCTCAGCGGCCAGCTCGGGGGCCATCACCATGACGCGCTGCACCAGCTCGACGTGCTCGCGCACGCCCTTCTGACCGGTCTCCAGCATGGCCACGCTGAGGTTGATCCGCGCCTGGGGATCCTGGGGATTGAGGCGCACCGCCGTGCGGGCCGAGCGCAGCGCGGCATGGGGCTGATCCAGCAACAGCTGCAGCCAGGCCAGGCAGGTCCAGCCGGCCGACAGGCGCGGCTGCTGGGCGGTGATGTGCAGAAAGTCGTCGATCACCTCTTCGGGTGCGGCGCCCTGCTGATAGCGGCTGATCGCCTGCTCGAACAGCGAGTTGGCATCGGAGCCGGAGGCCTCGGAGGCGCTCCCGGCGGCGGCGGCGGAGGTGGAGGTGCTGGCCGTCATGGCTGCGGCGGATGGGGAGTGTGATCCTCAGATTCCCATGCCGCCGCGGCCCCGCAACGCCTCAGACGGCGAAGGAGCTGCCGCAGCCGCAGGTCTGGCTGGCGTTGGGATTGGTGAAGTTGAAGCCGCCGCCGATCAGCGCGGAGGAGAAGTCCAGCTGCATGCCGTAGATGTACAGGAGCGACTTGGGATCGCTGACGACGCGGAAGCTGGGGGAGCCCTCCGGTTCGTAGGTGTAGATCTCGTCGTCGTCGCGGATGCCGGCGGCGTCGATGAAATCCATCGTGTAGCTCATGCCGCTGCAGCCGCCGGAGCGCACGCCCACACGCAGCACCTTGCTGTCGCCCTGCTGCTGCATCAGCCCGGCCAGCTGTCGCATGGCCGGCTCGGTGATCAGGATGCCGCGGCCATCGACGCCGGTGTGGGTGGCGGCCGGGGCGGCCTCGGCTGCCACGGCGGCGGGCGCGCTCGTGCTGGAGGTGCTCATGGGGACGGCGGGGAAATGGGGGGAACGGAACCCCGCTGCAGGCCTGTAGGCAGGCCTCTGGGGGACCGCCGGGGGACGGACGCCCACCGGTCGCGGGTGCCGGCCAAGCCGTTCTCGCTGCTGCTCACTCTATGGAGGGTCGGCCGCTGATGGTCGTGCGGCCCGCCTGCCGCCCCGGGGCGCCGCATCGCTGCCCGCCGCGCTCACGCCCCCCGGGCCCGCCCCGTCCTGTGAGCCGGTTCTCCGCCCCGCCGCGGCCCTCGCGCCGCCCTGCCGCTCCATAGAGTCGGTGGCCAGGCGGGAGAACAAACGTGCGGGTGGCCATCGTGGGAGCCGGGCTGGCCGGTCTGTCGGCGGCGGTCGATCTGGTCGATGCCGGCCATGAGGTCGACCTCTACGAGGCCCGGCCGTTTCTCGGCGGCAAGGTGGGCAGCTGGGTCGATGACGACGGCAACCACATCGAGATGGGGCTGCATGTCTTCTTCTTCAACTACGCCAACCTGTTCGCGTTGATGCGCAAGGTCGGGGCGATCGAGAACCTGCTCCCCAAGGAGCACACCCACCTGTTCGTCAATGCCGGCGGTGACCTGCGCGAGCTCGACTTCCGCTTCCCGATCGGCGCGCCCTTCAACGGCCTCAAGGCCTTCTTCACCACGCCCCAGCTCGACTGGATCGACAAGCTGCGCAACGCGCTGGCCCTGGGGACCAGCCCGATCGTGCGCGGCCTGATCGACTACGAGGGCGCCATGAAGGTGATCCGCGATCTCGATCGCATCAGCTTCCAGCAATGGTTCCTCAGCCATGGCGGCAGCGAGCAGAGCATCCGCCGCATGTGGAATCCGATCGCCTACGCCCTTGGCTTCATTGACTGCGAAGCCATCTCGGCCCGCTGCATGCTGACCATCTTCATGATGTTCGCGGCGCGCACCGAGGCCTCCAAGCTCAATCTGCTGAAGGGCTCGCCCCACCGCTGGCTGACCGGCCCGATCCTCGAGTACATCGAAGCCCGTGGCGGCCGTCTGCACCTGCGCCACCGCGTCAGCGAGGTGCTCTGCGAGGAGGGCGCAGCGGGGGCTGATGGCCACCCCGTCACCCGTGTCAGCGGCCTGCGCCTGGGCACCCCTGATGGGGAGCGTGAGGTGCAGGCCGATGCCTACCTGGCCGCCTGCGATGTGCCGGGCATTCAGCGCATGCTGCCCCAGGCCTGGCGGCGCTGGTCCCAGTTCGACAACATCCATCGGCTCGAGGCCGTGCCGGTGGCCACGGTGCAGCTGCGCTACGACGGCTGGGTCACCGAGCTGGGTGACGACCAGTCCGCCGAGTCGACCCGCCGCGATCTGGCCAACCCCGCCGGCCTCGACAACCTGCTCTATACCGCCGACGCCGACTTCAGCTGCTTCTCGGACCTGGCCCTGTCGAGCCCCGTCGACTACCGCAAGCCCGGCCTGGGCTCGCTGATGCAGTGCGTGCTCACCCCCGGTGATCCCTGGATCCCGAAGAAGACCGAGGAGATCGTCGCCCACACCGATGCCCAGGTGCGCCAGCTGTTCCCCTCGGCCCGCAACCTGACGCTCGTCTGGAGCAACGTGGTCAAGCTGGCCCAGTCGCTCTACCGCGAGGCTCCCGGCATGGAGCCCTACCGGCCGGCCCAGCGCACTCCGGTCGCCAACTTCTTCCTGGCCGGCAGCTACACCCGTCAGGACTACATCGATTCGATGGAAGGCGCCACCATGAGCGGACGGCTGGCGGCCGCGGCGATCCTCGATCGCCCCCTTCAGCTGGCCACCAATGCGGCTGCGGCCTAGGGGGATCTGATGGGACGTTGGCTCGAGCATGCCGTCACCACCGAGATCCAGGCTCCGGCGGACAGGGTCTGGGAGGTGTGGAGCGACCTGGAGGCGATGCCCCGCTGGATGCGCTGGATCGAATCGGTGGTCACCGAACCCGGCAATCCCGATCTGACGGACTGGACGCTGGCGGCTCAGGGCTTCCGCTTTCACTGGAAGGCGCGCATCACCCGGCGTGTCGAGGCCCAGCAGCTGCACTGGGAATCGGTCGGCGGTCTGCCCACCAAGGGCGCGGTGCGCTTCTACCCCCACGCGGAGGATCGCACCGCCGTCAAGCTGTCGGTCAGCTATGAGCTGCCCGGCGTTCTGGCGCCTCTGATGGAACCCTCGATCCTGGGTAACATCGTCACCAGGGAGTTGCAGGCCAACCTTGATCGTTTCCGGGATCTGGTGGAAACGGGTTGACCTGTGCCGACGTGCCGCCGGGGTCGCTCCGGTCCTTCTGATGCTGGGTGGCTGCGGCCTCGACCAGCTGCTGTTCAGCCCGGTGCCTCCACCGGAGTCACCGCCAGCACTGCCGCCGGCCCGTCCCAGCACCGCCCAGGCCAACGTCACGTCCGAGCTGGCACCGTTGCCCACGCCGCAGCAGGTGCTCACCGCCGTTCCGTTCGGCCGCAGCGACCCGTTCGCGCCTCTGCCCGCGGCTGCACCGCCCGCCTCTGCGGCTGGCGCAGGTCGGGCCGGTCAGCCGGCTGCGGTCGCTGGTGCGACGGCAGGCGCCTCCGCAGGTGGCAGTTCTGGCGCTGCAGGTGCAACGACCGCAGCCGGTTCAGGCGCTGCGGCGGCGACGGCCAGATCCAGGCCGCCGGAGGTGCTGCTCACCGGGGTGATCCGCAGTGGAGGGCAGGTCGAGGCCCTGGTCAGCTACGGCGGCAGGACCGGCACCCTCAGGCAGGGCGATCGTGGTGGCCGCACCACCGATCTGCTGCCGGATGGCTGGCGGCTGGCCTCGATCCGCTTTGGCGGCACCACCGCCGCCGACCCCCCCGCGATCACCCTGGCGGCCTCCGGTCGGCGCCACACGATCTCCCTGATGGAGAGCCCCTGAGCGCGTTCCGCCGACCGCGTCGTGCTGACTGCGTTTCGTTGATCGTGGGCGGTTGAGGCGTTTGTGCCGGGTCCGGTCAGCGGCGTTCCGCCAGAGCCTCGATGCAGGCCTGGCTCAGGCCCTCGAGGTCGTGGGGATCGGCTTCGGCATCGACCCGGCCCAGCGCTTCCCGGCAGCTGCGGCTGGTCTGGGGGCCGATCGACACCAGCTGCAGGCCCTGCAGCAGATCCGGCCACTCCTCCCCAAAGCTGTCCTGCAGCATCCGGGCGGTGTGGCGCACCGTCTTGGCGCTGGCGAATGTGATCGCGTCGAGACGGCGCTGCTGCAGCGCCTGCACGGCTCCGCTTGGCAGTCCCTGGGGGCAGCGGCTCTCGTAGGCCGCCACCTCCACGACACGGGCGCCCGCTTCGGCGAAGGCCTCCGCCAGCAGGGTGCGGCCACCGCTCTGCACGCGTGGCAGCAGCAGCCGCAGGCCCCAGCCCGACACCGGAAAATGGTCGATCAGGCTGTCGGCGACGAACTGGGGCGGCACGAAGTCAGCCGGAGCGCCCAGTTCCTCCAGCAGCGCTGCCGTGCGCCGCCCGACGGCAGCCAGCCTGGCGTTGCCGGGACGACGCGCCAGGCTGGTGCCCAGGCGCCCCAGCCGTTGTTGCACCGCCTCCACGCCGTTGGCGCTGGAGAACACGATCCAGTGGAAGCTCTCCAGGTCGGCCAGTGCCTCATCGAGCGGGCCCCAGTCATCCGGCGGACCGATCACCAGGGCTGGGATGTCCACCACCGTCGCCCCCAGCCTCTCCAGCCGCTGCCGCGCTTCGCCGGCCTGCTGTTCGGCGCGGGTCACGGCGATCGTCCGGCCCCTGAGCGGGCCTGCCTCTGGCGTCATGGCGTCGGGTGAGAGAGGAAGCGTGGGTCCGTGGCGGCGCGGCCACCGGCTCGCGCCCGGCTCCGTGCCGCCCCAGTCAAGCGGTCGGGGCGGCGGCCGTCGTCATGGCCGGGATGCTCCTCGGGGTGAGCCGCGGATCCCGCCCCCGTCAGCCGGCCCGGTCGCACCGGCGTGGGTCAGGCTGCCCCCCTGCCATTCACAGGGCTGACCCCAGCCATCCGGCGTTGCCGCCACGGCAGCAGAGCGGCTGTGGTGCCGCAGAAGCACCTGCTGCAGAAACGCCCTCCGGCCTGGCGTCCCGCTATCCGCTTCCGTTGCCCAGTGCCGAGCGGTTGCGGCAGGCCCCGCCCGGGCGATGCAGTCGTCCAGAACAGCCCGCCGGCGCCGGATCAGTTCCTGCGCTGTTCAGAACGCTGCTGTTCAGGACGGCTGCTGTGCAGAGCGGCGCGGCGCCGGTCGGCTGCTGCCAGCGTTGCAGCCGCACAGGCAGCCTCTGAGGCCTGTGCGGCTGGCGGCCAGGGCCGCGCGCGTCGACCCCGCCGACTCGCCTTCTGGGCAGGCAGTGCGGCACCTGCCCAGGGGGGCATGCCCCGCAACGCTCCCGGCGACTGGCCCATGGCTGCCGGGACAGGGATGCTGCCGCGACCGGGATGCTGCTGGCGGCTGGCTGGGCGCCGCGGCCGGCTCATCGTCTGCCCAGTCCTCCGGCGCGCCTGGTGGCGGCGAACCGGGCTCAGGCCTGGTTCAGTTGCACCATCGCGCCGGCCCGCCGGGCCAGGGCCGTTGCCTCCTGCTGGCGGCCCTGGGACTGCAGCAAGGCGATGGCGCGGCGGAAACCGTCGCGGGCAGTGGTGATGTCACCGGCGAGCAGGCAGGCCGCCGCCAGGTTCTGATGGGTTTCGGCATGGTCCGGCGCCAGGGCGATCGCCTGGCGGTAGGCGCTGATCGCTTCGCTCAGGGCACCGCGCTCCCGCTGGATCAACCCAAGCTGCGTCCAGCCCAGGGCGAACTCCGGTGCCGCGCAGGTGACCTGGCGGGCCTGCTCCAGGGCGGCTGCGTCATTGCCGAGGCGCAGCTCCAGGACGGCCAGGTTGAGGTGTGCCGCCAGGCTGAGCCGCGGATCCAGGGGCAGCTGCAGGGCGGCGCGGTAATGCCCGCGGGCACGCTGCGGATCGCGGCCCGCCTCCGCCAGCCCCAGATGCAGCAGCAGCTCATAGCGCTCGGCCGCGGCCTCGGGGGGGCAGCCGGTCAGGCCGCGGCGCAGCAGCCGGATGGCCTGATCGACCCGCCCTTCGCTCAGCTCCAGCCCGCCGAGCTTGGCGCAGGCATAGGGGTCGTCCGGGCGGCGTCGCAGTTCCGCCTGCATCGCCTGACGCAGGCTTCGGGCCTTGCGGCCATCGGCCAGCAGCTCCGGCCGATAGCCGTCGTGGAGCAGGGCCGGTTCCGGGCAGGCCAGCACCTGCCAGTGCGGTTCGTCGCCCAGCAGTGCCGCGACGCTGTCATCGACCATGGCGTGATAAGCACCGCTCCAGCGAATCGCGGCATGGCGGCGGAACAGGCGACTGACGCTCGAGTAGGGCGACTGGGCCGCCCCCAGCTCCACGCGCAGCAGGTTGATCAGCAGCGCCCGCGGCTGGGCCATCAGCTGGCGCAGCGGCTCGCGGACCTCGGGCCGCAGGCGTTCGTCGGCATCGAGCACCAGCACCCAGTCGCCGCTGACCAGCTCCAGGGCCCTGTTGCGGGCCGGGGCGAAGTCCCCCGGCCAGTCCAGCTGATGCACCCGGGCCCCGCAGGCCGCGGCGATCCTGGCGGTGGCGTCACGCGAGCCCGTGTCGACTACCACCAGCTCATCGACGAAGCCGCGCACCGACTCGAGGCAGTCGCGCAGACGGGCCTCCTCATCGCGCACGATCATCGACAGGCTCAGCCGCGGCATCGTGCGTTCCTCCGTTCAGTCGGTGAACCCGGTCGCGTCGCCGCCTTGCCGGGGCTTCCGGGGCAGGGAGGCGGCGTCAGGAGCCCCGGCAAGGCCAGGCTCCGGGCCCAGCCCCAGGGCGGCCAGCACCGCCTCCTGGGCCAGCGGCATCTGACCTGGGCTGTAGGCCGCCGGGATCCCGGCGGCCAGCAGCGGCTGCAGCTGCCGCCACAGGTAGGGGCTGCCGTAGACGGCCAGGCCCGCCAGGCGGCCGGCTTCCTGTAGCTGGCCGATCACGGCCCCCCAGGGCTCCTCGCCGCCACCGGCGCTGCCGCGGAAGGGGTTGCCGCGCACGAACAGCTGCAGCAGCACAGGGCCCTTGCCCAGCCGCGCCAGATCCAGGGGGGCCCGGGGATCATCGCGCCAGGGGCTGGGCGTCTGGGACGTGAGCAGGCAGGGCTGCAGGCCCGCCGCAGCGGGGCGGCTCAGGGCCGGGGCGTTGGCGCTCAGGAAGGGGCTGGCCAGCGGCTGATCGACGCGGATCAGGTTCAGGCCGCCTTCGGCTGCCGCGAGCCGTGTCGCGGACCGATCGTCAGGGGCGCTTCCCTGCCGCTCCAGGCTGCGTTGCACTAGCTCCAGGGCCAGCTGCTGGTCCTCCGGCAGCGGCCCGTTGCCCAGAGCGCCCAGGGGGGTGAGGCCGGCCTCCCCGGCGGGGGTGGCAGGTGCCGGCAGTGAGGCAAGGGCCTCACGGCGGCGCTCCAGGCTGGCCGCAAGGCGCGATTCGCTGAGGCGGCCGCTGTGCACGGCCGCCACGATCGCCGTGATCGCCTGCTCGGCATCGGCGGGCATCAGCACCAGATCGGCGCCGGCCTCCAGCGCCAGCACCGCCGCCTCGCCGGCTCCGTAGCGGCCGGCGATCGCCTCCATCACCAGGGCGTCGGTGACCACCAGGCCGCCGAATCCCAGGTCGCGCCGCAGCAGGTCTGTCAGCACCGCGGCCGACAGGGTGGCGGGACGTTCGGGGTCGAGGCTGGGCAGCAGCAGGTGGGCCGTCATCACTGAAGCCACCCCTGCCGCGATCGCCTGGCGGAAGGGGGGCAGCTCGACGGCCTCGAGCCGCTCGCGGCTGTGCTCGAGCAGCGGCAGCTCCAGGTGTGAATCGCTGGCGGTGTCGCCATGGCCAGGGAAGTGCTTGGCGCAGCAGAGCACTCCCTCCGCCTGGGCACCGCGCAGGAAGGCGCAGGCCAGAGCGCCGGCGCTGCCTGGGTCCTCCCCCCAGGCGCGCACGTTGATCACCGGATTGGCCGGGTTGTTGTTGACGTCGCAGACCGGACCCAGCACCCAGTTGAGCCCCAGGGCGCGGGCCTCGCGCCCGCTGCAGCGGCCGTAGCGCTCGGCCAGGGCCAGGGCCGCTTCCGGATCGCGTCGGTGCAGGCCGGCCAGGGCCAGGGGGGGCACCAGCCAGCTGGCCCCCTCGAAGCGCTGGCCCACGCCTTCCTCAACGTCGGCGCAGAGCAGCAGGGGTGTCTCACTCCAGGCCTGCAGCTGCAGGGTGCGCAGCCGCAGCTCGGCGGCGCTGCCGCCCAGCAGGATGACGCCACCGACGCCCTGGGCCAGCAGCTGCTGCAGCTCGGCGTTGGTCAGCTCCCAGCGGGGGTAGCGGCGCTGCCCATCGCTGAGGTGACCGCTGGCGCGCACCACCAGCAGCCGCGCCACCAGGCGTCGCAGTTCAGGGCTCATCGCCCTCGGCGTCCGCATCGGCCTGATCGCTGCCGGCAGGGATCTCGCCGCGCTCGCGCCGTTCCTCCTCGAGGCGGTTGAGCAGGCTGAGGACGGTGGTGCCGCGCTCCAGGCCCCGATCCAGCTGGAACACCACCTCGGGAGTGCGGCGCATCTTGAGACGCCGTCCCAGCTCCCCTTTCACGTAGGCCGAGGCAGCCTTCAGGCCTTCCATCACCTGCTGGCGGTCCTCCTCGCTGCCGAGCACGCTCACCCGGATGCGGCAGTGCTGCAGATCGCCGGCCACATCCACGCCGGTGACGCTCACCATGCCGTGATGGACGCGTTCATCGCGGATGCCGTTGACCAGCAGTTCACTCACCTCGCGGCGCACAAGCGCCGCCACCCGCTCGACACGGCGTCCCTGGGCCATCGCTTAGATCGCTGGTGCGGTGTTCACCATCGCACGCAGCACAAGGCCGAGGCTGAGCAGGCCGCTGATCAGGGCTCCCACCAGGGCCACGGCCGTGACCGGGTTGCTCAGCCGCTGCAGCAACGGATCCAGCACCGACTGGAACACCCCCAGGCCGAAGGCGACCAGATAGCGCGGGTAGCGCGTCACATTCAGGAAAAAGTCCTTCATCGCTGCTCGGGCATCGGCGCTGGGGATCCGCTCGCGCGGCTGGCCGCCCATCTTCGGCCAGGCCCGGCGCGGTTGGGTCCTCCGGCAGCCAGGGCGGCGACCTGCTGCAGCGCCGGAGTGCCGCGTCCCCGGCCGCAGGCAGTCCCGCTCACGGCCGCTCCCGTTCCGCTCGCTACCCTGCGGCCCTGAGGACTGTGCGAAGCGCCCCTGTGACGATGGAGTTGCACCAGTTCCGCCATTCGGCCTTCTGCGAGAAGGTGCGGCTGATCCTTGCCGCCAAGGGCCTGGAGGTCAGCCTGGTGGAGGTGACTCCGGGGCTCGGCCAGCTGGAGCTGTTCCGCCTCTCAGGCCAGCGCCAGGTGCCGGTGCTGGTGGACGGCGCCAGCGTCATCGCCGATTCCACCGTCATCGCGCTCCACCTGGAGGACGTGCACCCGACGCCGGCGCTGCTGCCGTCCGATCCGCTGCTGCGCGCCCGTGTGCTGCTGCTGGAGGACTGGGCCGACACCGCCCTGGCCTCTGGCTGTCGTCGCGCTCTGCTGCAGGCCGCCGCCGCCGATCCGGTGCTGCGCACCGCCCTGTTGCCCGAGGCGGCGCCGTCAGCGCTGCGCCAGCTGGTGAGCGCCCTGCCCGGTGGCCTGATGGCGCCGGTGGGTGAGGCGATCAGCGAGGCGCTGGCGCCCTGCGAGGCCCGCCAGCTGCAGCGCAACCTCGAACAGCTGCTGGTGCTGACCGAGGCCGGGCCCTACCTGGTGGGTGAACGCCTCAGCCTGGCGGACCTGGCCGTGGTCGCCCAGTTGTCGCTGCTGCGCTTCCCCGCCAGCGCCGGTGCCCCCCTTGCGGGCCGCGGCCTGCCAGGCCTCAGCGATAACCCGCTGCTGGCGCCGCTGTTCCAGTGGCGCGATCGGATCCTGGCGGAACTGGGACGAGCCTGAGCGACCAGTGGTCGCTGGCCAGTGGTGTGGCCGCCAGGCCATCGCCCGGGGAGGCGTAGCGGGCCTGCCACTGCTCGCCGGCAATGCTGCCGTCCGTCTGCAGGCGCCAGCGGCCGAGCGTCTCGATCCGGCTCAGGCGCGGTTCGCCCGGCCCGTGCAGCACCAGCAGGCTGAGTTCGTCGTTGAGGAACTCCTGCGCACCGGCCTGTTCGCCGCGCTGGCCGATCAGGGATGTTTCCAGCAGCCGATCGCCGGCAAGGCGTGCCAGCTGGCGCTGAGGGTTGCGGGGATCGTCCTGCACGGAGAGCAGCTGCTCCCCCAGCTGGCTGCGGCCCACTGACAGGGCGTTGAAGGCGCGCTCCGCCACGGCACCGCCATGGCCGTCGGCTCGGAAGCGGGCGCGCCACGGCGCCCCGGGCGGCCCTGGCGCGCTGCCGCCCGCCGGCAGCGGCGTGCTCTCCACCTGCCATTCGCCGCTGAACCAGCCGGGCCAGAGCGGCGCCTGGCGTCCGGGGCGCGGCAGCGGGGCCGGCAGTCTCCAGGCGGGCCACTGCTGCAGGCGCCGTTCCAGGGGCGAGGCCGCGCTCTGGCGCTCCCGATCGCTGGGCATGGCCTCCCCGGCTGCCGCTGGCGGCGGGAGCCCGCTGGCGGGCGCGGTCGCGCGTTGCACCGGGATCGTGGGGGCGTTCGCGGCGAAGAGCAGCGGCCCGCCCGGCGCTGATCTGGCCGCCGAGGTGTCCGCGGCCGCAGGGTTGGGCTGCCCCGTGGGCCGGTGGACCCGCATCACAGCTGCGCTGCCAGGCGGCAGGCCGGCGTCCGAGGCGACGGTCGGCCCGAACCGCGGAGAGGTGGGTGCGTCAGGCCGCCCAGCGACCGGCGTGACAGCGCCGCCCCCGGCGCCCGCCGCTGCCGCCGGTGGGGTCATGGCGTCTGCCAGCTGCAGCGCGAGCAGCAGCAGCAGCCCCGCCAGCGCGGACCGCAGCGCCGCCAGGATGGCCCGGATCCGCGCTCTGCCCATGTCCGATCCCCTGCTGCGCGAGCTCGATCATTACGTGGTGCTGGAGCCGGCCGCCGCCGAGCGCATTCTCAGCGCCGCCGAGACGCTCGACTGGCTGGCCTCGCAGCTGGCGACGCTCGACAGTCCGCCTGCCGATCTCCAGGATCTGGCCGACCACCGGGCCCGGGCTGAACGTCTGCTGGAGACGGCCTGCGCTCTGGAGCTCGCCCCCGGCCGAACCATCCAGTGGTTTGCGGTGCGGCTGGAGCCGCCGGGATCCCGCGGCTGAGGTCGCTGCGGCGCTTCAGTTGATCGACTGGGTTCGCCGGCCGTCGCCATCCTCCAGCTGCACCGGCGCCTCGGGAGGCTGGGTCCGCTCCTTCAGGATCGTCGGCAGGGCCTCCACCACCCGCTGGGCCACGGCCTGCGGGTCATCGCCGCGGTGCTGCTCCACCCGCAGATCGGCCTGGGCGTAGAGGGGCCGGCGCGCCTGCAGCAGTTGCTCGAGCCGCGTCGCCGGCTCCGGCGTTGCCAGCAGCGGCCGCGGCGTCGCGTCGGCCTGGAGGCGCTCCAGCAGCAGATCGGCGGGGGCATCCAGCCAGATCACCACCCCCTGGTGCAGGTGGCCCCAGTTCACCGGCTGGGTGACCACCCCACCGCCGGTGGCCACCACCAGCGAGTGCCATGAGCTGATCCGATCGAGCACGGCCGTCTCCAGCTCCCGGAAGCCCGCTTCGCCGTCGCTCTCGAAGATGGCCGGAATCGGGCGGCCGGCCGACTGCTCCAGCACCTGGTCGGCATCGATGAAGCGGTAGCCCAGGGCTGCCGCCAGGGGCCTGCCCACGGCGCTCTTGCCGGCTCCCATCATCCCGACCAGATAGAGATTGAGACCCTGCAGGCGACGAGCCAGCGCGGCGTCGGAACGGGCGGGTGAAGACATGCCGTCGATCGGCGCTTGTGAAGGTGTGTTTCTAGGATGCGCCTCCCCGATCTCAGCGGATGACCGCAGCCGGCCTGCAGGCCCCGCTCCAGACCCCAGCTCCCCCCGTCGGGGACAACACCGCCCATGGCCGCGGACGCCCCTGCGTGATCACGCGCCGGGCCTGCTTCAGTGCCAGCCACCTCTATCGCCTGCCCGAGCTCAGCGACGCCGAGAACCAGCATCGCTTCGGCCCCTGCAGCCTGCCTCCCGGGCATGGCCACAACTATGAGCTGATCGTGACCATGGGCGAGGCGCTCGATCCCGACGGAATGATGCTCAACCTCTCCGACGTCAAGCACGCGATCCGCCGCGAGGTCACCGCTCAGCTGGACTTCCGGTTCCTCAATGAGGTCTGGCCGGAGTTCGACCTGCAGCGCCCCGAGGGGCGCCTGCCCACCACCGAGGCCCTGGCTCTGGCCATCCGCGACCGCCTCGCCCCCCATCTGCCGCTGATGGGCATCCGCCTCTACGAACACCCCGATCTCTGGGCCGATGTGCTCAGCGGACCCACCTGCGACCCCATGGAAGCCTTCCTCTCGATCCGCACCCACTTCGCCGCTGCCCACCGGCTGGCCCGCCACGAGCTCAGCCAGAGCGAGAACGAGGCGATCTACGGCAAGTGCGCCCGTCCCCATGGCCACGGCCACAACTACCTGTTGGAGGTGAGCGTCCGCGGGGCGATCGATCCCCGCAGCGGCATGGTCTGCGATCTGGCGGCTCTGCAGCAGCTGGTGGACGATCTGGTGGTGGAGCCGTTCGATCACACCTTCCTCAACAAGGACGTCGAGCACTTCGCCAGCTGCGTGCCGACCGCGGAGAACATCGCCCTGCACATCGCCGATCTGCTGGCTCGGCCGATCGCCGATCTGGGCGCCCGCCTGCACAAGGTGCGGCTGCAGGAGAGCCCCAACAACGCTGCCGAGGTGTTCGCAGAGACCGCCCAGCTGGGCATGCTGCCGGCGGCTCTTGAGGCGCTTGCCGGCGCCTGAGCCAGCTTGAGCAGCGTGCCGGCCCCGCCGCTCGCCGCTCCCGGCGCGGCTGCGTCGGCTGCTCCAAGGCGCCATAGCGCGGCAGGGTGAACCCGTGATGAGCCGATCGTTGTCGTCCGCTGTCCTGCCGCAGCTGCGCCTGGTGCTGGCGGTCAGCCTCGATGGCCGGCTCGCCCCGCCGGAGGGAGGCGCTGCCCAGATCGGCGGCCGCGGCGACCGGCGGGTGCTGGAGGAGGCCCTGGCCTGGGCTGACGGCGCCCTGCTCGGGGCCGAAACCCTCAGGCGCCATGGCAGCACCTGCCTCATTCATGCGCCGGACCTGCTGCAGGCACGCCGACGTCAGGGCCGTCTAGATCAGCCCGTTGCGCTGGTGGCCAGCCGCAGCGGCGCCGTTCCCGCCGACCTGCCGTTTTTCAGCCAGCCGCTGCAGCGCTGGCTGCTGCTGGCGGAGGCTGAAGGCGGCATCAGCCCCCCCGAGGTTGTGCCGGCTTCAGTGCCGGGGGACACGGCGGGCATGGATGGGCCCGAGGCCATGGCGGCCGGTGGCGGAGCGACGGCGGCTGCGGACGCGCTGGGCGGCCAGGCGGCGTCCCTGCCGAGCTCCTTGGGGTTGCCGGAGGCGGCAGCACCCGCCGGCTTCGCCCGGACGATCCCCCTGCCGGCCTGGCAGCCGGCCCTCGAGCAGCTGGCTGCCGCGGGCCTGAACCGCTTAGTTGTGCTCGGCGGCGCTTCGCTGGCGGCCAGCCTGCTGGCTGAGAACCGCATCGATGAGCTGCAGCTCACCCTCTGCCCGCAGCTGCTGGGCGGCGAGCACAGCTGGCTGGGCCCCGCCGCCGCCCTGCCGGCGGCCGCCCGCCGCGGTTGGCGCCTGCTGGAGCAGCGCGGCCTGGAGGGGGAGGAGCTGCTGCTGCGCTATGGCCGGCTCGTGCCTGCCCCCTGAGCTGGCCGTAGCGCAGAGCTCTGCGCCGTGCCTGGGCGGACGCCGGCCTCGGGTTGAGGGACAGTCAGCCACGGGAAGCGCTGCGCCGGGGGCCCGCTGCCTCGGGCTCAGGGCCGTTCGCCGACCCCCTGCAGACCGAGGCTGCCGAAGCGGCGGGCCAGCTCCTGCAGGGGCACATCCTGAAGCGTGTCGGCCGGCAGGCCGAACAGCCGTGCCAGGCAGCGCTTCACCACCAGCTCGCTGTCGTCGCCGAACTGGCCGCGCACCAGTTCGCGCATCACGCCCATGCCCCGGCCGCTCCGGTCGGTCTCCTCGATCAGGCAGCGGCTGGTGGGGGCCGCCAGCTTGCGGCAGGGATCCTGCAGGCGGCTGGCCAGCTCGGGGTTGTTGCCTGCAGCCGCTTCGACGCAGGCTCGCGCCAGGCGGCTTTCCAGCTGGGGACGCACCAGCTGCAGCAGCGGCTTCCAGACGCTGGCCTCGGCCGACCGGATCGGCAGACCCAGGCCCAGGCAGGTGCAGGCGGCCAGCAGCAGCACCCGGATCCGGGGTGGAGGGCACATGGCGATCAGGGCTCGCTGGCGGCGGGGTTGTGGTTAGTTTTGCGCCTCCTTCGACCTCCCGCGCGCGACGCCATGGCCGAGCTTCGGGCGCAGTGGCACACGTCTCTCAGCGAGCTGCCCGAACAGCAGTGGCAGGCGCTGCTCCAGGCCAGCGCCGCGGCGGGTGGCGAGTCGCCGCCGCCTTTCTTCGCCTGGCGCTGGCTGCATCAGCTGGAGGCCAGCGGCAGCATCACCCCTCGCCATGGATGGCAGCCCTGCCATCTGGCCCTGTGGCGCGGCAGCGAGCTGCTGGCGGTGGCGCCTCTGTATCTGAAAGGCCACAGCTACGGCGAGTTCGTGTTTGATCACGCCTTCGCCCAGCTCGCCGATCAGCTGGGGCTGCGTTACTACCCCAAGCTCGTCGGCATGAGCCCGGTCAGTCCGGTGCAGGGCTATCGCTTCCTGGTGGCAGCGGGCGAGGACGCGGCACAACTGACAGCGCTGCTGCTTGAGCAGATCGATGACTTCTGCCGTCGCAACGGCATCCTCAGCTGCAATTTTCTGTATGTGGATCCCGCCTGGCAGAGGCTGGCGGAGGCGGCCGGCTGCGAGCGCTGGATCAACCAGCAGAGCCAGTGGACGAACCCTGGACACGCTGACTTCGAGGCTTATCTGGCCAGCTTCAATGCCAACCAGCGTCGCAACATCCGCCGCGAGCGGCGCGCCGTGGCCCAGGCGGGCCTGACGGTCACGCCCCTGGCGGGTGAGGCGATTCCGCCGCCGCTGCTGAGGCGCATGCATGACTTCTATGCCCAGCACTGCGCCCGCTGGGGCCCGTGGGGCAGCAAGTATCTGACTGAGGCGTTCTTCGAGGCGGCGGCGCTGGAGCTGCGCCAGCACCTGGTGCTGTTCAGTGCCCACCGCGGCGATCCGAGTCAACCGCTGGCGATGAGCCTGTGCGTGCGCGGTGGCGACTCCCTGTGGGGGCGCTACTGGGGCAGCGATGTGGAGCTCGATAACCTGCACTTCGAGGTCTGCTATTACGCCCCGATCGAGTGGGCGATCGCCCAGGGCATCCGCCGCTTTGATCCTGGCGCCGGCGGCAGCCACAAGCGTCGGCGTGGCTTTCTGGCCGAGCCTCGGGTCAGCCTGCACCGCTGGAGCGATCCGGGCTTCGCGGCCATCCTCAGCGGCTGGCTGCCGGGCGCGAACCGGCAGATGCTGGCCGAGATCGAGGCGGTCAACGCCGAGCTGCCGTTCAGCGCCACCTACGATCCACCCCATGCCCAGCTGCAACACCACGACGCCGCGCCAGGTTCTGGATGAGGAGCTCTCCAAGCGCTTCATCGAGCTCGACCCCGCCGGCTACTTCCTGATCCGCATCGATGTGGAGGCCGGCGAGCTGGTGGCGGAGCTCTACAGCAACGCGATCAACGAGCGGGGCCTGGCCACCGATCCCGACACCGGCGAGGTGCTCGCCTGCCGCGGTGCCGGTCCGCGCACGCCGATGGCCACGTACCGGGGCCGCAGCGCCAAGGAGCTGGGCATCGCCCTGACCGAAGGCGAGGGCCCCCAGCCGCTCAGCCGCCTCGACCACGCCCTCTACCTGGGGCGTGAACTGCAGAAAGCGGAGATTTGCCTGGAGCAGGGGCTCGCCTACGTTCAGGACTGAGTCCTGATCCGCAGCTGAATCCCGCCTTCAGACAGGCTGCAGCTCGCGGCTCGTGGAGACCGGTGCGGTGGGGGGATCGGGGGGCAGAGCAGCCAGCTGGTCCTGGATCTCGCGGCTGACGATGCCTCGGTATTCCTGGAAGTGCTCATTGTGGGCCAGGGTGACCAGAAACTGCTCGAACACCTCGGGATTGCGGCGGGCGATCTGCAGCAGCGAGCGCCAGAAGCGCCAGCGGGTGTCGCGCTTGATTCCCTGCCGCCAGATCACGATCGCCAGGGCCCGGACGTCGGTCCAGCTGGGCAGGCTGGCTTTGCCGAGCGCCACCTTGGGGGCGAACTGCTGCCAGCGTGGCTTGCCGGCCTTCAGGTAGTAGTGCGTGACCCGGTCGATGTAGGTGTTCGGCTCGTACAGCCGGCAGAAAGCATCGACGTATTCGTTGGCGATCTCGCGGATCGGCCGGGTCGGCACGAAGTTGAGAAGGTTGGTCTGATTGACGCCCTTGGCGTCTTGCTTCTCCTGGACCAGGCGGCCTTCCTTCTCCAGCCGGTGCCACAGGCCGGTGTTGGGCAGGGCCTGCAGCATGCCCATCATGGCGGCGGGAATGCCGGTGCGGCTGACGAACTGCACGATGCGATCGCCGGCGCCGCTCTTCTCGCCGTCGAAGCCGATGATGAAGCCCGCCATCACCCGGATTCCGTAGGAATTGATGCGATCGACAGACTCCTCCAGGGAGCTGCGGGTGTTCTGGTGTTTGCCTGCGATCGACAGTGAGGCCTCATCGGGCGTCTCGATGCCGAGGAAGACGCTGTCGAAGCGGGCTTCGCTCATCATCTGCATCAGCTCCTCATCGGAGGCCAGATCGACAGAGGCTTCGGTGGCGAAGCTGAACGGGTAGTTGCGTTCGATCTGCCACTGCTTCAGGGCCGGTAGCAGCAACTTGGCGTTGCGCTTGTTGCCGATGAAGTTGTCATCCACCAGGAAGATGGAGCGGCGCCAACCCAGGTCGTAGAGGTACTGGAGTTCGGCGACCAGCTGCTCCGGCGTTTTGGTGCGCGGCTTGCGGCCGTAGAGCACGATGATGTCGCAGAACTCGCACTGGAACGGGCAGCCCCGGGAGAACTGCACCGACATCGAGTCGTAGGCCTCCAGCTCGAGCAGGTCGAAGCGTGGCACCGGTGTCGCGGTCACATCCGGCTTCTCGCCGTTGGAGCTGAATCGGCCTGAGGTCTCGCCCCGTTCGATCGCCTCGATGAACATCGGCAGGGTGATTTCACCCTCATCGAGAATCTTGAAATCAGCCAGGTCCAGCTCCGGTGCGTCAGGGGTGGAGCTGGCGAAGGGGCCGCCCACCGCCACGGGCAGCCCACGCTCCTTGGCCTTGGCGATCTGCGCGGCCATGTCGGCCTTCTGCACGATCATCCCCGAGATCACCACCAGTTCAGCCCAGTCCCACTCGGCCTCGCTGACCTCGCGCACGTTGCGGTCAACCAGCTTCATCTCCCACGTCTGGGGCAGCAGCGCCGCCACGGTCACCAGCCCCAGGGGCGGCAGCAGCACCTTGCGGTTCACCAGTTCAAGGATCTTCTCGTAGCTCCAGAAGGTCTTGGGGAATTCCGGGTAGAGGAAGAGGGTGCGCATGCGCTCAGGGTCTCAGGAACGGTTCATGGGCGCTCCGCGTTGCGCCTGGAGGGCGGTTCGGGAGGGCAGTGGAGGACTGGTCTAGGCGGAACGGAGCTGAGCCGCAAGAAATGGGGTCACCCTAGGGGCTGCGCGCCCTCGGCGGCGTCGCAGCTGACCCTGTGTGTGCGGCTCCATGGCGACCCTGCTGCGGCCGGGGCCAGGGGCGGGGCAGCTCTGCTGTAATGGCAGCGGTTTCCCGGTTGCATCCATGGGCGTGGCTCTCTATCTGGCACTTGTCGGCGGCGGCCTTACGGCGGCCTTCCTTGCCACCGTGGTCCTCAAGGGCGTGCGTCTGATCTGAGGCGCAGGCCCCGGCGCCCCAGCAGCTCAATCAGGGCCAGCACCATGCCGCTGACTCCCAGCAGCGCGAAGGTCCGGTCCAGCCCCACCTGCATTGTCAGCCCGGCGGCCAGCAGGCCGCTCAGCCCCCCGCCTCCCAGCGCGGCGATCTGACCCATCGCGGCCATGCGGCCCCGCAGCTGCATAGGTGCGCCCACCTGCAGGATCAGGTTGCTGCCTGCCAGAAGGCAGGCGGTGCCCGCTCCGATCAGGAAGCTCATCGCCAGCCTCAGTCCGGTGTCCCTGGCGCAGGCCATCACCAGCTGCGCCCAGGACGTGAGCAGCAGGCTCCCTCCCAGCAGCATCACGGGGCGTTCCGCCAGCCAACGGCTGCGCCGCTGCAGTCCGAGGCCGCCACAGATGCTGCCCGCTGCCAGCACGCTGGTGAACAGCCCCAGGTTCTGGGGACTGGGTCCGAGGATGTGGCCGGCGATTAGCGGGGCCAGGCCGGGGTGAAAGAAGCTCACCAGGCTGGCCAGCCCTGAGAAGCGGATCACATGGCGCAGGGTTGTGCCGCTCTCGCGCCAGGCGGTCCGCAGCGAGCTGTGCTCGCCCTTGCCGCTGCGGCGTTCCAGGGTTGGATCCGGCTGCAGCAGCCAGACCACCGTGGCGATCGGCAGCAGATAGGTGGCGGCGTCGAGTGTCAGGGCGATCGGCACGCCGGCCAGGGCCACGAGGCCTCCGCCCAGCGGCGGGCCCACCAGCTTGCCCACGTTGAACACCACCGAGAAGCTGGCCAGATAGGGGGCGAGTTGCTCGGGCCGCTCCACCAGCAGGGCGCAGTACTTGTTGCGGGCGGTCAGTTCGAAGCTGCTGGCCACCCCCACCAGCAGGGTGCTGAGCAGCAGCACCGCCATCAGGGCCGTGGGCCAGCGGGTGAGCAGCGGGATGGCCACCGCCCCCAGACCGCTGCCGGCCAGCAGCCCCCATTGCGCCCGGATCAGCACCCTCTCGCTGCCGAGGCGGTCGGTGAGCACCCCGGCCGGACCGCTGAACAGCAGGCTCGGCAGCGCCAGGGCGGCGAAGTGCAGCGACAGCAAAAGCGGACTGCCGCTGCCCTGGAGCAGCAGCCAGCCCTTGGCGGTGAGACCGGCGAACGATCCGGCGGTGCTCAGCCCGGAGGCCAGCAGGAACAGCTTGCGCTGATGACGCACCCTCCAGGCGGGCCACGGCGCCGCCCGGCCGGGCTCGATCAAGCGTCTGACCGGCTGCCGGCGCGCACGGCGCCCACCAGATCGCGGGCGCCCACCACCACGCCGCGCAGGTCATAGGTGTCGGCGGCGGTGATTCGCACCGGCACCATCGTCCCTGGAGCGGCGCAGAGGCCCCCTTCGCCGGGGCTCACCCGCACCTCGCCGTCCACATCCGGCGCGAAGCGGCCGCAGCGACCCAGCATCTCGCCTGTCGACGGGTTTTCCTGTTCGATGAGCACGTCGACGATGCGTCCCACCCAGCTGGCGTTGCGTTCGGCGGCGATCGGCTGCTGCAGGGCCATCAGGCGGTCCTTGCGCTCAGCGGCCAGTTCGGCCGGCACCGGGTTGGCCAGCTCCGCCGCCGGGGTTCCGTCTTCCGGTGAGAAGGTGAACACCCCCACATGGTCGAAGCGCTGCTCGGCGACGAAATCGAGCAGGTGCTGGAACTGCTCCTCGGTTTCGCCGGGATAGCCGACGATGAAGGTGGTGCGCAGCACGGCTTCGGGCAGCTGCTCACGGATGCGCCGCAGCAGACCGCCGGTCACCTCCGCCTGCCAGGGCCGATTCATCGCGCGCAGCACCTCCGGGTGGCTGTGCTGCAGGGGCAGATCCAGATAGGGCAGCACGTTGGGCACCTCCCGGTAGGCCGCCAGCACCTCGGGGGTGAGGCCGGTGGGATAGGCGTAGTGAACGCGGATCCAGGGGATCTCCACCTCGCCGAGCGTCCGCAGCAGCTCGGCCAGCTGCGGCCGGCCGTAGAGGTCGAGGCCGTAATTCGTGGTGATCTGGCTGATCAGGATCAGCTCCTGCACCCCCTGGGCGGCCAGAGCCCTGGCTTCTGCCACGATCGATTCGATCGGCCGCGACCGCTGGTCGCCCCGCAGCTTCGGAATGATGCAGAAGGAGCAGCGGTAGTCGCAGCCTTCCGCCACCTTGAGATAGGCCACCGCCTCGGAGGTGGTGCGATAGCGGGGCAGGTGCTCATCGGCGACGAAGGTGGGGGTGGCGCTGACCCGGTTGACCCGCTCGCCGGCCTCGACCCGCTGCAGCACCTCGACGATGTGCTGGTAGTCGCCCGTGCCGACCACGGCCTTCGCCTCGGGCAGGGAATCGAGCAGTTCCTGCTGGAAGTGCTGCGCCAGGCAGCCGGCGATGATCAGCTCCTTGCCCTGTTCCGCCAGCTCAACCAGGGTCCGCACCGACTCCTCCCGGGCGTCCTGGATGAAGCTGCAGGTGTTCACCACCACCACCGAGGCCTGGCTCTCATCTGCGCTGACGCCGTAACCGGCGTCGGCCAGCAGGCCGAGCATGTGCTCGGTGTCGACCCGGTTCTTCTCGCAGCCCAGATGGGCGAACGCCACCGTCGGCTTCTGAGCCGAAACGTCGGTCTGGGAAGACACAATCTTCAGCGATGAACATTTCAGCGTAGCTTTTTGTGGACGTTGTTTCCCTGCCCCGCTGGCTCCGGCGGCTGCTCCCGCTGGCCGGCCGCGGCGTGCTGACGGCCGGCGCGAACCTGGGGCTGCTGGCTGCGGGCCCGTGGCTGCAGGCGCCGGTCGCCGCCGCCCCCGTCAGCATCTGCTACGAGCGGCTGAGCGGCCAGGGTGATCGCTTCGACATCGAGCAGCTGCGGCTGGATCTCGATGGGGCCAGGGTCTCCGGGTTCTATCGCTGGATCCCCTGGCAGAAGGACCGCCGCGTCGGCCGTCTCGATGGGCGACTCACCTCCCCTGAGACCGCGAGGCTCCGCTACCGCTTCCAGCAGGAGGGACAGATGGCGTCGGCACCGCTCACGGTTGTGTTCAACGGCCATCAGGCTCGCCTCAGCTGGGATCCGTCGGGGCCCTCCGGCCAGGCCATGCCCCCCGTGCTGCTGCCGCGCCGGAGCTGCAGTCAGCTCAGGACGGTGACGGGTGTCTGACCTGCCTGGGCAGTCCTGCCAAAATCGGTGCTGCATCGGCAGCCCACCGTGACCTCAACCCGCCTCAGCGAGCGCCTCAGCACCCGGCGCCGCAGCGAGCCCAGCCGCCGCTGGGTGCGGGTCGTGATGGCCGTGCTGGCCAGCATCGGCGCCCTGGACACCGGTTCGATCACCCTCAAACGTTGGGGGCTGCTTGGCCCTCTGAGCTGCCCCGGCGGGGCCGACGGCTGCGACAAGGTGCTCAACAGTGCCTGGGGGTCCCTGCTCGGTCAGCCCCTGTCGCTGTTCGGCTTCCTGGCCTACGTGACCGTGCTGGTGCTGGCGGTTCTCCCCCTGATCCGGCCCGGCGACAGCCGCGACCCGCTGGTGCAGCGCAGCAGCTGGGCCCTGACCCTGATCAGCCTCGGCATGGCGGTGTTCAGCCTGGTGCTGATGGGCGTGATGGTCTTCCGCATTCAGGCTTTCTGCCCGTTCTGCGTCGTTTCGGCGGTGCTGAGCCTGGCTCTGTTCGTGTTCAGCCTGCTCGCCTATTCCTGGGAGGATCGCGGCCAGCTGATCTTCCGGACCGTGCTGGTGGGTCTGCTGGTGCTGCTCAGCGGTCTCGGCTGGTCGGCGGCCGTCGGCCAGCCGGAATCGTCTCTGGGCAAGGGGGTGCCGCCAGCCGTCACCACCCCCAGCACCCCCGCGACCATCGCCCTGGCGGAACACCTCAGCCGCAGCGGCGCCCGGATGTACACCGCTTACTGGTGCCCTCACTGCCATGAGCAGAAGGAACTGTTCGGCAAGGACGCTGCCGCCAAGCTGACGATCATCGAGTGCGCCCCGGACGGCCGCAACAGTCAGGCCGAACTGTGCGCCAGCAAGAACATCCAGGGCTACCCCTCCTGGGAGATCAACGGCAAGCTCGATTCCGGCGTCAAGCCGCTCGCCAAGCTGGCCGAGATGAGCGGCTTCAAGGCCGGCGGCTGAGATCTTGAGCAGCGGCGGTCTGACGCTGGACGCGACGGCCGACCGCCGTCTAGTTGAACAGCCGAACAGCTGAGCGCAGTCGCCCAGCCAGCTCGGCGGTTAGTCAGGCCCCCTGCTAACTGATCTGGCGCAGGTTCGGTGCTCAGCCTGCGCGCACGGCGGTGGTGCACGGCAGCCGTCCGCGCTGCTGCACCGTGTGCACCCGCCAGAACGGCTGGGCGGCGGGGGCGTCGCGGCGGAAGTGTCCGCCCCGGCTCTCATTGCGGAACTCGGCCGCCTCGATCAGCAGGGCCGCCAGCACCAACCGTTGCTGCAGCTCCTGCAGCTGCAGCAGCCGCTGGGCCTGATGGGGCTCCAGCTCCAGGCCGTCGCCGGGCTGCAGGGCCTGGAGCTGGCGCAGCAGCGGGGTCGCGGCCAGTTCCGCCCGCCGCAGGCGCACCCAGCTCAGGGCCGGTGCCAGGCCGCTGGCCGAGCGTTCCACGCCTGCGGCCTGCCAGCAGAGCTGGCGCAGCTCGGTGATCTGAGCCGGAGCATCCAGCGCCGCTGCATCGTCCGCGACACGGCAGTGATGCCAGCGTTCCGGCGTCGCCGTCGGCAGGGGTTGCAGGGTCAGGTGGCGCAGCTGCCGCGCGAACACGAGGCATTCCATCAGCGAGTTGCTGGCCAGCCGATTGGCGCCATGCACACCCGTGCTGGCCACCTCCCCCACGGCATACAGGCCCGGCAGGGAGGTGGCGCCGTTGAGATCCGTGGCGATGCCGCCCATCCAGTAGTGGGCGGCCGGGGCCACGGGGATCGGCGCCTGCAGCGGCTGCAGGCCGAGCTGGTGGCAGCGCCCCAGGATCGTCGGGAACTGGCGTTCCAGCCGTTCGCGGCCGACGGGGCGCAGATCGAGCCAGAGATGCTCCACACCCTGGGCCTGCATGCGGCGGGCCAGGGCACGGCTGACCTGGTCGCGCGGTGCCAGATCGCCGCCCGGCAGATCCTCGACGGGGCTGTCTCCCCGCGCGTCCCGCAGCCTCGCCCCTTCGCCGCGCACCGCCTCGGAGATCAGGAAGTGGGGAGCCCCGGGGAGCATCAGGGCGGTCGGGTGGAATTGCACGAACTCCAGGTCCCGCACCAGGGCGCCGGCGCTCCAGGCCATCGCCACCCCGTCGCCGCTGGCCTGGCTGGGATTGGTGGTGTGGGCGAACAGGTGGCCGCCGCCGCCGCTGGCCAGCACCACGGCGCCGGTCCGCAGCCAGCGCAGCCGCCGACCGTCGAGCACCTGCAGTCCCACGCAGCGGCCGGCCTCGATCCACAGCTGCAGCGCCGGCATGCCCTTGCGCTGCACCAGCCCGGGGCGGCGCAGCACCTCCCGCTCCAGGGCGTCCACCAGAGCGCCGCCGGTGCGGTCCTGGGCATGCAGGACACGCCGGTGGCTGTGGGCGGCCTCCAGGGTGGTGCTCAGTCCCTCGGGGCTGCGGTCGAAATCCATGCCCAGCTGCAGCAGCCGCTCGACGCAGGCAGGGGCCTGACGCACCAGCAGTTCCACCGCATCGCGGTCGCACAGTCCGGCTCCGGCCTTGAGGGTGTCGCCGATGTGGCTGTCAAAGCTGTCATCCGAGCGGGTGACGGCGGCGATGCCTCCCTGGGCCCAGCGACTGGCCGAGGGCGGGCCGCTGTTCTTGCTCAGAAGCAGCACTCTCAGGCCAGCGGGCAGCTCCAGGGCGGTCATCAGTCCGGCAGCGCCGCTGCCGATCACCACGACGTCCCACTGGCTGGCGAGCGGCGAGCCCTCCAGCGTCTCGCGGCTGGCCTCAGCTCGGGTCTGGCTCGCTCCTCCGCTGGCACTGCCGTGCCGATCAGGCGGCAGCTCCGGCGACGCAGGTGCAGGGAAGGCGGCGGATCCGCTGGTCATGGCGCTGCCGCACTGGCCCCGAGCCTATGGGATACAGGTGCGCTGGCACACAACAAAAAGCCGCCGGGAGCACCGGCGGCGTGCTGGGCAGCGAAGCACCAGTCGGGGGTTCTGGCTCAGCGGTACTGGCCGTCGTTGATGCGATCGAAGCCTTCGTTCAGGGCGATGGCGGGAGGGGTCACCGTGAAGTTGTCCTTGTACTTCGAGAACAGCTCCTTCTGGCGGTCGGTCAGGTCCAGCGCAAGCACGTCATCGACGCTGTCGTAGGGGCCACCGAGAACGATCTTGCCGGCGAGGGTCGGGTACATGCCGGGGAACTGCTGGAAGCGACGCACCGAGCAGTTGTTGAGATCGATCTTGCCGGCGCTCTCGGCGATCTTGTCGTCGGCCAGGTTGCGCCGATCAGCAGCCATGGCTGGGCCCGGCAGCAGCAGGCTGACGAGCAGACCGGCCATCACCACACCACTCATCAGCCAGGCAAGCAGCCGCTTCATCACGTCACTCCGTAGGAGGGGAAACATTGGGCAGGGACTGAACCGGGCACGACCCGGGGCGGACCCAGCGGTGGGATGAGGAGACCCGAAGGGTTTCCGACCCATACCGCAGCAACGTTACAGAAGCAGACTCGGGGCCAAGCGGGCGGTTGCCCGGCGTTTGCAGTTCTTCAGAAGCGGCGGCTGGCCGGAGCGGCCAGGGAACCCTTCAGATCAGACCGCTCAGCTGCGGCGCGACCAGGGATGCGGCCAGGAACAGGCCGTCGACAGCCAGGGTCGTGGCCACGGTCACGGCGGCGATGCGACCGGTCTGTCCGCGACTGTTGAGCCAGCTCGCCAGGGCCAGCAGAAGTGCGGCGCTGGCGGCGACGACCAGCAGCGGCAGAGGCTGCAGCACAGACAGCGCTGCGGTCTGCAGCAGGGCGGGCGCCTCGGTCAGCGGACCGCTCAGCACCTGCGGCCACAGATCCATGAGGCCGCCGCAGAGCATGGCGGCGTCGGTGGCGGCGGTGCCCAGCAGTGAGGCGAGATAGAAGCCGCCAGCGAGGCGCCAGCGGCCGCCCAGACCGGCGACCGCCAGGGGCAGGGCAAAGGCCTCGATCGGCAGATGCCAGGCGGGATGCAGGCGGCACCAGCCCCAGAACAGGGATCCACCCAGCCAGCTGCCGCTGAAACCGACCAGCAGAACACCCAGTTCACGCCAGCTCCGCTCCGGCCTGCGTTCCAGCAGGACGCCGGCCGTCACCAGCACGGCGGTGAACAGCGCCGCGGCCATCGGGGCCGAGCGAACCCAGGGCGCCTGCACGAACACCGGCAGAACCACCAGGGCTGCGGCCACGGCGGCCAGGGGCAGCTGTGCCTCGACGCTGGCTTTCGGCAGGCTGAGGGGCTGCTGCTCAGCCCGCTGCGGTTGCGCAGTGACGGCAGGTGCGAGAACCCGGACCTGGGAGAGACGAGGACTGAGTCCGGAGGGAACCGCGACCACCGCTGCGGGACACCGAGAGAGGCAGCCCACCATAAGGGCCTTGCTCCGGGCTGCGAGAGAGCAGGGCAGGTAGCGTCGGACCTGCCCCCGCCTGCCGGCATGTCGTCTCCAGTCCCCACCGGCGATCTCTCGTTGCTCGAGGCCTGCTGGCATGCCGTGGTGCTGGGGGTGGTCCAGGGGCTCACCGAGTTTCTGCCGATCAGCAGCACCGCCCATCTCAAGGTGGTGCCGGTGCTGCTGGGCTGGGGCGATCCCGGCGTGGCCTTCACCGCCGTGATCCAGCTGGGCAGCATCGTCGCGGTTCTGGCCTATTTCCGATCTGATCTGGCCGGCGTGCTGTCGGGCGTCAGCCGCGCCATGCGGCAGGGCAGCTGGAGCGATCCAGATGCCCGCCTCGGCGTGGCGATCGCCCTGGGCACGCTGCCGATCGTGCTGGCCGGCCTGGCGCTCAAGCGCTTTGTCCCCGATTACGACAACTCGGTGCTGCGCAGCCTCACCTCCATCGGCATTGTCTCGATCGTCATGGCCCTGCTGCTGGCCCTGGCGGAGCTGATCGGATCCCGCCGCCGCAAGCTCGAGACGGTGCATGCCCGCGACGGTCTGCTGGTGGGTCTGGCGCAGGCGCTGGCGCTTGTTCCGGGGGTCTCCCGTTCCGGCAGCACCCTGACCGCCTCGCTGTTCGATGGCTGGCAGCGAGCCTCGGCGGCGCGCTTCTCGTTCCTGCTCGGGATCCCGGCGATCACCCTGGCCGGGCTGGTGGAGATCAAGACGGCCATCGCCGCCCCAGCCAATGGCGGGGTGATTCCGATGCTTGTGGGTGTCCTGGTGGCGGCTGTCGTCTCCTGGCTGGCGATCGCCTGGCTGCTGCGCTTCCTGCGCAACCACAGCACCTGGGTGTTCGTGGGCTATCGGTTGCTGTTCGGTCTGCTGCTGCTGACCCAGTTCCGTCACCTCGATGGCGTCATGCCCTGAGCTGCTGTGCCGGATCGCGGGACAGACTGGAGGCTGAAGCGTCCTGAGAAGCAGCTGTGTGGAACGAGCCTCAGGCAGGCATCCCGCTGGCCCCGACCGAGGCTGAGCCCGGGGCCGTCACCGCTCCGACCCTGCCCCGGCCGGCCCTGGTGGCTGGCGTCGAACCGGGCTCGATCGCTGAGGAGCTCGGCTTTCAGCCCGGCGATCGGTTGCTCAGCCTCAATGGCATCCGGCCCCGCGATCTGATCGATTTCCAGATCCTCCAGGGGGAGGAGGAGCTGGTGCTCGAGGTCGAGGATCCCGACGGCACGCTGCATCGCCTCGAGATCGAGAAGGATGCCGATGAGGCGCTCGGTCTGTCGTTCAGCGAGGCCCTGTTCGATGGGCTGCGCCAGTGCAACAACCACTGCCCGTTCTGCTTCATCGACCAGCAGCCGCCCGGGCGTCGCCGCACCCTCTATCTCAAGGACGACGACTACCGGCTGAGCTTTCTCTACGGCTCCTACCTGACGCTCACCAACCTCACCGCCGCGGACTGGCAGCGGATCGAGGAGCAGCGCCTGTCGCCGCTGTTCGTGTCCGTCCATGCCACGGATCCGGAGCTGCGCAGCCGACTGCTGGTCAATCCGCGCGGCGCGCTGTTGATGGAACAGCTGGCCTGGTTCTCGGCCAGGCGGCTGCAGATCCATGCCCAGGTGGTCGTCTGCCCGGGCCTCAACGATGGCGAGGCCCTGACGCGCAGCCTCGAGGATCTGGCCTCCTTCGCCGGCGGCGACTGGCCGGCGGTGCTGTCCGCGGCCGTGGTGCCCGTCGGGCTGACCCGTTTCCGGCCCGAGGCGGATGCGCTGCTCCCGGTCGATCGAGCCACGGCGCGAGCGGTGATCGAGCGGGTCGAGCCGCTGCAGCAGCGCTTCCAGCAGCAGCTGGGCAGCCGCTTCGCCTGGTTGTCGGATGAGTGGTATCTGATTGCGGGGCTGCCTCTTCCCCCCCGCGCCAGTTACGAGGACCTGCCCCAGCAGGAGAACGGCGTCGGCAGCATCCGCGCCTTCCTGGAGGAGCTCGATCAGGCCACCCGCGATCTGCCTGAGGCCGTGGCCCGGCCGCGACGCTGCAGCTGGGTCGTCGGCCGGCTGGTGGCCGAGGCGCTGCAGCCGGTGGTGGAGCGACTGAATCGGGTCAACGGCGTGACGCTGCTGTTGCATGGACTGCCCAGCCCTTACTGGGGGCAGGATCAGGTCGTCACGGGACTGCTCACCGGCTCGGATCTGCTGGAGGGCCTGGCAGGCAGGGATCTGGGCGACTGCCTGCTGCTGCCCAGGGTGATGCTGCGCCAGGGGGAGGACGTGTTCCTCGATGACCGCACCCTGACCGAGCTGCGGCAGGCCTTGCCGGTCCCGGTGCATCTGCTCGGGGGTGCGGACGATCTGGTGGCCCTTTGCCTCGGGACATGACGAGGGCGTGCCTAAGCTCGGCAGCGCTTGTTCCGACTTTCCTGTGGGCCGTCACCATCTCCTGCTAGCGGCTTTGATGGTGTCCCCGGTCACGGGGGTCTCCTCACCGGGCTGGGCTCAGGCCCCGTCAAGTGCAGCTTCGACGCCGTCGCCTGCAGCCACGCCCGAGGCGATTGCTCCTGGGGCACCCCTGCCTTCGCCGCGAACCACGCCGCTCAGGCCGGCCCCGGCTGCTGCTGCGGCGGCGCCGACCGCCGGTGCCGCCCCCGCCCCCGCCGCGGCTGGCGCTGCTCAGGACGTCGCCCCGCAGGTGCTGCCCCTGGCCCCCGCCATCAAGGGCAACCGGCCACGCTCCAATCCCACGGTCCTGCCGCCTGCGGCCACGGAGCTTCCGCCGGAGCTGCAGCGCCTGGCGACGCCCGCGTCGCTGGCCCTGCCGGACAAGACCGCCCAGGTCCGCATCCGCGAACTGCGGCCCCTGAGCCTCAACGACGTCGAAACGCTCGCTGAGGTCAACAACCCCAACCTCAAGGCTCTGGCCAGTCAGGTCAGTCAGGCGGCCTCCGCTCTGAGGGCCGAGATCTCTCTCTGGTACCCCCAGCTGACACTGCGGGGCAATGCCTTCCCAACCTTCACCGGCGGCCAGCAGTTCAGCAACGGTCTCACCGGCACCGGCCAGCAGCAGGGCCTCACCCTCACCAACATCTGGCGCATGAGCGCCGCGCTGGAGGCCAGCTGGTCGCTGATCAACCCGTCCCGGACGCCCCGCATCGCGGCAGCGCGTGACAACTACGAAAAGGCCAAGAACCAGTACCTGATCGGCCTGCGCAAGCTGCGCCTCGATGCCGCCACGCTGTACTTCAACCTGCAGGAGCAGGACGAGCAGGTGCGGATCGGCCAGGAGTCGGTGCGCTCCTCCCAGGTCAGCCTGCGTGACGCCCGGGCCCGCTATCAGGCCGGCGTCGCCACCAAGCTCGAGGTGCTGCAGGCCGAAACCCAGCTGGCCCGCGACCAGCAGCTGCTCACCAACTCGTTGGCCCGCCAGTCGATCTCCCGTCGCGCTCTGGCCGCCAACCTGAGCCTGCCCCAGGACGTCACCCCCACGGCCAAGGATCCCTCCCGCGTCGTCGGCGTCTGGCTGCCGTCGCTGCAGGAGAGCATCGTGGCGGCTTACACCTTCCGCGAGGAGCTCGACCAGGCCCTGCTCGACATCTCCGCCGCCAACAGCAGCGCCAATGCTGAGCTGGCCCAGGTGCAGCCCTTCCTCAACATCGTCAACACGTTCGCGGCGGGTCGCAGCTACGGCTACGAATTCGTGCGCACCCCGATCCCCAGCGAGGAGGGCTGGAACGTCGACAACAGCGTCGGTCTGAACTTCAGCTGGAACGTTTTCGATGGTGGCCGGGCCCGGGCCCGCTATCGCCAGGAGAAGGAACGGGCCCAGCAGAACCGCTTCGTCTTCGCCACCACCCGCGATCAGATCCGCCAGGAGGTCGAGGAGAGCTTCTACCGGCTTGAGCAGAACAACCGGGACATCAGCACCACCTCGCGGGAGGTGATCTCGGCCAGAGAATCGCTGCGTCTGGCCAGGCTGCGTTTCCAGGCCGGTGTCACCACCCAGCGGGAGGTGGTCGACACGCAGCGCGATCTCACCCAGGCGGAGGTCCGCTACTCGTCAGCCATCGCCGACTACAACCGCAACCTCGCCGATCTGCGCCGTCGCACCGGCCTCGATCAGATCGCCCTCTGTCCGGCGACGAATCTGCCAGCCACCAAGCCCGTGGTGGCAGGTGTCACCGATGTGCCCGTTGAACCCCAGCCCCTGGTGCCCGCCTGTCAGGCCAAGTTCCGGCCGGGTGCCGCGTCTGATCAGCTGTCCGCGCCGCTCACCATGCCCGTCAGCCCCTGAGCGCCTTGGCCCGCCAAGCCCGTCCCGGTCTCTCGATCCCGGCCACCCTGCGTCTCGGACTGTTTCAGGCCTGTCTCGGTTGTCTGGCGGTCATCTTTTCCGGGCTGCTCAACCGGGTGATGCTCAGTGAGCTGGGGTTCCCGGGCCTGCTGGTGGGGGGTGCCCTGGCCTTCGAGCAGTTCGTGGCGCCCTCGCGGGTGCTGTTCGGACAGCTCTCCGATTCGCGCCCGGTGGCGGGCCGTCGGCGGGTGCCCTACGTGCTTCTGGGCAGCGCCGCCTTCTGCCTGCTGGCGGTGCTCTCGGTGCCCTTGACCTTCCACATCGGTCGGTTGTTCGCGGCGGGCAACCAGCCTGTGCTGGCTCTGGGCATCGCGGCTCTCTGCGGCCTCTACGCCCTTTACGGCCTGGCCATCTCGCTGGCGACCACCCCATACCTGGCGCTGGTGATCGACCGCACCGAGGAGCAGGAGCGATCCAGGGCCGTCGGGATCATCTGGTGCATGCTCACCTTGGGCATCGTCGTCGGCGCGATTGCGATCAGCATCAGCCTGCGCTCCCTCGATGGCATCACCGATCCGGTGCGCCTGGAGCCGGTGCTGCTGCGCTTCATGATCGTGGTCGCCGCTGTGGTCTGGAGCCTCACCCTGGTGGCGGTCTGGGGCATGGAGCCCCGCAGGCCAGATCATGACCAGACCAGCGCAGAGGGTCGTGAGGACAGCGTCACGCTGCCCCAGGCCTGGGCCCTGATCACCTCCAGTCGCCAGGTGCTGGTGTTCTTCGTCTTTCTGGTGCTGTTCACCCTGGGCTTGTTCCTGCAGGATCCGGTGCTGGAGAGCTACGGCGCCCAGGTGTTCGCCATGCCGATCGCGGCCACCACCCAGCTCAATGCCTTCTGGGGCATCGGCACGCTGCTCGGCCTGCTGCTGGCAGGACTCTGGATCGTGCCGCGACTGGGCAAGTTGGCCACGGCCCGGCTGGGATGCCAGCTGATCGTGGCTTCGCTTGTGCTCCTGCTGCTCTGCGGCCTCACCGCCAGCGTGCCGCTGCTCAAGCTGGTGCTGCTGCTGTTCGGCGTGGCGGCCGGCATCGGCACCAACAGCGCCCTCTGCCTGATGCTCGATCTCACCCTGCCTCAGGCCACCGGCACCTTCATCGGTGTGTGGGGCCTGGCCCAAGCCCTGTCGAGGGCGGTGGGCAAGCTGCTCGGTGGCGGTCTCTACGACGTCGGGCGGCTGTTGTCTGCTGATGCAGGCCCGTATCCCCCGTTTGCGCTGGTGCTCGCTGTCGAGGCCGTGGTGGCCCTGGCGGCCCTGCTGCTGCTCGAGCGTGTGAATGTGCGCCAGTTCAGGGAGGATACGGATCTGGGTCTGCGCAAGATCCTTGCCATGGAACTGGAATGAACCCAACGGCCGCCGTCCTGGATCCCCGTCTTGATGCCCTGATCGAACGGGTGGCGGCACGTCAGCGAGCCGACTTCGGCCACATGGTCTCGGACGTCAAGCCGGATGGCTCACTGATCACGGCCTGTGACCGCTGGAGCGATGCCGAGCTGGTGGGAGGCCTGGCCGAGCTCTTCCCCGGAGAGGGTGTGCTCAGCGAGGAGGGCCGTCAGCAGGTGCCGTCCACGCAGGCCTACTGGGTGGTCGACCCGCTCGATGGCACCACCAACTTCGCCGCCGGCATTCCCTACTGGGCGATTTCGATCGCGCGTTTCGAGGCAGGAGAACCGGTGCTGGCGATCCTCGATGTGCCCCCCCTGCGTCAGCGGATCGTGGCGATCCGTGGCCGAGGTGCCTGGCGCAACGGCAAGCCCCTGGCGGCTCCGGCCACCCAGACGCGCCTCAAGGGCACCAGCTGCGCCTCGCTGTGCAGCCGCTCGATCCGGGTGCTGCAGGCCCTGCCGGAACGCCGCTTCCCCGGCAAGATCCGGCTGCTTGGTGTCGCCAGCCTCAATCTCGTCAGCGTGGCGCTGGGTCAGACGGTGGCGGCCCTGGAGGCGACGCCGAAGATCTGGGACCTCGCGGCCGCCTGGCTGGTGCTGCGCGAGCTGGAGTGTCCGCTCGTGTGGCTGCAGCAGGCTCCGCAGGCCTTGCAGCCTGGACTTGACCTGTCGCAGAGCGATTTCCCGGTGCTGGTCGCCCGCAACCAGGAGACCCTGGAGCGCTTCCTGCCTTGGGCAGAAGCCCTGCAGCAGCAGGCTGGAGCCTGACCGCCCCCGGGGCTGGTTGTGCTTCGAGGGATTGGGTGCTAGTGTTTTGGACTGCGCAGCAGAGGCGAGAGCCCCGGCAGCGCGGACCG
>CAYNGR010000007.1:11058-38712 GCA_964396755.1 uncultured Cyanobium sp. | reverse complement strand
GCACGATGATGTCGCAGAACTCGCACTGGAACGGGCAGCCGCGCGAGAACTGCACCGCCATCACGTTGTAGGCCGCCCGATCGAGCAGATCGAAGCGCGGGACCGGCGACACGCTGACGTCGGCGCGCTGATCGTTTGAGCGGAAGCATCCCCTGGTCTCGCCTCGCTCCAGGGCGGCAAGGAACTGCGGGATCGTCAGTTCTCCCTCATCGAGGATTAGGAAGTCAGCCTGGTGGAGTTCCGGCGCCTCGGGCGTGGAGGTGGCGAAGGGGCCGCCAACTGCCACCGGAAGAGCGTGGGCCTTCGCTGCAGCGATCAGCCGCTTCAGGCTCTGGCGCTGCACCAGCATCGCCGAGAGGATGACGAGTTGAGCCCAGTGCCAGTCGTCCGCCGTGGGGTCCTGCACCTGCTCATCGACGAGGCGCAGATCCCAGTCCGCCGGCAGCAGTGCCGCCACCGTGATCAGCCCCAGCGGCGGCAGCAGGGCCTTCTGTCCCACCAGCTGGAGTGCCCCCTGGAAACTCCAGAAGGTGGCCGGGGGGCGGGGGTAGAGCAGCAGCACGCGCATGGACGAAAGACCGCAGCGATTGGGGCATCACCCCTCTGGCAGCGTGTCGACGGTCGCTGCTGGCGACGGGCGCTGGGCAGCAGGCTCAGCGGATCCGCCGCGGCATCGCGACTGCGCAGCTTGGCTGCGCCATTCCCCTCGTTGATGAATCAGTGCGGGCACGCCCGCCGCTCCAGCCCTGAAGGCCTCAGCGCCGCTCCAGCTCGACCACCTGCAGCCCGATCGGCGCCAGCGCGATCAGGGCCAGCTTGATGTGCTGCAGGCCGAAGGGGATGCCGATGATCGTCACGAAACAGGCCAGGGCCGAGCCGAGGTGGCCGATCGCCAGCCACCAGCCGGCCAGCACGAACCAGATCACATTGCCCAGCGTGCCCAGCGGCCCGGTGCCCAGATCGGTGTGGCCGCTGATGTCCCGCCGGCTGCGGGCTTCGCGCCCGAACGGCCACAGCGAGAAGTTGCCGATCACGAAGCAGGCGCGTGCCCAGGGCAGCCCCACGATCGTGATCGCGGCCACCAACCCGGCCAGCCACCAGCCCAGGGCCATCACCAGGCCGCCGCAGACCACCCAGATCAGGTTGAGCAGAAAGCGCAGCATGCCCCCAGGCATCGGCAGGGCTCAGGCTAAGCGGGGTTGCCATGGGCAGTCCACCCGCTTGGCAGCACAGTTGGCACAGGCCTGAGCGGCAGTCATGACCAGTCAGACCCTGCTGCTGCTGCTGGCGCAGATCGCTGTGATCCTGACCCTGGCCAGGCTCTGCGGCTCGTTGCTGACCCGCTTTGGTCAGCCAGCGGTGATCGGCGAGATCCTGGCCGGCATCCTGCTGGGCCCCACCCTGCTGGGCTGGCTCGCACCCGCTGCGATGCAGGCCCTGTTTCCGCCGTCATTGCGGCCACCCCTCGAACTGCTCTCCCAGCTGGGGTTGATCCTGTTCATGTTCGTGGTGGGCCTCGAGCTGGATCGCCGAACGCTCCCCGTGGGCCGGGGCGGCGTGCTGGCGATCTCACTGAGCGGCATCGCCGCACCGATGCTGCTGGGCCTGCTGCTCGCAGCCGGCGGGCTCTACCGGCTCAATGGCCTGCCCCAGACCTCCTTGGCCTCGTTCGCCCTGTGCGTCGCGGTGGCGATGGCGATCACGGCCTTTTCGGTGCTGGCACGGATCCTGCGCGACCGAGGCCTGCTGCACACGCCTCTGGGCACGCTGGCTCTGGCCTGCGCCTCCATCGACGATGTCTGCGCCTGGTGCCTGCTGGCGCTGGCGATCGCCCTGCATCGTCACGGTTCGCTGCTGGCCGCCCTGCCGTCGCTGCTGGGGGTGCTCGGCTTCGCGACTTTGATGGCCGTGCTGATGCCTCGTCTGGGGCCGCCGCTGCTGCGGCACTACCGCCGCTGCGGCCTCGATGCGGCGCTGCTGACGCTGATCGTGGTGGCGGTGCTGCTCTGCGCAATGGTCACCGAGGCCCTCGGCATTGATGTCATCTTCGGGGGCTTTCTGTTCGGTGCGCTGCTGCCAGCTGATCAGGCGTTTCGGCAAGCGCTGCGGCTGCGCTGCGGTGAGTTTGCCTCGCTGGTGCTGCTGCCGATCTTCTTTGCGCTCAGTGGCTTCCAGACCGACCTGCGGCTGCTGCAGGGCTCGAAGCTGCTGCTGGTGCCGTTGGTGATCGCATTGGCGATGACAGGCAAGTTCGGTGGCGTCTATGCGGCGGCCCGGATTCAGGGGGTTGCCCCGACCACGGCCTGGAACCTGGCCGCGCTGATGAACACCCGCGGTCTGACCGAGCTGATCGTGCTCAACATCGGTCTGAAAATCGGGATCATCTCGCCGCTGGTGTTCGGCCTGTTCGTGGTGATGGCTCTGACCACGACCGTGACGGCTGCCCCCCTGCTGCGGCTGCAGGATCAGGCTCTGCGGCAGCGCAGCAACCCATCCAGCACCTGATTCCAGGCAGGCTCGGCCGTGAAGCCCTGCACCAGTCCACCGGGGGCTTGCCGCAGGCTGGAGCGAGCTGCGGGCAGGCTGCGCCTGAGTCCCTGCTCACCGTGGTTGAGCATGTAGTCCGGCTGGTAGCGGGGCGGCCCGATGCGCGCGATCGCCGCACACAGATCGGCGTTGGCGTCAGGCTCCGTCAGGGCCGCATCGACGCCTTCGGAGAGCATCAGACGCTGGGGTTCGCTGAGTTGCTGCAGCGCCACCAGCCGCAGCAGCGTGCCGGCCTGGCGTGCCGACGGATCGGCGACGCGCTGGGCGTCGAAGCGGACATAGGCCCCTGCCAGCGTGAACAACAGCACCGCGGTGTCGCTGTCGGATCCGCGCAGGCAGGCGACCACTCCCCGGTACAGCTGGATGGGGGGCTGGCTGCCGTCCAGGCTTGCCGTCGATGGGCAGCGCTCAGGGTGCACCAACGCCTGAATCCGCAAGGCTGCCTGCCACAACGCGCCGGGTTGGGGCGGGGCCAGGCAACCTCCCATCAGCGGCAGCAGCAGCAGGGCCGCCAGGCTCTGCCATGCAGGAGACGCGGCGTGGGATCGCGTCGCGCAGGGACGGCCGGGCGGTGGTGGCGGTGGGCCGCACGGGGGTCGACAGCCCATGGACAAGCGGAGCCGGGCGATGGCTCCAGGCATAGCGATGGCTGCCTGGGGACGACCACGATCCTTGACGTTCCCGCTGGCTGTCGCAGCCAGTCAGATCGTTGCTGGCGCCTGTTCCCCCCGGATGCGCCGGCGTGGCGCCACAGCTCGGAGCCTTCATGAGCTGTTACAGTGCGTTTAACACTCTGAAACGTCTATGGACAGCAACTCGCGCTTCGGCTTCGTGGCCTTCGCGGAAACCTGGAATGGCCGGCTCGCCATGCTCGGCTTCGTGATCGGTCTGTCCACCGAGCTGCTCACCGGCCAGGGCATCCTCTCCCAGATCGGTCTGGGCTGATTCCGATGACCACCGACTACACCACCGCCATCGTCTGCCTGGTTGGCCTGATCGTTCTGTTCACCGGCATGGTGGCCTTCGTGCTCACCAGGCCCAGCGATCTGCCCGCCAAGCCCTGAGCGGCTGCTGGCGGTTTCACTAGCCGTGCTGATGGCACGCATGTCAAGAGGTGCCCTGGGCTGATCAGCCTGGGGCTTTTTCTTGTGACGGCCAGCGGCGCCGCGCGTCCGCTCTGGTCTGGCCGGCATGGTTTGGCGGGCCCGGCAGAGACAGGCCCCCCGACCGCATCCGGCAGCCGCAGGGGCTGGCGACAGGGCGCAGGCTTCCCATCCTGGGAGCGACTCGTCTGCTCTCGACCCCATGCTGTGGATGCGGCGCCTGCGGCTGGAGCGCCTGGCCGTCCTGCTGCCCCTGCTGCTCCTGCTGCTCTTCATGCCCACAGGCCGCGGCTCCGTGCTGCATGGGTTCGCTTCGGCTGCAGCTGCACCTGCCGGAGTGGTCGCCCCGGTCGCGACATCCCCCCCTGCCGTCCGCCAGAGCAGCTGGGTGACGCTCGATGGACAGCGCGTGATCGAGATCCGCGTGGCGGCCGGAGCCCAGGCGCCGGCTGAGCTGGCCCGTCGCGTCAGCCGCGAGCTCAGGCGGCTTGCCGATGACCCGAGCTTCAGTCCAGGCCAGCTGCTGGTGGAGGAACAGCCTCCTTATTGGATGGTGTCGCAGCGGCTTGCCGATGGCCGGGATCTGCCCCGGCTGGCGGTCGATGCCCGGGCGGCTGACAGCTTCGGCCTGTCCCAGCGGGCGCTCGCGGAGCTCTACCGCGATCAGCTGCAGGGGGCGATCCGTCAGTACCGCAGCCGCCACAGCCTCGAATCCTGGCTGCGCGGAACTGGGCTGGCGGCCGCCCTGCTGCTGGTCTACCTGCTGTGGGTGCAAGGGCAGAGACAGCTGCATCGGCGTCTGCGCCGCAGTCTGCGCGAGCGTTGTCCCGGCCTGCGTGTCGGCTCCACTCAGCTGCTCGAGCACACCCAGCTGCGGCGAGTGCTGCTGATCCTGCTCAACCTGCTGCACTGGGCGTTGCTGCTGCTGGTCAGCTACCTGTTGATTCCACTGCTGCTCGGCTTCTTTCCGCCCACCCAGGTCCTGGCAGCGGGTCTGCGCAGCCAGCTGGTCGCCGTTGTCAGCCGGCTTGCCAGCAGCCTGCTGGCCCTGCTGCCCTCGCTGACGATGATCGGCCTGATCCTGGCGATCACCGCGCTGCTGGTGCGGGCCAGCAACGCCTGGTTCCGGGCGCTGGATCAGGGCCGTGTGCGCCTGCCGGGCTTCTATCCCGAGTGGGGACGACCCACCGGACGCATCGCGGCGCTGCTGATCGTGATGGCCGGCCTGGTGACGGCCTATCCCTACATCCCCGGAGCCGGAAGCCGGACCTTTCAGGGTGCGGGTCTGTTCGTCGGGCTGCTGGCGGCGCTGGGATCGAGCGCCGTGGCCACCAATGTGATCAGCGGCGTGATGTTGATCTACACCCGCTGCTTCCAGGAGGGCGATCGCGTGGAGATCAACGGGGTGGTCGGTGTCGTGCAGGACCGGGCCCTGCTGGTGACCCGCATCCGGACGCCTCGCCATGAGCTGGTGAGCATTCCCAATGCCACCGTGATCGGGGCCTCAATCGTCAACTACAGCCTGGCCCTGCGAGAGGTCGGCGTGCCGGTGGCGGTGGCGACGACGATCACGATCGGCTACGACGTGCCCTGGCGCACGGTGCAGCGGCTGCTGCTGGAGGCCGCCGCCGGCAGCCGTGGCATCTGCCATGATCCGGCGCCCTTCGTGCTGCAGACCTCGCTCAACGATTTCCACATCAGTTATGAGCTCAACGCCCATGTTCGGGATGTGGCGCTTTACCGCGAGACGCTCTCGCAGCTGCTGGCGGAGATTCAGGATCGCTTCGCCGCTGCCGGGGTGGAGATCCTGTCGCCCAGCTATCACGCCATCCGCAACGGCAACCGCAGCACGCTTCCACCGCCACTGCCCTGAAGCCTGGGCTTGACTTGTCGGTGCCGCCCACCGCAGGGCTCAGAACACTCCCAGGAGACGCCAGAAGCGATCCTGCAGCTCTGAAAGAAGGTCTGGGCCAGGCCGAGCACGGCAGCGATTCCGCCACCCACGGTTGGGCGCGCATCGCTGATGCAGCTCTCGATGCGCGGCAACTCAGGGGGGATCTGGAGACAGATCCGACATCCTCTGGCCAGCTGCCGCCTGAGGCGATCCCTCTGCAGCGGAGGCCTTCAGGCGACCGACAGCCGTGGCTCAGCGCTGCAGCAGCCAGCGCAGCAGCGACAGCGTGATGATCAGTCCCACGCCTATGTTCCAGAGCAGCGAGGGCCTCCTGCTCAGTCGCTGCAGCCAGCTGGGCAGTCGTCCCTGTCCCCGCTCCAGGGCCAGCATCGCCAGCAGCAGGAGCCCCAGGGGGATGCCGATGGCGAGCAGCAGATCACGCGCCACCCTTGTTCATGGCTGAGGTGATGAAGCCTATCGGCAGCCGCCGCTGGCTCTGCCCGCTTCAGCCCACGCGGGTGATGCTGTTCTGGCCAGCGGCTCTGTCACGGCACGCGCCGCTTGGGTTTCCCGGCAGCCAGCTGAAGGCATGGTCGGGCTGAGGCTGCCCCGAGCGACGCTTGTCTCTGCGCCAAGGCCGCAGCAGCGTTGAGGGGAGCTTCCCCGGCCTTCTCAGCTGTTGTCCGGCGCTGATCGGCCGTGGCGATGCCCATTCGCCTGATGGTCGGCGATGCGTCGGGGTCGTTGTTCCGGGGACGGACAGCGGCCGCTGCCGCGGCGGCGGTGAGCAAAGCCCGCCGATCTCTCCCTGCCTCCGGACAAGAAAAAAGCCGCCCTTGTGGGGCGGCAGCAGTCAGGCTCAGCGCCCGGTTCAGCAGAGAATTCAGATCACCAGCGGCGGCCGCCCGAGGGGGCGCCGGTGCCGGCGCCGGGGCGAGGCTCGGCCTTGTTGACCCGGATCATCCGGCCCATCCACTCCACGTCCTGGAGGTCCTGGATCGCCTTGTTTTCGTCGCTGGCCTCGGCCATCTCGACAAAGGCGAAGCCGCGCTTGCGGCCGGTCTCACGGTCGAGGGGCAGGCTGCACTTGCGCACCGAGCCGTACTCGGAGAACAGGCTCTGAAGGTCCTCCACTTCGGCATCGAAGGAGAGGTTGCCCACGTAGATCGTCATGAAAAAAGCAAAAGTTATGAACCCGATTCGTTGAATGCCCTGGAGAAAGTCGCTGGCCGAGTGGAGGCATGTGCAGGGGTGAACTGCGCAGGGAGGACCTGGGGCACGCCGCCTGGAGAAGAAACCCGCTGAAGAGTGGTCGCTGAATCAACACCACCCTACACCAGAGAGATGGACGGTCCGGCGATTGGTCCTCGGGGCATCGCCGCTGCAGCAGTCCTGCAGCAAAAAGCGCCGCAGTGGCGGCGCCTGGACTTCCCGGAGCCGCCCACCAGGAGCTGCGGGCGGCTGTTTCCATGATGTCGGCTCAGACGCAGCTGTGCCTGCAATCTTCCAGATCCACTCAGCTTCCCGGTTCTGTGTTGTTTTGACTCGCCAGATTGCGACTCGTCTCCGCAGCTTTCGGAGTGTGCGGTTTCCCTGCAGCAGCCTGGTGCATCCTGACCCGCGCTTCCAGCATGGAGGGAGAGGAGAGTGACATGGCGAGGCTGCGACAAACGGACAATCAGTCAGGCAACCAGTCAGGCAGCCCCAACGGCGATCAGGTGGAGCCCCAGGAGGCAGGTGACGGCGGCGGCGAAGGGATCAGAGAACAGACAGGTTCTGAATCACGACACCCGCTGCGGCTGATGGCCGCTGGCCATGATCCGGCCCGTCTGAGACCCCTCGAAGGTGAGGCGGACAGCGCATCACTGACGCCAACATCACCGATGCAGGTCGTCAGTGATGCGCTGAAGTATTTCGGCCGGCATTTTCCAGAGCCGATTCCCATCACCGAGCTGGCCCGCTTGCTCGGCACCAGCGAGGACTATCTGACCTTCAGCTTCGATCGCATCCGCGGCATGACGCCTGCCGAAGCCCTGCAGGAGCATCGGCTCAACCGACTGTTCACGGCCCTCAGCGATCAGCCTCGCCAGGGGTTGGCACTGGCGATCAGGGCCTGCGGTCTCGGACAGACCGTCGGGGTCGTGGCCCTGTTCGAGCAGACTTTCGGCATCGACATGCCCCTGTTCCTGCTCACCTGTCGCCGGGCGGCCGAGGACCGCCAGTTCCGCCGTCAGCACCCTGAGCCCGAGGCCCTGGTGTTGCCCATCTGAGCAGCGAGCCCTCCCCGTTCACCCGCCCTGGGATGCCCATCCTTGCGTTGCTCAGCGGGGCGAACAACCGTGTCGGCCACTGCAGCGGTGATGGTGGCTTGTCGGCCGACCCAGCGCGTCAGGGCCTGCGGCCCGGCTCAGCAGACTGGTGCCGCGCCCGGAAGACCAACGGCCTGGGCTGATCTCACCCAGCGCGGAACACGGCAACCCGGGGTCTGCGCGTCCAGGTCGAACACCTCGACCCCGCTGCCTTGTCTGGATTGAGGGCGTTCAGAGCCAGAGGAGCTGGGCAGCGGGGAGGGTCTGGGGCTGAGGCTTCCTGGATGCGTGTCTGCCTTTTGTCAGTTGTGTCAGCGATGCCCATCGCTGGAGGCTGGTGCCATCTGATCCATTGGCCTGCATGCTCCCCTGGCTGTTGGCTGCCGTCACCCTGGCGGCGGTCGTGCTCACGGCTCCCCTGTTGGGCCGACACCTGTTCGAGGTGTTCGCTGACCGCCCCCAACCCGCCTGGGATCAGTGGCTGACCCCGATCGAGACCGCACTGCTGCGCTGGATCGGTGATGCCGGGCGCAGCGCCGAATCCGCCAGTGGCTATCTGGTGCCGTTGCTGATCAGCAATGCCCTGTTCGCGCTGCCGGCGCTGTCGCTGCTGCTGATTCAACCGGACTGGCTCAACCCCCTGGGTTTCGGAGGGATGCGCTGGGATCTGGCGTTGCACACCACGATCTCCTTCCTCACCAACACCGACCAGCAGCATCTGGTTCCCGAGCAGAGCCTGGGGAACCTGGCCCAGTTGGGGGCTATGCAGTTCCTGATGTTCGTTTCGGCCGCCACGGGGCTGGCGGTGGGCTTCGCGGTGATCCGTGGGTTCTGCGGCCGGCCGATCGGCAACTTCCACCGCGACCTGCTGCGCGCACTCACCCGCGTGCTGATCCCCGCCTCGCTGCTGCTGGCGCTGTTCCTGCTCGTCTGTGGTGTGCCGATGACCCTGTCGCCGCCGCTGGAGATCACCGCGCTGGAGGGGACGCGGCAGCTGCTGCCACGCGGCCCGATCGCCCTGTTCGAAGCGATCAAGCAGCTGGGGGAGAACGGCGGCGGCTTCCTCAGCGCCAACTCCGCCCACCCCTACGAGAACCCCACCCTGCTGACCAATCTGGTGAGCACATGGGCGATGTTGCTCATCCCGGCCGCCACCATTGACGCCTTCGGACGGTTCGTGGGCAACCGACGTCAGAGCGGCCTGTTGCTGGTCCTTGTGTTCGCCCTGCTGCTGATCGGTGCCGCCGTGGCGATGACCGCCGAGCAGGCCGGCAACCCAATCCTGTCCAGCTGGGTCAGCGGCGGCAATCTGCAGGGCAAGGAGCTGCGCTTCGGACCTGCACTCACCGGCTTCTGGACGGTGGTCACCACCGGCACCATGACCGGCGCGGTCAACGGCGCCATCGATGCCGCCATGCCGCTGACGATTCTGACGGCCCTGTTCAACCTGTTCCTGCAGGTGGTGTTCGGCGGCCAGGGCACCGGCGCGGCCTATCTGCTGGTGTTCGCCCTGCTGGCGGTGTTCCTTACCGGCCTGATGGTGGGCCGTACGCCGGAGTTCCTGGGGCGCAAGGTGGAGAAGCCCCAGGTGGTGTGGGCCAGCCTGATCCTGCTGATCCACCCGCTCTTCGTGCTGATCCCCGCCGCTCTCACCCTGGCGGGGGGATCCACGCTGGCGGGCATCAGCAATCCCGGCTCCCACGGCATCAGCCAGGTCGTCTACGAGTACGCCTCCGCGGCCGCCAACAACGGCAGCGGCCTCGAGGGTCTGGCTGATGGCACCCCCTGGTGGAACCTCAGCACCAGCCTCAGCCTTCTTGCTGGCCGCTACCTCCCGATCGCCGCGCTGCTGGCGCTGGCCGAGGGCGTCAGCCGCAAACCCGCGCTCGAAACGAGTCCGGGCACCCTGCGCACCGACACCGGCCTGTTCACAGCAGTCACCGCCGTGGTGCTGGTGATCCTCGGCGCCCTCACCTTCTTCCCCGTGTTGGCCCTCGGGCCGATCGCGGAAGCGCTCACCCTCGCTTCCTGAGATGACCACCACAACGCGTGTGCTGTTTCCCCGCATGCCGCGGGGGCCTCGCCAGGAGCGCCGCTACACGCAGCGCCCGCGCCAGCAGGGCCTGCTGCAACGGGCGGTGCTGGAGGCCTTTCGCAAACTCGATCCGCGCCTGGCCGTGGCCAACCCGGTGATGTTCGTGGTGTGGTGCGGCACGGCCCTGTGCCTGGCACTCACGCTCGAGCCGCGGCTTCTGGATGCCCAGGCCGCTGCCAGGGAGCGGGGTTTCAACGCCCTGATCAGCCTGACGCTGCTGGCCACGTTGCTGTTCGCCAACTTCGCCGAGGCCCTGGCCGAGGGGAGAGGCAAGGCCCAGGCCGATGCCCTGCGACGCACCCAGGCACGCACCCAGGCCCGGCGCCAGCTGGCCGATGGCTCGATCGAACTGGTGGATTCCTCCGATCTGCGCAAGGGGGATCTGGTGCTGGTGCAGGGGGGTGATGTGATCCCAGCCGACGGCGAGGTGATCGCCGGTGTGGCCTCGGTGGATGAATCGGCGTTCACGGGCGAATCCGCTCCCGTGCTCAAGGAGGCGGGCTCGGATGTGGCCGGTTCGGTGACCGGCGGCACGCGGATCCTGTCGGATCAGCTCACCCTGCGCATCAGCGCCGATCC
This sequence comes from uncultured Cyanobium sp., assembly GCA_964396755.1. Lineage (GTDB taxonomy): Bacteria > Cyanobacteriota > Cyanobacteriia > PCC-6307 > Cyanobiaceae > Cyanobium. The sequence goes on along the minus strand of CAYNGR010000007.1, from coordinate 28,185 downwards.
GGGCAAGGGCTTCATCGACCGGATGATCGCCCTAGTGGAGGGGGCCGAGCGCAGCAAGACACCGAACGAGATCGCTCTAACGGTGCTGCTGGCGGTGCTCACCCAGGTGTTCCTGATCGCCGTGGCCACTCTGCCGCCGGTGGCCGGCTTCCTGGGGCAGGCTCCTTCGCTGGTGACGCTCATCGCTCTGCTGGTGGCCCTGATTCCCACCACGATCGGTGGGCTGCTCAGCGCCATCGGCATCGCCGGGATGGATCGGGTGGCCCAGTTCAACGTGATCGTCACCTCCGGCCGGGCGGTGGAAGCCTGCGGTGATGTCAACACCCTGGTGCTCGACAAGACCGGAACCATCACCCTCGGCAATCGTCTGGCGGAGGAGTTTCTGCCGGTGGGCGGCCGCAGCGTTGCCGAACTGGCGCAGGTGGCGCTTGGGGCCAGCTGCTTCGACCAGACGCCGGAGGGACGCTCAATCGTGCGGTTGGCCGAGAAGCTCGGGGCCACTCTTCCCTTTGCCATCGAGTCCGCCAGCGGCCTTGATTTCTCGGCCCGCACCCGCATGAGCGGTACCGACACCCCGGATGGCCATGAGTACCGCAAGGGGGCTGTCGATGCCGTCAAAGGCTTTGTGCGCTCCCGCGGCGGAACGGTACCGGAGGCCCTCGATGCCTGCTTCGAGCAGGTGTCGCGGCTGGGGGGCACGCCCCTGGCGGTGTGCCGCGGCGCCGAGGTGGTCGGGGTGATCTATCTCAAGGACATCATCAAGCCGGGCATCCGTGAGCGCTTCGAGCAGTTGCGCCGCATGGGGATCCGCACCGTCATGCTCACCGGCGACAACCCGATCACCGCCGGCGTGATCGCCCGAGAGGCCGGCGTCGACGACTTCATCGCCGAGGCCACGCCGGAGGACAAGATCGCTGTGATTCAGCAGGAGCAGAAGCTGGGCAAGCTGGTGGCGATGACCGGCGACGGCTCCAACGACGCCCCGGCTCTGGCTCAGGCCAATGTGGGCGTGGCGATGAATTCCGGCACCCAGGCCGCCAAGGAGGCGGCCAACATGGTCGATCTCGACAGCGATCCCACCAAGCTGATCGACATCGTGACGATCGGCAAGCAGCTGCTGATCACCCGCGGCGCGCTGACCACCTTCTCGATCGCCAATGACATCGCCAAATACTTCGCCATCCTGCCCGCCCTGTTCGCCGGTGCGGGACTGGAGGCACTGAATCTGATGCGGCTGGCCTCACCGCAATCGGCGATTCTCTCGGCGATGGTGTTCAACGCCCTGATCATTCCGGCGTTGGTGCCCCTGGCGCTCAAGGGGGTGCAGTTCCGGCCGCTGAGCGCGGAACAGCTGCTGCGCCGCAACCTGCTTCTTTACGGCGCTGGAGGTGTTGTGGCGCCGTTTGCCGGCATCAAGCTGATCGATCTGGCGATCGGGGCTCTGCGACTCGTCTGAGCTCTGAATCCCATCCAGCGTTCCCCGTTCCTGGCCAATTCGCTTCGCCGTCATCCCCATGGCCCGCGTTCTGCACATCCGTTTCTGGTTGCCGTTGCTGCTGGTGGCCGGCACCCTCGTGCTCGCCCCCGTCTTCCGCGCCAGCCAGCCCCCCCTGCAGAGCCACATGCTCGCCCTGCTGGTCTGCTCCGCCGTCGCCCTGTCGGGCTACCTGTTCGCCGTGATCGCTCAACCGGAGAAGTTCTGATGTCGTTCACCGCTCAACTGCTTCGGGGCGTTCGCCTCACCCTGGTGCTCTGGACGCTCACCGTGGTGGTGATCACCCTGCCGCTGCTCGGGTTGGCGCGTCTGGTGGCTCCTGAGGCGGCCGCCGGCAGCCTGCTGCGGCGCGATGGTGCGGTGGTGGGTGCGCGGCTGATCGGCCAGCCCTTCCATTCGACGCGCTACCTGCAGGGCCGCCCTGCAGGAGCCGCCAACCTGGCCGCCGGCAATCCCGAGCTGCGCCAACGCGTGGCCGAGGCCGCCAGCCGCTGGCAGCGTGCCGGCGTCGGCCAACCGGCTTCGGATCTGCTGCTGGATTCCGCCTCCGGCGTCGATCCCCACATCAGCCTGGTGGCGGCGCGCCAGCAGTTGCCTCGCCTGGCCCGCGAGCGCCAGCTGCCGCTGGCGGAGCTCGAGGCTCTGCTGCGACAACACCGGGAGGGCCCGCTTGGCCTGCAGGCGATCGAGCCGGTGGTCAACGTGCTCGGCTTCAATCTGGCTCTCGATGCGCTCAGCGCCGATCAGGCCGTTCGGTCCCGGACGCCATGATCCGCTCCACCCATCGGCGCGGTCGCCACAAGGTGTTCATCGGCATGGCGCCCGGCGTGGGCAAGACCTGCCGCATGCTCCAGGAGGGGAGGGAGATGCTGAGGCAGGGCACCGATGTGGTGGTGGGCCTCCTGGAGACCCACGGTCGCCATGACACCGCTCGGGAGGCGGAGGGACTGGAACAGATCCATCGCAAACGGGTGCGTTATCAGGATGTCGACCTGGAAGAGATGGATGTCGCTGCGGTGCTCTCCAGGCGTCCTCAGCTGGTGCTCGTGGATGAACTGGCCCACACCAACGTCCCTGGCAGCGAACGGGAGAAGCGCTGGCAGGACGTGGAGATGCTGCTGCTCTCCGGCATCGATGTCTATTCCACCCTCAACATCCAGCACCTGGAAAGCCTCAATGACCTGGTGGCCGAACTCACCGGCGTGGTGGTGCGCGAGCGCATCCCCAACCGGGTGCTGGAGCTGGCCGATGAGGTGGTGCTGGTCGATGTGACTCCCGAGACGCTGCAGGAGCGACTCAAGGAAGGGAAGGTCTATGCCCCCGAGAAGGTGGGCCAGGCGCTGGCGAACTTCTTCCAGCGACGGCACCTGGTGGCCCTGCGTGAACTGTCGTTGCGGGAGGTGGCCGATCGGGTCGAGAACGACATCCTTCCCTCGATCACGCCCCTGCGTGAGCGGGTGATGGTCTGCCTGGCGAATTACCACACCAGCAAGCGCCTGCTGCGCCGCGCCGCCCGCCTGGCCGCCGCCATGGACGCCCCGCTGCTGGTGCTCACGGTGCAGGATCCCAACCGTTTCCTCAGCCGCCAGGAGTCGCTGATCCAGGAGGAATGCCGCCAGCTGTGCGAGGACGTGGGCGGCAGCTTCCTGCGGGAGGAGAGCGCCGAGATCCTGCCCACCATCGCCCGTGTGGCCCAGGAGAGACGCATCACCCAGATCGTGCTGGGCCAGACGATGCGCTCACGCCTCAGGGCTCTGTTCCGCCGGCCACTGTCGGAGCGGCTGCAGCACCAGCTGCGCGGCCTGAGCATCGATCTGCATCTGATCTCAGAAGGACTGCCGCCCCAGGACGGGGAGGACAACGCGCCGTGAGGCTGACGAAGCCTCCGATCGCGGCGGTGTGGGCGATCTGGCTGCTGATCCTGATGCTGGAGCTGGCCACCCCCCCGGCGGTCGTGCTCGGGATTCTCTACGTCGTGCCGCTGCTGCTCGGTGCCTCGCAGCGCAGCACGGCTCAGGCCTGGCGATTCCTGCTGATCTGCTGTAGTTCGACGTTGCTGAACCTGCTCGTGCCCTTGCCGGTGCCGCTGCAGCAGAACCTGGCCTCAGTGGTCATCGACCGGTTGCTGGTCTGCCTGAGCCTCGTTGTCACCACCGCTCTGCTCGTGCGCAACCAGGCTCTGGAGCGGCAGCGCACCGCCATGGAGGTGGAGCTGGCCCAGGCGCAGCTGCGCGGCGATGTGATCGCCACACTTGCCCACGACATCAAGACCCCGGTGCTCGGAACCCTGGCCTCGCTGTCTCTGCTGGAGAAGGGGGATGCGGTCGAGGCCATCCGCACCAGTCAGCAACGCTGCCTGCGCCTGATCGATGACCTGTTGCAGGTGTTCCGGGCGGAGCAGGAGGGCCTGGAGCTGCAGCGACAGCCCTGCCGTCTGCTGGCGATTGCTCAGGAGGCCATCAGCAGCGTCGAGCCGATCGCCGCCTCCCGCCAGATCAGTCTGGTGCTGCGGCAGCAGGGTTCAGCTGCCATGGATCTCCTGGCGGATCCCTCTCTGCTGCAACGGCTGATCGAGAATCTGCTGCTCAATGCCGTGCACCACAGCCTGCGAGGCCAGCGGGTCTGGTTGCAGCTCAGCCAGCGGGACGGCACCTGCCGGATCGAGGTGCGCGATGGCGGCCGGGGGTTCCCGCCGGAGCAGCTGGCGCAGCTCTTTCAGCGCTTTGGCCAGCGCGGTCCAGGTAGTCCGGGGGCCGGGCTAGGCCTGTATCTCTGCCGCCTGATCAGCGAGTCCCACGGCGGCCGTATCCGGGCCAGCAACCTCAGCGGCGGCGGCGCCAGGGTTGTGGTGGAGCTGCCGCAGCAGGAGTCCTGACGATGCAGCTGCTGCTGATCGAGGACGACGAGGCCTATCAGCTGGCCATGGCCAGCCACTTGCGCCAGCTGCCTGGCGTGCAGAACGTGCTGATCGCAACCGATGGCGAGCAGGGCCTGGAGCTGCTTGCGGGCCGGCAGGTGGACCTGGTTCTGCTGGATCTGGTGTTGCCTGGCCATGGCGGGTTGGACACCTGTCGGCGGATCACCACCACCACGGCGCTGCCGGTGCTGATTCTCACCAGCCAGGAGGATCCGCAGTGGGTGCAACGGATCTGGGATGCCGGCGCGCGGGGCTATCTGCACAAGCAGCGTGCCTTTGCCCAGGTGGAGCTGGCGCTGGCCTCACTGTTAGCCGGAGCCAGCTGGTGGGATGAGAAGGCCACGGCGGTCCTGCAGCGCTCCACTGCGCAGCAGAGCCAGCTCAGCTCGACGACAGACGAGCGGCTCAGGGGCCTGACGCAACGGGAACAGCAGGTGCTGGCCTGCCTCGCGGCCGGAGACAACAACCGTGCCATCGCCCAGCGGCTGGGAATCGGGGAGGGCACCGTGCGCAGCCATGTGCATGTGCTGCTGCAGAAGTTGCAGGTGAGCAACCGCACCCAGGCCGCACTGATCTTTCTGGCAGCGGCGAACAGGCGGTAGCAGCCGCGCCTGCATTGCATTGGCTGGCCTGAGGGTGTCGGCACCCACCACCGGCCCGAGTCCAGGGTCGCGCTGGCCGCCTGTTGACGGCAAAGCCCGGAGCCTGGGCCCCGGGCATGTGTCTGCTCAGCCGTGGTGCCCGCGAGGACGAATCGTCGCGACAACCTGAGTGGCGGCTTTGCGTGGTGGGTGTTTGGCCAACAGGCGTGATGGTGATCAGACCAGCCGCTGTTGGTGTGATTCGGAGCTGCCGGCGCTGGCACCTGGGGCCAGGTGTCGAGTGGGACGTTCCGTGGGTTCCGGGGCACCTGAGGCTGGTGGTCAGACCAGGCCGTGAGCGGTGCAGTGGACGGCATGTGTGTCCCCATCAGACGACCACACACCAGGAACGTCAGACATCCGTCGAGAGATGTTGGAGCAGGAGCCGGATCGTCAGCGCGCTCCTCGCGGCTGCTCAGGGGGGGTGTCATCCATCGCTGGGGCCTCCGAATCCCGATGCAGCCACGATGGGCTCGCCAGGCGATCCCTGCCGGAACCGGCGCCGATTCGACACGGCTATTCACCGATGGCCATGGGGCTTCATGAAGGTGGGCGCATCCCATCAGTGCAAGGTTGTGGGATTGTTGATCGGAAACAGGCCCCTCAGCCATCCGTCTGCCATCACCAGCAGGTGTCATCGGTCCTGCGCGGTGTTCCCCGAAGGCGAACTCCTGGTCTCCGCCGCTGCCGCTGTATGGAGAGCGATCCCTGGCGCACGCCAGGAATCCGCATCGCCTCGCTGCTGCGATCAGCTCAGCTGGGGCGATGCGTTGGCCAGCACGTCTCTGCGGCGCCAAGACGAGTCGCGGCTCGTCCTGCTGGCTGTGGATTCAGGCTGAGAACCCTGGTGCGATCCAGGTTCTCAGTGGACGGAGAGGGTGGGATTCGAACCCACGGACCCTTGCGGGTCGCCGGTTTTCAAGACCGGAGCCATCAACCACTCGACCACCTCTCCAGGGACTGCCGGATGCCGAGCACCGCTGCAGCGGCACCATGATCCCATGCTCCCGACACAGGCTGCCGCTGGCCTGACCGGCGGCGAGCGGAGCGTTGGTTGCCATGGCCTTGCGGCAGGTTCAGCCTGTCGCGGCGTCGAGCTGGTCGGCGATGCCGCGACAGCCACCCGGCAGGGTCGCTCTGCCACGCGTTCCGCTCCAGCTGGCGAGGTAGTAGTGCTGCTGCGGATCCAGGCGCCTCGCCCCCCGGAAGCTGGCATCGAGCACGATGGCGCCACTGCCGCCGCCGCTGAGCAGATCCCTGCCCCGACCGGGCTGGCTGGGTGAGGCGGTCTGAGGTCTGCCGAAGAACAGGCGGGTGCCATCGAGACAGCAGCGATCGAAGCTGGCACCGCTCAGATCGGCTCCGGCAAGGTTGGCGTCGCTCAGGTCGGCTCCACTGAAGTCTGCACCGCGCAGATCGGCTCCATGCAGATCGACTCCGCGCAGGTCGCAGCGGCTCAGATCGGCTCCCCGCAGCATGGCGTTCAGGCGCACGACTGCGACTCCGTCCTGCCAGTCCACCTCGTAGCTCCCCTGGCCGTCGAGAATCGCCCTGCCCAGGCGTGCATCCCGTCTCAGCGGGCTCAGCAGCAGAGCGTTGGAGAGAAAACGCAGCACCCTCGCCTTGCCCTGGGAATCGATGCTGCTCAGCACGGCCGCCAGCCGTCCCTCGGCGAGCATCCGCTCCAGGGGCCAGTCCTCGAGCAGCCCCTGCTCATCGACGATCAGGTCGCTGATCCCCTGGATCAGGCTGTCGATCGTCTGCGCCTGGGTGATCACGTTCTGCTGTCCGGTCAGCCGTTGATCGACGCGTACCTGTTGCCAGGCAATCAACAGGGCCACCAGAGCGACCAGGATCTGCCCGAAGGCGCCGACGACGCCTTCGCCGATCGCTCCGATCGCCTCCCAGTCGCGTTGTTTCCAGAGGTTGAGATAGGGATCCAGCCATCCCAGCTGCAGCAGGACGCAAAGGCAGGCCAGCAGCACGCCGGTGACGGCCAGCAGGCGCAGCGTGCCCGGATCGTCGAGCTGTTTCTGGATCCCGCGCATCAGAGGTGGAAGCAGCACCAGCAACGACAGCGCCAGCAGGGCCAGGGCCGAACCGAGTCTGAGCAGGGGCCAGCCGAGTCGCTGCGTCGCCAGGACCAGGACGATCAGGCCGAGCAGTTGCAGGACGGTGGAGCGTGGTGTCCGGCCCCATTGCGTCAGCGAGCGCAGCGTCCCTGGCCCGACAGCCAGCGGCAGGATCGACGCCTGGCTGTCGTCTCCCTCTCCAAGGCGCCCGTTGCTGCTCATTGGGGGCTCAGGCGAGTGGGCTGGGTTGGACCGCAAAACCGGCTCCGAGAATCAGGTAGGTGGCCACAAGCAGCACCCCCTCCAGCCAGTTGGAACGCCCGTCCAGGCTGACCAGGTTGCTGACCACGACGGCAGTGACCACCGCCAGCAGTTCCCCGATGCTGAAGCGCAGCGTCAACGGGTGTCCCAGCAGCGGCGACAGCAGCACCATCGCCGGCACCACCAGCAACGCCACCAGCAGCGTCGAGCCCAGCGCCACGGACACCGACAGGTCCACCTTGTCGCGGCGGGCCAGCGACACGCAGGTGATGAATTCCGCCACCCCTCCGAGCAGTGGCAGCAGCACCACGCCGGTGAACACGGCCCCGAGACCCAGCGACTTGGTGACCGGCTCCAGCACGCCGACGAACAGTTCGGATTCGTAGGCCAGGGCCGCTGTGGCGGCCAGAAGCACCAGCAGCCAGGGGAGCACGGGAGGCTTGTGCCCGGCCGTGGTCCCATCGATCTCGGCTTCGGCGGCCTCATAGAGGCAGCGGTGCGTGCCCAGGGAGAACAGCAGCGTCAGTCCGTAGACAACCAGCAGCAGCCAGGCGACGAACTGCGAGAAGATCTGTTCGGCGGCATCGCTCACCGGCATCTCGCCGGCCAGTCCCAGCTGGTTGATGCTCGGGATCAGGATCGCCAGCACGGCCAGGGTCATCAGCGAGCCGTTCACTCGCGCCACCGTGGGGGTGAAGCGCTGCTCGGTGCGGCCGATGCCACCCACGAGGAAGGCCAGGCCCAGGGCTAGCAGCAGATTCGCGATCAGGGTGCCGGTGATGCTGGCCTTGACGATCTCCACCAGGCCTGCTTTCAGGGCCGTCAGGCCGATGATCAGTTCGCTGGCATTGCCAAACACCGCCGTCAGCAGCGCCCCGAGCGTTGGACCCAGAGCGATGGCCAGTTCCTCGGTGGCGGTGCTAAGCCAGATCGCAAGAGGCACGATCGCCAAGGCCGAGGTGAGGAAGACTGCGCCTTCCCCCCAGTGCAGCCATTCGGCTGCCACAGAGACAGGCACCAGAAGTAGCAGTGCCAGCGTGCCGCTTTTGCGAATGTTCATGGATTGCCGCCAGCACTCACCATCCTGGCCAGGATGGACAGCCCTGTCCAGCTTCAGGCCTGGGGGACGCGTGCAGGCCGTGATGCTGAGCGAAGATCCGATCAGGCCCCAGTCCGGTCTGGAGGAACCGGTTGCTTCGGTCATGCCGCTGACCCTGCCCTGTCCTTTGGGGCTGGGCCTGCTCAACCGATCCTGGCGAACGCGATGAGATCACGACCGCTGTCCTGGAACGGGCTCCGACGCGGACTGCTGCGCCAGCGCGGCCAGCTCTCGATTCAAACCACCTTCACACTGATCACCCTGATCAACGGGGTGGTCCTGGCGTATTTGATCGTGGTGTCCGCCTCAATGCTCAGAGAGAGCGCCAACAACACCAACGCCGACTATCTGACGGTGTTGCTGACGATCCTGCTGGCTGTGCTCGCACTGCTGTCATTTCGCATCATTGACACACGTGTCATCCGGCCATTGGCGCTGCTTTCTCGTCAAGCCAAGCGCATCGAGATGGGGGATTCGGACGGTTGGCTGACGGTGCAGCATGATGACGAGATGCATCAGCTGGCTACCGCCTTCAATCTGGTGCTGAGAAACATGCGCTCAGCCTACAGTGAGCTAGACCGATCCAACGACGAGTTGCGTCACGCCAATAAGCAGATTGCAGATTCCATTCGTTATGCTGGTATTCTGCAGAGGTCAATCCTGCCTGATCATCAACTTGAGGAGACCTTTGGAGAGCGGCACTTTGTCCTGTGGGAGCCGAAGGACATTGTCGGCGGCGATTACTACCTGTTCCACAGTGATGGCGGCCGTTGTCTGACAGGCGTCGCCGATTGTGCCGGCCACGGCGTGCCCGGCGCCATGATGACGATGATGGCCCGGGTTGGAGTGGATCGTGCCATTCAGGAGGTGGGTATCAGCTCACCCGCACTTGTTCTGCAATCGATCGATCGTTCATTGCGCGATATTCTGCGTGATGATCAGATGGCTCGATCGATCGCGACCAGCATGGACATGGGGGTTGTGCTGCTGGATTTCACAGCCCGCAGGCTGCGTTTCGCCGGGGCCCGCATCTCCCTGTTTTGGAGCGACGGGCGGCAGCTCAACAGCATGAATGGCGACAACCGAGCGCTCTGCGACCGAAGGCGCGGCACCTATCGTGACCACGATCTGCCACTGCTGTCGGGATTCACGTACTATCTCACCACCGATGGCTATCTCGATCAGTCAGGAGGTGACAATGGATTTGCCGTTGGCCATGAGCGCTTTTCCAGCTGGTTGCTGGAGCATGCGCGCAAGCCTCTCACCGATCAGAAGCGTGCTTTTTCGGAGTCGTTGGCCAGTTTCCGAGGCGATTACCCCCAAAGGGATGACATCACGATTCTGTCCTTTCGATTCGACTGATCCCCTTCGCGTTGATCTCACGTGAATTCCGTTTCTTACAGCCTTGCCTCGTTGCGCGAGTTTTTCAGTGGTCAGAGAATTCTGATCTGTTTTAACGGTCCGATTTCGCGAACTCTGATCGGCGAGATCGGCGTTGCCTTGAAGGATCACATCGCCTCAACGCAGGCCCATCAGTCGGCGGCGATGGATGTGTTCAGCGTCTACATTGAAATGAGTCAGAATATCCGCCATTATGCCAGTAGCATGGGCTACGATGACTTCGCCGCAGCAGCGACTGTTGTGATCGCCGAAACGGATGGTGGACACTACACGGTGTCGGCCGGGAACGTGGTCGAACGGGCAGATGGTGAAAATCTCCTGAGCAAAATTCAAGAGCTCGCGTCTCTGGACAAGACAGAGCTGAAAGCTCTTTACAAGCAGCGCCTCCGCGAGCCACGCCAGCCTGGTGCGGCCACAGGTGCGGGCCTGGGCCTGATTGAAATGGCCCGCAAGTCCAGTGAGCCGCTGCAGGCTACATTGGACGAAGGCCGAGACGGCAAGGTCTTCTTCAGTCTGCGTGCGGTGATCTGAGGCCATGACCAGTAGCGACGCCTACAACCTGAGCCTCGAGGCCACGCAGTTCAGTCCTAGCGTGAATGCTGACTGGGAGCAGGGCTGCCTGCAAATGACTGGTGAGTCCTATCCGGAGAACACCTATGAGTTTTTTGCTCAGGTGATTGCCTGGACGGAGAGCTTTCTGCTTGCCATGCCGACATCTCTGACCCTGGAGTTGCATCTCAGTTATCTCAACACCAGCAGCATCCGGGCCATGATTGATATTTTTGATCTACTTCAGGATGCCAGTGCTGAAGGCAAGAGCGTTCGCGTCTGTTGGCTTTACGACAATCGCAATCCTCGCGCCTCTGAATTGGGTGAAGAATTCAAGGAAGACTACACCTTCCCCTTTGATATCGTTGCCCTTGACATGACGGTGTGACTCAGCCTGTGCCCCTGCCTCGCCATCTCGATGACGCGCTGGAGGCGCGGATCCTGGAGCTGCTTGCTGACGAACAGTATCAGGGCCATCCACTCCGCGATGCTCTAGATGAGCTCTGGGAGGCGATGAGTTCTCAGTTGACCAGGCTGGAGCGGATCACTGAGTTGTCGGATCGTTATCAGCAAGTGGCCCGAGAGAATAGCCTTCACCTCGCCAAACGCTACGACCGTCAGATTCGTCTGCTGGAGCGCGTTCTGCGGATTTCCGACCGCTATCAGTCGATGCTGAAGGATCTCAATGTGGCGCTCCGGGAGGCCTCCACGCATGATCTGCTGACCGGCATTGCCAATCGTCGCCTGATGATGGACTGCTGTCGTCAAGCTGATCATCAATACACCAATCAGGGTTCTCCCTATTCGTTGGTTGTGATCGATGCTGATCACTTTAAACTGATTAATGATACCTATGGTCACGATTTTGGTGACCGGATGTTGGTGGAGCTTGCCAAGGTCTTCAGGGCAAATCTCCGCAGCAACGATGTGTGTTCGCGGTGGGGGGGTGAGGAATTCCTTGGTCTGATCAATCAGGCTGATCTCAGCGAAGCCGAACCGATCGTCAGTCGTCTGCTTGAGGCCGTTCGTTCCAGCAGACTTCCGTACGAACAGGAGATGGTGACCCTGACGGTGAGCATGGGCCTCGCCGAGCACGAAGCTGGTGAAACCTACGCGGATACCTTCCGTCGTGCGGACGAAGCCCTGTTCGTCGCCAAGCGCCGCGGGCGCAACTGTTATGTGGTGGCTCCTCCTTCACCTGCGGCCAGCAGTGGCAAACAGGTGGCGGGGACTCAGCTTGAGGGACCATCCTCAAGCATCTCCTGAAGACCACAACTCACGACAGCCCTTGGTTGGGTCCCGCGATCGATCGGACCGAAGGATCAATCACCGCTGCGCGCTGCCGGTCGGGTTGTCAGTCGACGGACAAGGCTTCAAACGTTGGCGTGTCTCTTGTCGAAGCGCGAAGTGAGCTCCTGATCTGAACGTGATGGCTGCCTGGAATGAGGAAGGTCATCGTCCGTCCGAACACCTTCCTCATCCCGAAGCCTCATCGTGGCGAGTCGCCGCGGAGGCGCTGATCGCTCAGGCCTTCGCTGCGCCCTCGGGTGCTGCCAGCGGTAACAGGCACTTGTCGGAGTCGCAGCCGGCTGGACCTGCCTCGATCAGTTCTCCCCCGTCATATCGGGACAGCGCCTGAAAGAAATCCGATTGCTGGCGACGGTTGAACACCTCGGCCTGGAGCTGGGCATAGGTGGCCTGATCGATCGGCTCGAATGGCAGACGGGGGAAGGTGGCGTTGGCATCGAAGCGCGCCAGCAGGGCCGCTGAGATGTAACCGTCACCGGTTTCGATGGCGTGATGGATGGCATCAGCCAGACCCTCGATCTCATGCTCGCGGAACTCCACCGTCGCCGAGGTGTTGTGGGCCGTGTAGTGCTTCTGAACCTGCATGTAGAAGTCGAACTGGGCCAGGGCCGAGAACTGGTTGATCTCCACGCGGTCCGCTCCAGGCAGGTTGGCCCAGCTGACTTCGGTGGGAATCTCCACCAGCCATTCCGTACAGCGCGGATCGAACGGATCATCCAGCAGCCGGCCCTGCTCGTCCTTGTCCGACTGCGAGGGAACGATTGTGTAGCCGTAGTCAAGGCAGGCCATTGCCACGGGATCGTTCTTGCGGAACGTGATGCGGCGGATGAAGCGCTGGGCCTTGGGCGGATGCCAGCCCGGGGAGGCGCCCGTCAGCAGGCTCTTGGTGCCGGCGGGCTGCACGGTGGTGCAGCGGTTCGGCCGATGCAGACCATGGCGGTCGCAGTAGTCCCAGACCGTCTCGTGGACGATCTGCTTCCAGCGGCTCAGGTAGCGGGCTTCACCGGCCCGGAAGGCCCTGCCCTCTTCGCTGTCGGGACGGCCTGCCTCCCACCACTGCAGCCAGGGTGTTCCGAACGCATGCACGAAGAAATCGAACAGGCCGGTGAAACTCACCCCCACGATCGGATCCCAGTCGCGGCTCTGGCGATAGCGCTCCACCTCGAAGCGGTGATTGAGCAGACAGGCCACCGACAGGGCAGCGGCACGGAAGGCATCCTCCTGATCGCGATCGTCGTGAGGATCCATGCGATTGAGGTGGACCTCCGCCAGGTTGCAGTGGAAATCGGCACCGATGATCTCGCCGCAGGGGTTGAGGCCGTAGCGCCCGAGTCGATGCTCGAGTTCGCTCGCCGTCATCCCCGATTGCAGGGTCTGCAGCCAGCGGCCGGCCTGCTCGCGGCCTTGATCGCAGTAGACGCTGATGAAGGTCTGGCGCAGTTCGGCTGTGGAGAGCAGATCGGCGTTGGCTCGTGCCAGGGCCTCCGGTGCGAACTGGATCGCCCCCTCACCGGACTGGAACTGCTTGGTGACCGCCTCGAGCACCACCTGACGGGAGGGGCGCACATGGAAGACGCGCGTGTGGTTGGCCATCCGCAGCGAATCGCGCTCCGGATCGATGCGCCAGTTGCCGTCCTCGTCCTGCTGCCAGAGGTTGTCCTTGGCCACGGCAGCGGCGCTGTCGTCGGCGTCGAACTGGCGCATGCCGGCGCTGCGGCGGATGTTGCCGGCCACGATCGTGACGGCCGCTTCATCGATCAGCAGGCAGCACTCCACCGAGGTGAGCTGACGTCCTTGGGCCTTCGCCAGGATCTCGGCGACACGGCCGTAGAGGTCGCGCAGCTTGACCGGATTGGCGACGCCGCCGAAACCGCTCAGCTTCTCGCCCACGGGGCGGACGTCACCGAGGTCGACCAGCACCTCGATCGGTCCGTCGAAGCGGCTGTCGCTGCAGAGCTCCAGCAGCAGCCGGTAGCTCTCGACCCAGCCCTGACGGGTGTCACCCACCTTGATGCTGACCCGCTGGCCCTCAATCACATGGCTGGTGCGCTGCTGGCGCTCACCGGCGGGGGTCAGGCCGATGTCCTGAACGATGCGGACCTCGAGCAGGTTGCGCACCACCGGCAACCTGGAGATCAGATGCGGCTCGATGATGGCGCCGGTGCCGCAGCCCATCATCGCCAGATCCATCATCAGGGCGAAGGCTTCCCAGTCCACCAGGTTGGTGGAGGTGCAGTTGTAGGCGCCCGAGAAGTTCTGGGGATTCTCGATCCAGTCGGTTCCGCCGATCCACAGCCAGCGCCCGGAGGGGAGAGCTTTCTGCTGCATGTGCATGCGGCGCATCAGCTCGACCTCCTCGGCATCCAGCCGTCCGAGGCGGCGCAGACCCGAGAGGCTGCGCTCGCACACCTCCTGCCAGCTCTCGCGTCCGTTGGCGGTGCGTCTGCTGTAGGTGCGATAAAAGACCGGATTGGCTGCCGGTGCGGAGGCGGGGAAATCGACGACCTGCTGGGGAGGCGCTCCCTCCCGGTCGGTGAACCCAGCTGCGGCGGTGCTGCTCCGCTCCCGATCTCCCTCCTGAAGGCCGGCGCGGGTCGGGGTCAGGGTCACGGCGATCACGCATCAAGGCCCCAAACCTAGCCGCTGCTCCGGGCCACTGCCACCATGGCTAGTGGCAGAAGCATCTCCGACACGCCAGGGATGGTTGTGCTGCCTGGCCCGGCTGAGATCGCGCCGCGAGTCAGCCCCCAGGCTGCGTGCCGCCCGGGCGATGCTGGGCCGCTGAGGTCAACCGTGCGCCAGGGCGGTGCCGATGCCGCGCCGGATCGGAGTTCTGGGGCGAAACGGCAGCCTCGCGGGCACGCCCTCGCGTGGGGCGGGCCGTTGTCGCCCTGCCGCCCTTCCCGCCCCGACCAGACATCCCCTGTTCCTGCCCAGCGATGCAGCGCATTCCAGAACCTGAACTGATGGACGAGGCGCAGCAGGCCCTCGCCTATGCCGAAGCCGACTTCTCGCGCAGCGATCAGACCTTCGTCGATCGCATCCTGGAGTGTCTCGGCAGCTGCGGCCTGTCGCCCCGGCGGCTGGTGGACCTGGGCTGCGGGCCGGGCAACATCAGTTTCCGCCTGGCTGAGGCCCTGCCGTCGCTGCCGCTGCTGGCGATCGATGGCGCGGCGGCGATGCTGGAGCCGGCCCTGCGCCGCCAGCAGGCCGAACCCGCTCGCTGGCCCTCGCTGTGCTTCCTGCAGGCCTGCCTGCCGCTGGATGACGCCACCCTGGAGGCTCTGCCGCCGGCGTTCCGGCCCCCCTTCCAGCTGCTGGTCAGCAACAGCCTGCTGCACCATCTCCACCAGCCCGAGGTGCTGTGGAGCTGTCTGCGGAAGCTCGGGGGGCCAGGCAGCCTCGTGGTGCTGCGCGACCTGCGGCGTCCCGACAGCGCCGCGGCGCTTGATGTCCTGGTGAAACGCCACGCCAGCGGCGCTCCACCCGTGCTGCAGCGCGACTACCGCGCATCGCTGCAGGCGGCCTTCCGACCGGAGGAGGTGGAGGCTCAGCTGCGCAAGGCCGGCCTCAGCTGCCTGCGGGTCGAACCGATCGAGGACCGCTACCTCGATGTGATCGGCCAGCTCGACTGAGGCGCCGTTGCGGCCCGGGCCGCCGGGCTTCGGGCCGGCTGTCAGGCTGGGCTGATGAACGACACTCTCGAGAACGCCGGAACGAGCAGCGCTGTCGCGGATGGCGCCGCAGCAGCGGCAGGGGCTCCGGAGCCGGGCCTGGATACCCTGGTGGAGGCCGTGGCCCGTCGCCGCAACTTCGCCATCATTTCGCACCCCGACGCGGGCAAGACCACGCTTACCGAGAAGCTCCTGCTTTACGGCGGTGCCATCCAGCAGGCGGGAGCGGTCAAGGCCAAGGGCGATCAGCGTCGCGTCACCTCCGACTGGATGGAGCTTGAGAAGCAGCGAGGCATCTCGATCACCTCGACCGTGCTGCAGTTCGACTACGCCGGCTGCACTGTCAATCTGCTCGACACCCCCGGTCACCAGGATTTTTCCGAGGACACCTATCGGACCCTGGCGGCCGCCGACAATGCGGTGATGCTCGAGGATGCCGCCAAGGGCCTCGAACCCCAGACCCGCAAGCTGTTTGAGGTGTGCCGCATGCGGCGCATCCCGATCTTCACCTTCATCAACAAGATGGATCGCCCCGGCCGCGATCCTCTCGAGCTCCTCGATGAACTCGAGCAGGAGCTGGGCCTGGCCTGCTGGCCGGTGAACTGGCCGATCGGCAGCGGCGATCGCTTCCGCGGTGTGATCGATCGACGCAGCCGTCAGCTGATCCTGTTCGACCGTGCCGAACGCGGTCGTCAGGCCGCCGAGCGTGTGCTCAGCATCGATGCAGCCCGCAGTTCGGGTGCGGTCGAGGCGGATCTGCTCGATCAGGCCCTCGAAGAGCTGGAGCTACTCGAGGGGGCTGGCGCCAGCCTGGATCTGGAGCTGGTGCACAGCGGTGATCTCAGCCCGGTGTTCTTCGGCTCCGCGATGACCAACTTCGGGGTGCGCCCCTTCCTCGATGCGTTTCTCGATCTGGCACAACAGCCCACCGCCCGTCCCGCAGCGGAGGGGCTGATCGAGCCGCTGCGGCCGGAATTCAGTGGCTTCGTGTTCAAACTGCAGGCCAACATGGATCCGCGTCACCGCGACAGGGTGGCCTTCGTGCGCGTCTGCTCCGGCCGCTTCGAGAAGGACATGAACGTGCGCCATGCCCGCAGCGGCCGCACGATTCGCCTGTCCAGACCCCAGAAGCTGTTCGGTCAGGATCGCGAAGTGGTCGAGGACGCCTATCCGGGTGATGTGATCGGCCTGAACAACCCTGGCATGTTCGCCATCGGCGACACCCTCTATGTCGGTCCCAAGGTGGAGTTTGAGGGCATTCCTTGCTTCAGCCCTGAGATCTTTGCCTGGCTTCGTAATCCCAATCCCTCGGCATTCAAGAGTTTCCGCAAGGGTGTCAATGAGCTGCGCGAGGAGGGTGCTGTGCAGGTGCTCTATGACACTGATCCAAGCAAACGTGATCCGATCCTGGCGGCTGTCGGTCAGCTGCAGCTTGAGGTGGTTCAGTATCGGCTTGAGAACGAATACGGCGTCAAGACGCGGCTGGAGCCGATGGACTTCACCGTCGCTCGCTGGGTGCTCGGCGGTTGGCCGGCACTCGAGAAGGTTGGACGGGTGTTCAATTGCCGGACCGTGCGTGACTGCTGGGACCGGCCGGTGCTGCTGTTCCGCAACGACTGGAACCTCAACCAGCTCCAGGAGGACCACCCGGATCTCGACCTGCGCGCCGTCGCGCCCGTGGTGAGCGGCGTTGAGCCGATCGCCCTCTGA
>CAYNGR010000007.1:7028-10958 GCA_964396755.1 uncultured Cyanobium sp. | reverse complement strand
CGACCTGCGCGCCGTCGCGCCCGTGGTGAGCGGCGTTGAGCCGATCGCCCTCTGAACTCGTCGAGCGGCGTTGAGCCGATCGCCCTCTGAGTCCGTCAAGCGGCGTTGAGCCGATCGGCCTTTGTGCCCGGTCGCACCCTTCACCAGGCCGGCTGCCGAGCGCCGGCCGGAGGCAGGAGCACGACGTGCGGGGTTGTGTGCCCCAACGCCTCCCTGCTGCCGTCGGCTGGCTGCGTGATCGGAGCGCCGCGCCGATGCTGCGGCCTGCCGCCGCCCGGCCGCTCGCCTCACGCTGACTGCCCTGGGCCGCCACAATGAACGCAACATTTCGTCACGCCGCAGCGTTCGATGCCCGTGATGCCCCCCGTCCCCGCCCCGTCGCCCCTCTGGCTGGTACGTCCCCGCAGCGATGGCGGATCTGATTACGTCCGCTTCCTGCCCTCCTCGGGCAGTGGCGACGCCGCCGAGGTTGAGGTGCGTGAGGGCAGCCACCTGCCCCCGCAGATGCCCCTGCTCAAGCGACGCCTGCGCCTGCCAGCCGCCGAGGCCGAAGCCTGCAGGCGACACCTGCAGCAGGAGGGTGGATATCGGCGCAGCGATCCCCTTTTCTGAGGGAAGCTCAGTACGCTCAGCTGATGAACCAAGGCAGCGATTCCACGCCTGACCCGGCCCAGTCCTCCCAGGCGGGCGGCTCGGATCCTTACCAGCAGCTCGGCGTCTCGGTCGATGCGTCCTTTGATGAGGTGCAGGCGGCCCGCCAGCAGCGCCTCAACGATGTGGGCGATGATCCGATCGCCCGGGCCAGGGTCGAGGCGGCCTACGACACCATCCTGATGAACCGGTTGCGGGAGCGGCAACAGGGCCGCGTCAGCACCGCCGCCCGCAGCGCCTCTCAGCGCGAGCAAGCCAAGCCGCCAGCGCCTTCAGCCGGCCCCGGACCCTCTCTGCCGCGGCTGCCCCAGCTGCCGATCCCGGCCCTCTCGAGGCCGACCCTGACGCTTCCCTCCCTGGAGCTCGCCAGCGGAAGAGAACGCTGGTTTCCGCTCGCCTCCAGCGGTGTTCTGCTGCTGCTGCTGTTCGCCCTGAGCGCTCCGCCGGCGGAGCTGATCGTCTCGCTGGCGACCCTGGTGACCCTGCTCAACCTGCAGCGCCGCAGTGGCCGTTTCCTCCCCTCCCTGGGCTGGAGTTTCGCCCTGCTGTGCCTGGGCCTGCTGCTGGGCGGCCTGCTGGCTGGCAGCCTTGATCCGGCCCTGCCGCTGGGTCTGCCGATCGCCCTGGTTCAGGTGCAGAGCCTGCCGGCCCTGTTGCTGCTGCTGCTGGGTGCCTTGTTCATCGCCTGAACGGCGACGACGTGACATCTGCCCGGCCGGGATGTCCTGGGCCGGGTGATTCACGGCTCATGGCCAGTCCCCATGGCTGCCGTTGTCCGGTCCAGCAACGGACTGGCGAGCGAGGCTGTTGTCAGCCCGCAGCCGCGGTGGGTTCGAATTCGCGGATCAGTTGCTCGAGTTCCGGCGCTTCGACCGTGTAGACGGAGCTGCAGAAATGGCAGGTCAGTTCGGCTTGACCGTCCTCCCGCAGGATTGACCCCAGCTCGTCGCGGCCCAGCAGCTTGAGCGCTGAGACGCTGCGCTGGCGGGTGCAGGGGCAGAAGAAGCGCACCGGTGTCACCGCCTCGGCGTCGTCGAGGGGCTGAGCATCGAGGTCGGGGAAGATGTCGGCGAGCAGGTCCTCGAGATGGTCGCCGCAGTGGGCCAGGCGATCGCTGAAGCCGCTGATCTCTCGGCAGCGGTCCTCAAGCAACGCCACCAAGGCTGGTTCGCGCGCCGCTTTGGGCAGAACCTGCACCAGGACGCCGCCACTCACCACCACGCCGGAATGATCCAGGCGCTCGCCCACGAACACCGCTGAGGGAGTCTGCTCGGAGTGCAGCAGATAGGAGGCGACGTCTTCGCCGATGCCGCCGCTCACCAGTTCCACCGTGCTGCTGAACGGTTCACCCTCACCGATGTCGCGCACCACGTGCAGGTAGCCGGTGCCGGTGGCGCGGCGGAAGTCCAGCTGGGGATGACCGTTGTCGTCCACCAGGTCCAGTTCGAGCTCCGGACAGCCGACGTAGCCGCGGACGGTGCCGTCGCGTCCCGCATCCACCATCAGGCTGCGCAGCGGCCCGTCGGAGCGGATGCGCAGATTGACGCGGCCATGGCGCACCTTCATCGAGCTGGCCAGCAGCAGCCCCGCCGTCATGGCCCGGCCCAGCAGGGCGGTGGTCAGGAACGAGAGGCCATGGCGCCGCCTGGCCTCGCGGACGGACTGCGTGCTGTTGACCGCCACAAGGCGGATGCCGCCTCCGGCGGCTGTGGCCCTGAGAACCCGATCGGTCCGACCGTCGGTCATGACCCCACCTCTGCTGGGCGCATCGTACGGAGACGCCCTTCCTCGAGGCGCCAGCTGTGGCGCACGAACCCTGCGAACAGCTCCGGCTCGTGACTGACGATCAGCAGGGCTCGCTCGCGCCCCAGCTCCGCCAACAGTTGCAGCACCTCGGAGCGCACCGCCCAGTCCAGCCCTGCCGTCGGTTCATCGAGCAGCAGTAGTTTCGGATCACGCAGCAGCTGGACCGCCAGTGACAATCGCCGCTGCTGGCCGCCGCTGAGCCGCTCCGGGGCCTCCTGCAGCGGCAGTTCCGACAGGCCCACCTGGGTGAGCACCTGTTGCAGCCGTTCGCCGCCGAGTCGCCGTTGCCCCAGCTTCAGTTCCTGCGCCACGGTCAGCCCCAGGAAATGGCGTTCAGGAAACTGAAAGACCAGCCCACTCAACCAGCGCCTCTGGCGTGCATCGACCTGCTCGCCATTCCAGAGGATGCGCCCGCGGCTGGGATCCGCCAGTCCGCTGATCAGCTCGAGCAGGGTGGTCTTGCCGCTGCCGCTGCGGCCGGCGATCAGGCCTGGCTCCCCCACAGGCAGCCGCAGCGTGACCTCGCGCAGCAGCGGCTCCGCCGCCGTGGCCGGGTGATAAGCGAGGGACTGCAGTTCAAGCATCGCCCCAGCATGGTGGGCCGTCGCCCGCTGCGCCGGCTGCATGGTTGCATGAGGGAACCACCCCCTGCTCCTGACCACCGCCATGGAGGTCCACTTCCGCGAGATCGATCCCTTCAACTGCTGGATCTGGCTGCGCTTCCCGATGGCGCTCGGGCAGGGAGAGCGGGGCTACCTGGAGACGGCGCTCGACAGCTGGTTCTTCCTGGGCAAGCTCGGCGGTTTCAACGCTGAGAATCTGCAGGCACATGAGGCAGGCGCCGAGCTCAGCTGGCTGGCCTGGGATGGCGGCAGTGCCACCTCAGCGCTGCCAGCGCTGATGCACAACATGAGCCCGCTCGAGGTGCGTGGCGACTGGGCGCGCTTCTGGGTCGATCTGGGCACCAGCGACGCCTTCGCCCTCGACGTGCTGATCAACACGCTGCAGTGCCTGGATCGGGACATCGTCGAGATCGAGGAGCTGCTGATCGGCGGCCTGCAGGAGGACTGGCCGATCGAGGAGGAGCCTGACAGCCCGTTCACCTCCCAGGGCAGCTGAGTCGGCGATGGCCCGCGAACTGCGGCGGCTGTTGATTGAACCGGGGCGGCTGGCCCGTGCCTGCGCAGCCGACGGCCAGCTGACCTTGCAGCGAGAGGAGCAGCATTACCTGTCGCGGGTGCTGCGTCTGCGCCCCGGTGAGCCCGTGAGCCTGATCGATGGTTGCGGCGGCCAGTGGCTGGCGCAGCTGGGGTCCGGTTCCTGGCTGGAAGGCGTGCGGATGGAGGGAGAGCCAGCCCCGTCCCCCGCTCCACGCCTGTGCCTTGCCCTGGCACTGCCGCGCCAGGACGTCGAGGTGGTCTGGCGCATGGCCACTGAACTGGGCATCGACCGGCTTCAGCCCCTGCAGGCGGA
>CAYNGR010000007.1:0-6928 GCA_964396755.1 uncultured Cyanobium sp. | reverse complement strand
CCGCCGGCTGGTGTGCGGTGAGCCTGGGTGACTCGATCCTGCGCACGACCACGGCGGCGGTGGCCGGGGTCAGCCGCCTGGCCACCTGGCGATGGCTCAGCTGCTGAGCATGCCGCGGGCCATCTCGCGGAAGCCTCCCAGATCGGCGCCGCCGCGGCGGCGGCCGCGGGGCAGCGCACCGCCGGCGCTGACGTTGTCAGGGGCGAAGGTGGACAGGCTGGGAGCGGGGCGGCTGGCCTGCTCGGCGGCCAGTTCGGCGGCGATCGCCTCGGCCGTGGTCTGACTGCTCACCGGTTGGCTGGGGGCCTCGGCGACGGCGGCAGGAGCGGCAGCGCTGACCTCAGCCTTGGCGGCAGCAGCCTTGGCCTTGCCGGCGGACTTCGCCTCAGGCTTGGCGGTGGGGGGCGCGATCGTGACCGGAGCCTGAGACTCCCCGCCGGAGCCCAGATCCAGGAAGAACTTGTTCTTGAACACCATGACGCCGCGACACGGTCGGATGCGGCGATTATCCGCCGTCGTCCTTGCCAGATCGCAGCTGTCGTAGACCTGTGCAACACATCCGCCCCTGCCCTTGCTGCCGCTGCCGCATCCCTCGGCGCTCCTCTGGCTGATCGCCCTGCTGATTCATGCCCCGCTGCCGCTGTTGGCGAAGCGGTTGCCCCTGCTCACCCCCGCCGGCTGGTGGCATGCAGCCCTGCTCGGCACCCTTCTGTGGGGGAGCCTGGGCTGGCGCGGCTGGCTGGCGGTAGTGCTCTACCTGTTGCTGGGGTCGCTGGTGACGCGTCTGGGCCTGCGGCAGAAGCAGCGTCAGGGTCTGGCGGAGGGCCGTGGCGGCCGGCGCGGCCCTGAGAACGTCTGGGGATCGGCGCTGGTGGGTGCTCTGCTCGCCGTGGCGGCGCCCTTGCTGGCCGTGCCCGGCCAGCGCTGGCTGTTGCTCGGCTTCGCCGCCAGCTTCGCGGCCAAACTGGCCGACACCTTCGGCAGTGAGATCGGCAAGCGCTGGGGCCGTCATGCGGTGCTGATCACCAGCGGTCGGCCGGTGCCTCCAGGCACCGAGGGGGCGATCAGCCTCGAGGGCACGGCGGCCAGCCTGCTCGGCAGCGTGCTGATGACGCTGCTGATGGCGACCCTCGGCCTGATCCAGGGTGCAGGCGCAATTGCACTGGTCAGCGCCATCGGGCTGGTGGCCACGCTGCTGGAGAGCGTCATCGGCGCCACGCTGCAACGGCGTCTGGACTGGCTCAGCAACGAGCTGGTCAACGGCCTGCAGACGCTGCTCGCCGCCCTGCTCGCCCTGCTGCTGGCACCGTTGCTGCTGCCCCTGACCCTGCCGCTGGCCTGATCGATCGCCTCCCGGCGGGCCGATCGCGCTCCCGTCGCTCACCAGCCCGCTGCCTCTTGCCCGTGTGGCCGCCCGGCGCCGCTGGGCTCCTGAAGCACGCGCGGTGGCGGTCCCTCAGACCCACCTCTGGCGCCGTGATGCCCTCGCCGCCCGCCCGGCAGCGCGGGCCTGGGGTGTTCGACGCCGGCCGCGGATTCAGCTTGTCGCTCCTGCCCCGTTGTCGCGCCAGCGGCTGGCTTCACCCACCAGCCGGCTGAGCAGCGCCACGGTGCGTCGTTGCGCCTGGCGGGGATGCAGGCCGAGTTCGCGTCCGAGCTCGGCCCAGCTGCGCCCCTGGCCGACGTGACCGTCCAGCAGGGCGCGTTCCTGAACGGTGAGCGACTCCAGACGACTGTCCAACCAGGAGCGTTCCGGCGACGGCGGCCAGCCGGTCGGTGCCTGAGGCGTGCTGGCCAGCACACTGCGGGCGTCGGGCGCGGCAGCCTCCTCAGCGGTGGCAGAGCCCCTGCGAACAGAGAGGCCATGGCCGTTTGTGCCTGCGGGCGTTGCGGCGGGACGGAGCGGTGGCTCGCCATGCGCTTCCGCTTGCAGCGGCTCGCCCTCAGGCTCAGCCGCCACCAGGCTGGCGGGGTCGGGGAGCAGGTCCAGCAGGCTGCGCCCTGCCCCCTCATTGGTTGTATCCGCGCGGCTCGGAGCATCAAGGCTGCGCATCTCCACCACCGAGCCGATCTGCAGGGCTTCCACCACCTGGCCTGGGGAGCACTCCAGGGCTTCGGCCAGCTGGGCCGGCGCCAGCTGCGGCTGGCCGAGGCGGCGGCGCCGGTCCTGCAGGACGGTGGCGCGACGCCGCAGTTCCCACAACGGCCGCGGAATCCGCATCAGGCTGGCGCGGTCGCGCAGCTCGTGCTGAATGGCACCCCGGATGTAGGGAACAGCGAAGCTGCTCAGACTGCGACCGCGCGAGGGTTCGAACGCCTCGATGGCGCGCAGCAGGCCGAGACTGCCGATCTGGCGCAGATCATCCTGCGAGAGAGACAGCGTTCGCCCCATTCGGGCGGTGATGGCATAGACCAATGGCAGGTTGTTGCGCACCAGCTGGTCACGCAGGGCCCGCCGTTCGGCCTCATCACTGGAGCGCTTCAGGGCCTCGAGCGCCTCCTGGTTGGTGGCCGGAGCCCGCAGCCGTCCGCGCCTGCCTGGCAGGGCCTTGGCCGGCAGAACCTTGCCGGGAGAAGGCGTGGAGCCGGGTCCTGGCGTCCGCTCGGCCACGCCCCGGCGGCTCGACAGCCCAGGAGCCAAAGCCTGTTGATGGGCCTGGGGAGTGACGGACGGCTGAAAAGTCGGTGGTTGGAGCATCACCCTGAGCGGACGCTTGCCGGAACCGTGCCCTCATCGCAGCGATCCGGAATCGGTGTTTCCAACAAATGTTCATAACTTCGGCCTCCGATGGTTCGCGCACAGACATTTTTCCCGCGTCTGTGGGAGATCTCTCACCCGTCCATTGCCGGATTCGCTGCATTCGACTACAGCGCAACGGTTGCGATTGCCCGCTGATTCTGCCTGGTGTGGCCGGCCGGCCGTCGACCCTGGATCTGGTGTGCTCTCCGGTTGATCGGCAGGTGCTGTGCGTTCAGTGCAGCGGTGTCGCCCGTTGCTGCAGCTCCAGCTCTGCCCACTGCAGCAGCGCCGGCCAGTGTTTCAGGCGGGCGGCCACATGGGCATGGCCGTCGCTGTTGAGATGCAGCCCGTCGCTGCACAGCCAGTTCTGCCAGTGCGGTTCCTGCATGAAGCTCTCCAGCAGCGGTAGGAAGGGGACATCGGCCTCCTGGGCCGCCTCCTCCAGCAGGGCCTCGTAGTGGCGGATCGTCTCAAGCTGATACCAGAGGATCTCTGCGAACGGCATCGCCTCCTCCAGCACCGGCGTCAGGCCGAGCAGCATGGTGGGAGCCAGGGCGCGGGCCTGGCTCAACAGCTCCTGCAGGCCGAACAGAAAGGCATCCGGTGCCAGTTGATGCCGCCCATCAGGCCGTCCGACCCGTGCGGTGTCGTTGAGGCCCACCGCCAGCAGGATCCCCTGCGGCAACTGGCGGCGCAGTTCGCCGCGACCGCTGACCTCCTGCGGCAGCCTGGCGCGCACCCGCTCGAGGCCATCCCCGCGCACTCCCAGCCCGTACAGCACCGGCCCGCCAGGCAGGCCCATCCAGTGACGCCGCAGCCGCTCGCACCAGCCGCCTTCCTCGGGATCCCCCCAGCCGTAGACGCCGCTGTCCCCGAGCACGATCAGCTTGCGGGGAACGGCCAGGGGCATGGCGGGGCGGGCTCGGGCGCAGAAATCCTGCCCGATGGCCCTGGAATGGCTTCAGCGGGGCCTCAGAGCGGCAGGCTGGCGCGGAAGCGGGCCAGGCGCTCGATACCGTCCCGCAGGCTGTCCGGCGACGCGGCGCAGGAGAAGCGGATGCAGCGGTCGTCGCCGAAGACGGCCCCGGGCACGACGGCCAGTCCGACGTCATCCAGCAGTCGGGTGCACAAGCTCAGCGAATCGATCCCCCAGTCGCTGACGTCAGGGAAGGCATAGAACGCACCTTCCGGCGGCAGCAGCCTGACGCCGTCGATCGCCCGTAGGCCGTCGCTGAGCAGCTGGCGGCGCTCATTGAATTGCTCCGCCATGGCATGCACGCAGTCGCGTGGACCACTGATCGCCGCCAGGGCTCCGAACTGGGCGAAGCTGCAGACGTTGCTGGTGCTCTGGCTCTGCAGGGCTGAGGCAGCGGCGATCACATGGGCGGGACCGGCCAGCCAGCCGATGCGCCAGCCGGTCATTGCCCAGCCTTTGGCGAAGCCGTTGACGATCAGCACGCGCTCGGCCAGATCGGGCGCCACCGCCGCGAAGCTGTGATGGCTGTGACCTGGAGCGCACAGGTGCTCGTAGATCTCGTCGCAGACGACGGCCACCTGCGGATGGCGGCGCAGCACCGCGGCGATCCCTTCGAGATCGGTGCGTGAGAACACCGCGCCGGTGGGGTTGGACGGACTGTTGAGCACCAGCAGCCGGGTGGCGGGGCTGATGGCGGCCTCCAGCCGGTCCGGCTGCAGCCGGAAGCCATCGGCGGCGTCGCAGGTGAGTGTCGTGCAGCGTGCACCGGCCAGCCGCACCATCTCGGGGTAACTGAGCCAGTAGGGCGAGGGCACCAGCACCTCATCGCCCTGATCGAGCAGCACCTGAAACAGGTTGTAGAGGGCCTGTTTGCCGCCGTTGGTGACCAGCACCTGCTCGCGGCTGGTGGGAACCCCGTTCTCCTCACTGAGCTTGGCGGCGATGGCGTCCCGCAGTGCCGGTTCGCCGGCCACTGGTCCGTAGCGGGTATGCCCGGATTCGAGCGCGTCGATCGCCGCCTGACGGATGAAGGCAGGCGTGTCGAAGTCGGGTTCACCGGCACTGAGGCTGCAGATGTCCCGGCCTTCGGAGCGGAGCTGGCGGGCCCGGGCGGTGATCGCCAGGGTCAGGGAGGGCTGCAGGTCGCGGGCCCGGGCGGCCAGGGGAAGGGACATCTGTTGGTGGCTGGGACGCCATGAGGAGGCGCGGAACCGGAGGACGTCGACACGGCGGCGTCCGCCCACGGGCAGAAAGGTGCCTGTGGCGATCTTCGCGCACGCCCAACCCCAGGGTCGTCGCGACGGGCAACAATTCAGCGAAATGTCCGGCCCCGTTGTCGTGTCCTCCGAGCCTCCGTCCGCTGCGTCGTCTCCGCTGGAGTCGGCGAGCCCTCCGCTGCAGGCTGCCGGCGCGGGCCCGGCGCAGCTGGAGCGGGCTCTCCAGGCCCTGGCCGGTGAGTGCGGCGCCTGCCGGGCCTGCGGACTGGCCGGCGGACGCCAGAGGGTGGTGGTCAGCCGCGGCAACCCCCGCGCGTCGCTGCTGTTGATCGGTGAGGCCCCGGGGGCGCAGGAGGATGAACAGGGCGTCCCGTTCGTGGGACGGGCAGGCCAGCTGCTGGACCGGATGCTGGAGAGCGTTGGCCTCGACAGCCAGCGCGACGCCTACATCTGCAATGTGATCAAGTGCCGCCCGCCGGACAACCGCCGTCCGACGCCGGCGGAGATCGCCGCCTGCCGGCCGTTTCTGCTGCGCCAGATCGCTCTGGTCGACCCGCGCCTGATCCTGCTCGTCGGCGCCACCGCGCTCGAGGGGGTGCTGGGCATCAAAGGGGGCATCACCCGCCTGCGCGGCCAGTGGCGTCGCGGTGAGGGCGAGGGGCTGGACGGGCGCAGCCTGATGCCGATCTTTCACCCCTCTTATCTGCTCCGCAACGCATCCCGGGAGGAGGGCAGTCCCAAGTGGCACACCTGGCAGGACCTCAAGGAGGTGAAGCGGCGGCTCGAGCAGGGCTGAGTGGCTGGCGGCGCCAATGGGGTCGTCAGTTTTCCGGCCGTTGTGACAGGCTTTGTCGACGCGCCACTGCTCCGCGATGACCGCCGCCCCGACCAGCTCCGCCGACGCGTCTGCCAGCGCCGGAGCGACCGCCGCAGGCGCCGGGACGCCCGCCGCAGGCGCCGCGGTCGATCCCCGATTCGACACTCAGATTCATCGCCGCCCCACCCGCAGCGTGCGCGTCGGCGACATCTGGGTCGGCAGCAAGCACCCGGTGGTGGTGCAGTCGATGATCAACGAAGACACGCTCGACATCGAGGGCGCAACCGCCGGCATCCGCCGCCTCCATGAGGTCGGCTGCGAGATCGTGCGCGTCACGGTCCCCTCCCTGGCCCACGCCAAGGCGATGGGCGAGATCCGCAAGCGGCTGGAGGACAGCTACAGGCCGGTGCCGCTGGTGGCGGATGTGCATCACAACGGCATGAAGATTGCCCTCGAGGTGGTGCAGCACGTCGACAAGGTGCGCATCAATCCGGGTCTGTACGTGTTCGACAAACCCGACCCCAACCGCAGCGAATTCACCCCTGAGGAGTTCGTCGCCATCGGCGAGCGGATCCAGCAGACGCTTGAGCCGCTTGTGAGTGTGCTCAAGCAGCAGGACAAAGCGCTGCGCATCGGTGTCAACCACGGCTCCCTGGCGGAGCGGATGCTGTTCACCTACGGCGACACCCCGCTGGGCATGGTGGAGAGCGCCATGGAGTTCATCCGCATCTGCGACCGGCTCGACTTCCACAACATCGTCGTGTCGATGAAGGCCTCGCGGGCGCCGGTGATGATGGCCGCCTATCGGATGATGGCTGCCCGCATGGATGCCGAGGGCTTCCACTACCCGCTGCATCTCGGCGTCACCGAAGCCGGTGACGGCGACTACGGCCGCATCAAGAGCACCGCAGGCATCGCGCCGCTGCTGGCGGAAGGCATCGGTGACACGATCCGGGTGTCGCTCACCGAGGCTCCCGAGAAGGAGATTCCAGTCTGCTACTCGATTCTGCAGGCCCTGGGGCTGCGCAAGACGATGGTCGAGTACGTGGCCTGCCCCAGTTGCGGTCGCACCCTGTTCAATCTCGAGGAGGTGCTGCACAAGGTGCGCAGCGCCACCGCCCATCTCACCGGCCTCGACATCGCCGTGATGGGCTGCATCGTCAATGGCCCGGGGGAGA